>NZ_JANUFB010000003.1:0-555145 GCF_024809055.1 Citrobacter sp. JUb117
AGCGCCCCGTGTTCATCAGTCACCACCACGCCGTTGAAGGTCTGGCCGTTCACCTGCACCGCCACCGGGTCACCCGGCTGCGCATCCCCGGTCACCGCACCAGAAATCAGCGTCGGCATACGGGACTCGCTGCGGTTGACGATATTGTCATCCGCCACCGTATCAATACTGATGGCGTTTTCCGCCACGGTATCCAGCGTCACCGTGGTGTTCTGCACCGCCACCGCGGTGTTGCCTGCCGTATCGACGCCGGTGACGGTGACCTGCACGTCGTTGCGCCCTTCGTGGAGGGCTGAGGTCGGCACCGCCACGTGATAGCGCAGCGCCCCGTGTTCGTCGGTGACCACCACGCCGTTGAAGGTCTGGCCGTTCACCTGCACTGCCACCGGGTCACCCGGCTGCGCGTCCCCGGTTACCGCGCCAGAAATCAGCGTCGGCATCCGGGACTCGCTGCGGTTGACGGTGTTGTCATCTGCCACGGTGTCGATGCTGATGGCGTTTGCCGCCTGGGTATCCAGCGTCACCGTGGTGTTCTGCACCGCCACCGCGGTGTTGCCTGCCGTATCCACGCCGGTGACAGTGACCTGCACGTCGTTGCGGCCTTCGTGGAGGGCGGAGGTCGGCACCGCCACGTGATAGCGCAGCGCCCCGTGTTCGTCGGTCACCACCACACCGTTGAAGGTCTGGCCGTTCACCTGCACCGCCACCGGGTCACCCGGCTGCGCATCCCCGGTTACCGCGCCAGAAATCAGCGTCGGCATACGGGACTCACTGCGGTTGACGGTGTTGTCATCTGCCACGGTGTCGATGCTGATGGCATCCGCCGCCTGGGTATCCAGCGTCACCGTGGTGTTCTGCACCGCCACCGCGGTGTTGCCTGCCGTATCCACGCCGGTGACGGTGACCTGCACGTCGTTGCGGCCTTCGTGGAGGGCGGAGGTCGGTACCGCCACGTTATAGCGCAGCGCCCCGTGTTCATCGGTGACCACCACGCCGTTGAAGGTCTGGCCGTTCACCTGCACCGCCACCGGGTCACCCGGCTGCGCATCCCCGGTCACTGCGCCAGAAATCAGCGTCGGCATACGGGACTCACTGCGGTTGACAGTGTTGTCATCTGCCACGGTGTCGATGCTGATGGCGTTCGCCGCCACGGTGTCCAGCACCACGTTTTTGTGTGTGACGGCAGTCGCTTCGTTACCCACATCATCATGGCTAACCACCTTCACCTGCACATCATTGACGCCTTCTTTAAGCGTTCCCCTTGGCACCTCAATTTCGTACCGGAGTTGACCATGATCGTCGAAAACCGTGCCGTGGAATTCTTTTCCCTGAACAGTCAACGTCACCGGATCGCCCGCTTTGGCATCGCCACTGGCGACGCCGGTAATCAGCGTTGGCATGCGGTTTTCACTGGCGTTAACAACATCATCATTCGCCACTGTCTCGATGGTCACAGCATTCTGTGCCAGCAGATCGCTCTCGACATGATGCTCCGTAGAAACAGTCGTGGTATTCCCGGCATCATCGGTTGACGTTAACGTGGCGTGGAAAGTTGGGTCATTCAGCAACCCGTGAGTTAATACCGGGATGTTATACGTCAGCGGGCCATTGCCAGGATCGGTCACAATGCCGGTATATTCTTTGCCATCGACCAGTAAGGTCACGATATCGCCAGGTTTGGCGTCGCCGCCTACATGCCCATGGATGATGGTTTGCGTATGGAGAGATTCTTCGTAGTTAATCAGGTTGTCTGGCGTGACGTTATCTACCGTAATATCGATGCGTGGGCCGGTGATATCAATCAGCGCATTGTCGAAAGTTTGTGCCGTTCGACCCGACACATCGGTGGCCGTTGCCACCACGGTGACGTTCCCTGGCTGTAATCCACCCAGATCGGTATCGATAAACCAGTGACCGTTCCTCACAGGGACATCGACGGTGAATGTGTTTTTTTGGCTATCGGTGAAGGTCAGCGTGACGTGGTTCTGGTTACTGGTGCCGCTTAAATGCGTCCGGTGGAATTCATTCTTGTTAATGTAGCCGTCGTTGCCTGCAAACTCCGCAATAGTCACTTCTGGTGGGAAAAGACTGGCAGACCCGGACAGGATCCCCGCCACCGGCAGGTTGATATCGCCGTTTGGGCTACCCAGTCCCTTGGTGTCAAAACCCGCAGTAGGATCAACCACCTGCCCGGTCAGTTCAAGCTGAACCCGCGTGTGACCGCCACCGCCACCTTCCATCGGCACCGGTTCGTCGTTGCCCGCTGCGGTCGCGTCAAGTATCTGCGTCGGATCCGCACCATCGGCGATGGCTTTTTGTACGGCGGCAATATCCTGGGCATCATGATTCGGATTATGGCTTACCTGTATCCCGTGCTCTCCCCAGTGGCTATTACGCCCAATATCTACCGTCTGCCCGTTAGGTAGAGAGATACTGACCGCGCCGCCGGCACCGGTCACAATTTCTTCACCGAGAGAGATCCTGTCGCCTTCATGAACAAGTCGTTGTGTGCCATTGGCTTCAACAACATAGACCTGTCCAATAATTGCTTTGATCACACCGAGTAATTTGCTCACCGTAACCTCACTTAAATACCATCATTATTTTTATAAACTCGTTAATATATTAACGAACAAAAAACACATTCTTTTAATGTAAACATTAATATTCAATGTGGAAAAAAACACATTTTTTAGAATGCATATACATGAGACTTGACTGGCAAATGAATATAATAAAAAATAACCAAAAATAAAACACGATGTGACAAAACATATCTCTGAATAGCTGATTGCAAGCGTCAATTAAGATAATTCATATTTGTTAATTAATATAACGTGTTTGTGAAAATGGATGATGGCGACGACAACTGGATGTCATAACCGTGTGATATAAGGCATTCCTGTCATGAAGAAGTTTTTCGTTTTTCTGCTTTCATGGTTTTCAATAAATTCCGTGTATGCAGAAGACTTACACAATACCGTTAAAGACGCATTAGCTAATCACCCTGAAGTTAATGCGGCTATAAATAGTCGCTATTCAGCAGAAAAAGAACTCCGTGCGGCACAAGGTGGATATTTACCCGCATTGAATTTAAATGCCGAAACCGGGCGTAAAAATATTGATGATGCGACCACCCGTGCCGCAGGCAGCACAAACGGGCTGACTCAATCCCCCAATGGCGCGACGCTCAGCCTGGAGCAAAATGTGTTTAATGGTTTTGCCACCCATAGCGACGTTGCACGACAAAAAGCGACCGTTGATTCACGGGCATTTGGCGTGATGAACACCAGCGAAAGCACCGCTTACACGGTAATTCAGGCCTATTTTGATGTGCTGCAGCGCGAGGAGTTTGTTCGCCTGGCAGAAGATGATCTCGCTAACCACGAGCGCATTTACGACCAGATAAAACTGCGTACCGATCAGGGCGTGGGCCGCTCCGGCGACTTTATGCAAGCGGAAGCTCGTCTGGCGCAGGCACGGAACAATTTGCTCACCGAGCAAACCAACCTGGAAGACGCGAAGACCACGTTTGTCAGTGTAAGCGGTCAAGATCCTGAAGGGTTAAGCCTGCCGGAAAGCATTGACGCGCAGCTCCCGACCTCACTTGCCGACGCCAAAAACCGGATGGAAAACAACAACCCGTTACTGAAGTCTGCCAACGCCGACATCGAAGCCGCACATCAGCAGTATGAAGCGTCAAAATCGACCTTCTACCCGCGTGTCGACGTTGAGCTGTCTCGGGGTATCAGCAATAACACCGATACCACCCGCGCGCACACTGAAGAGTGGGAAGCGATGGTAAAGCTGCATTACAACCTGTACCAGGGCGGCAGCGACAAAGCCAACATGGAATCTCGCGCCTACCTGCATAAACAGGCTCAGGATGTGCGCAATAACACCCTGCGCCAGTTGAATCAGGAGCTGCGCCTGGCGTGGACTGCATTACAAAATGCGCGCGCCCAGCTGCCGTCGGCGAAAGAATATGCCGACCGAAGCGTGAAAGTTCGCACCGCCTATCAGGACCAATTTAGTCTGGGTGAACGTACGCTGCTGGATTTACTCGACAGTGAAAATGAAGTGTTCTCCTCTAAACGTCGTCTGGTTGAATTACGTTACCTGGCCATGACCAGCGGGTATCGAATTAGCGAACGCACCGGTGAATTAATGAGTATTCTAAAAATCGCACCGCCGCCATCGGGGCAACCTGTAGATACCGCAGCAGGAAATAACCTGCCGGAACTTCATTAATCATTATTTATACAAATAAACATCTGAGCTGCACACTTATTATTAGCATGCTATTTTTAAGTCGTGCAGTCAGAAATGGTTGCTAAAATGAGTGCACAAGCTGAATTATTAAATGAAGTCCCGGAGAATTCTGATAGCACAAATTCTCAATATCATGATCCCCGTAGCTATAATGACGACCCTTTATTAGATAGCTTACTCATTCTGTGTTCTTTGCACGGTAAACCCGCCAGTCGAGCAACATTAAGCAGCGGCCTGCCATTAGAAAACGATCGGCTCACACTGAATATATTCCCCCGTGCCGCTGCACGCGCCGGTTTAAAAGCCCGGGTGGTGACGCGCGCGCTCGATAAAATCCCCGCCATGTCCCTGCCCGCCGTTCTGTTACTGCGCTCCGGGGGAACCGGGGTGTTACTGGGCTGGAATGATGACGGTAGCGCCCGCTTTATGCCCAGCGAAAGCGAAGGAGGCGAAATCACCGTCGATGCCACCACGCTTGCGCAGAACTATGCCGGCAAGGTAATTTTTGCTCACCCGCGCCACGAATTCGATTTGCAGGCAGAAGCATTTTTACCGCGTACTAAATCCTGGTTTAAAGATACGCTCAAGCTGTCGCGCTTTCTGTATATGGATGCCGTGCTGGCCAGTCTGCTGATCAACCTGATTGCGCTCGGCACGCCGCTGTTTACCATGAACGTCTACGACCGCGTGGTGCCGAATCAGGCGACGGTAACCCTGTGGGTGCTGGCGGTCGGTATCTGCCTGGCTTTTGTCTTTGATCTGATCTTAAAAATGCTGCGCAGCATCTGCCTGGATATTGCTGGCAAAAAAAGCGATCTCATTATCTCCTCGACCCTGTTTGAACGCATTATCGGTATGGAGATGAAGGAGCGCCCTGCGCGCGTGGGCAGCTTCGCGCAAAACATCCACGAGTTTCAGTCGCTGCGCGATTTTCTCTCCTCGCTCACCCTGACAACCATTATTGACCTGCCCTTTACCCTGCTGCTGCTGGTTGTCATCGGCATTATCGGCGGGGCGCTGGCGTGGATCCCGGTCCTCACGCTGCCGGTTGCGCTGCTGTGCAGCTGGGCATTGCAAAAACCGGTTAACGCCGCGGTGGAAAAAACCATGAGCCTGGCCAGCGAACGCCAGGCGCTGCTGATTGAAACATTAAGCAGCCTGGATGCCATCAAAGTGAATAATGCCCAGAGCGAGCGCCAGTATCTGTGGGAGCAAACGCTGGGTAGCCTGAGCCGTCTGGAACTGCGCGTGAAAACCTTGTCCAGCCTGGCAAGCAACCTGACCGGCTGGTTCCAGCAGATCTCTGGCGTGGTAATGATCATCGTCGGCGTATACATGATAATCGGCGGCAAGCTGAGTATGGGCGGCCTGATCGCCTGCTACATGCTCAACGGTCGCGCCTTAATGCCGCTGGGCCAGTTAACCGGCCTGATTGCCCGCTATCAACAGGCGAAGCTGACCATCAAAAGTACCGAGAAAATGATGTCGCTGGCGCAGGAACGCCGGGCGGATGAAACGCCGCTCAAACGTGAACAACTGCAGGGCAGCATAGAATTTCGCGATGTGGACTTCAGCTACCCGGAACAAAAAAGCCTGTCGCTCAACAAGATCAACCTGACCATTTCGCCCGGTGAGCGTGTAGGCATTATCGGTCGTAGCGGCTCCGGTAAAAGCTCACTGAGTAAATTGATCGTTAATTTGTACCCGCCCAGTGCCGGTAACATCCTGATCGACGGTGTCGATGCGCGCCAGCTGGATGTCAACGATCTGCGCCACAGCATCGGCTACGTCCCGCAGGACATCCAGTTATTTAGCGGAACGCTACGCGACAACTTGCTTTGCGGCGCGCGCTATGTCGATGACGAAACTATGCTGCGCGCGGCAGAACTGGCGGGAGTGAACGACTTCGCCCGCCTGCACCCTGACGGCTATAACCTGCAGGTCGGCGAGCGTGGCTCGCGGCTTTCTGGCGGGCAACGCCAGGCCGTCGCGCTCGCACGTGCGTTATTACTCGATCCCCCTTTGCTGCTGCTGGATGAACCCACCAGTTCGATGGACAACACCAGCGAAGAGCAGATTAAACACGCGCTGGCCCCCTGCATTGCAGGTAAAACGCTATTACTGGTTACTCATCGCGCCTCAATGCTTTCGCTGGTTGACCGCCTGATTATTGTTGATAAAGGACGCATCATTGCCGACGGCCCGAAAGCGGTCGTGATGGATGCGTTAAAAAAGGGGCAGATAAATGCGTCTCGCTGATTTCCTGGCTCGCGCCCGCCGCTCTGTACAGCCCTACTTTCGTGCCCGCGATGAAAATCAAACTGACAGTATCAATGACGTCAGCCACGCCATTATTGATGACGCCCCGAGGGTGATTCGCCTGACGCTGTGGGTGATTCTGGCGTTGGTGCTGCTGGCCTTCGTGTGGGCGGGCTTTGCCAGCATTGACGAAGTGACGCGCGGCGAAGGTAAAGCGATCCCCTCGTCAAAACTGCAAAAGATACAGAACCTGGAAGGCGGGATTGTTACCGAGCTGTACGTGCATGAAGGACAAATCGTTAACGCCGGTACGCCACTGTTGCATCTCGACGATACCCGTTTTGCCTCTAACGTCGGTGAAACAGAAGCCGATAAACTCGGCCTGCGGGCGAAGGTGGAACGCCTGACGGCAGAGGTTGAAAACCGGGACTTTGTTATCTCAGAAGAGATAGCCAGCAAAGCACCGGACGTCGCCCGCGGAGAAACAGAACTGTACAACAGCCGTCGCGCGCAATTTCACAACGAAATCTCCGGACTTGAAGAGCAGTTGGTACAGAAGAAACAGGAACTGCGCGATGTTGAATCAAAAGAAGATCAGTTTAAGCGCAGTCTCGGGTTAATTCGCCAGGAAATCAAAATGTCCGAGCCGCTGCTTGCCTCCGGGGCGATCTCGAAAGTCGAGCTGCTGCGTCTGCGCCGTACTGAAGTAGAAACCGCCGGGCAGTTAAATTCTATCAGCCTGACGTTGCCTAAAGTCGCTTCAGAAATAAAAGAGATTGAGAACAAAATTGGCGAAAGTCGCGGTCGCTTTCAAAGCGATGCGCTGGCCCAGTTAAACGAAGCCCGTACCAATCTGAGTAAGGCGCAGGCCAGCGTCAAAGCACTGGAAGACCGCGTGAATCGTACTATGGTCACCTCGCCGGTCCGCGGTATCGTCCAGCAGGTCATGGTGAATACCATCGGTGGGGTGATTCAACCCGGTAGCGATCTGGTGGAGATCGTCCCGCTTGATGACAAGCTGTTGGTTGAAGCCAAAATACAACCGCGCGATATTGCCTTCCTTCATCCGGGCCAGCACGCGATGGTGAAATTTACCGCCTACGACTACACCATCTATGGTGGCCTGCAAGGTGAAGTGGTACAGATAAGCCCGGATACGGTTACGGATAAACAGGGGCGGAGTTTCTATATTGTCCGTTTGCAAACGGATAAAAACTATCTGGGGACGAAAGAGCACCCGATGTTGATTATTCCCGGTATGGTGGCCAGCGTCGATATTCTCACCGGTAAAAAGACGATTCTTAGCTATCTACTCAAACCGATTATCCGCGCACGTGCGGAAGCACTGAGAGAACGTTAATGGCTCTGCGCCCCCAGTCCTAGCCCTGGGGGCGTACGCGGTTATGATGGGATATAAGAAGTGAGCTTTCCGCGATTCAGGCTAATTTTTCCGTCGCTAACTAGTTCCTGTAATACCTTGTGGATGGCGCTGCGCGAGATATGGTTACGCGCCAGAATAAAGGTATACACTGACGTTTTTTCGCGCACCTCAGGTGCCATCGCCCAAATATACTTCACATGCTCAATAATCAGCTCGCGAATAGTACGGTGCGATTGCAGGGTCTCGCGCTGAAAATAGCGTTGCAGATGGTGCGTTAAGATATCAAACGCCTGCTTCCATAAATTTTTAGCGGTGAACAGGAGATCGGCATTCTGCACGCTCATTGCCCACATTTCACAATCGGTGTCACAGCGTAAATAATGTCCTGCCACTTCGGTGCGCATTTGCGGTAGCCCGAGAATAGCGGGTGCTGAAATACTGACCGTAACCAGGTCATTTTCTACACGATACACAGAGACCGTCCCTTTCTCCAGAAATAAGATATGTCCATCGACCTTCAGGTCAATACGCTGGCGTTTTTTCCGTAAGGAGAGCCAGGCGTTATCTGATTTCTTAATTTCATCACCAATAAGTACTACCGACTTCTCTATTTCATTCTGGAACATGGATATCTCTGCTACAAATTTATGCCTGACAAAAAAACAGAAACAAAAATAAATGCCAGCTTAATAACATGCTGACATTTATTTCCGTTTATATTTTTATGTTAATCCGGATGCTACGCACTACAGGTACGACAAACATCGCAACCATCATGGTTTCACCACCCGCATTCCCAGGTACTTTGGCGCGTTTTCGGTGTGAACCGTGTTCTCGCGTGGTGATGCCGAACAGTATATTGCGCAGTCCAAAGAGAATTAATGCTTATCGCCTTTGTCATCATTATTTCTTCTTTCTCTTCTTTTCGCAATAGCCAGAAAGATACAATTATTTGATTCCTATATGTTTTATTTTCATTAACAAACCATTACTGTTGTTGTGCTATGATACTAAATTGCAACATTTCGCGGTTCTGGCTGCAGAATCTGACAGACATTGGTGGTCCTGATGGCCGGGATGTTTTTAATGCCACCCCACCAATGAAAGCATCATCAAGAGTAGAGACATCATGTCTGAGACTGGTAACATCAGTTATCTGATTGAAAGAAAAATCATCTTTACACCAGCAACTCAATGCCTGGCGAGAGTGGATCAACCCGAGCTACAGATAAAGCTCAAGCACTCAGCATCATTATGTCTTTTATTACTCATCCAAAATCACGGAAAAGTGGTTTCGCAAAACGAACTACTGGAATTTGGCTGGGGTGAAAACCATCGTCAGGCAAGCTTCAATGCTTTTTATCAGAGTATTCTCTCGCTGCGTAAAAGTTTACTTCAGTTAGAACTGGAAGCATCCTTTATCACAACCATTACCCGTAAAGGGCTGATCATCCAGGACACATTTAGCATTGAGGAAATTGACACGCCGGAGAATTGCCCTGCGGCAATAGAAGAAGATTGGCCGCCCAATACCGACCTCACTGAGTTTTCAGATAATACCGCACATAAAACACGGATCACCAGGACAGAATCTGTACTGGTCTTACTGACTATTATCATCTGCGGTCTGATACTGTATCCGTGGAACACCCGTGATAATTATTTTTCCGGTTATATTGCCACCCAAAATACCCACTCAAACTGTAAGTATTATTTTAATAACGATGCCAGCGATTTCTCCCGACACACTGCTTTTATCGATAAGAACCCAGGGTTGTGCCAGGACAATAAATTTATCTATATAACGACGTATCCTGAGTCCAAAAAACTGTCAGTGATCCAGTGTCGCTCCCCTATAAACGGAGAGCAGAAGAAGAATACCTGTCAGTCGGTCTATTACCCACGGTACGATAGCTAATGAACTTACCTTCCCGCGCGCCCAAAATCAGAACACAAACAGGTATTATCCTGCTGCTTTGTCTTGTGGTTATCAGTATTGTGAGTTTTTGGCAGCAGGGTAAAAATCATAGCCATCTACATAATCTAGCCTGTCGCGCTACGATCGAGATCGTACGCGATACAGCCTCGTTTCGCGGGATCATCGATATCAAAAGTGGGGACAGTAAAGGTATTGTGAATATTGATGGCATCATCAAAGATGCAAACAACAGCGAGCAAACCGTGCAACGCATGGTGTTGTTTACCCACTCCAGCTATGGCTCAAGCCCGGTATGGGTATCGCAGAACATCCATATATCAAATCGTGAAACCGCCCCTGTCAATATCATCCAGCAACTCCTGCCCGATTTCTTCCTGACCAATACCAGCGTCTCTAATGTCGATCTTTTCTCTCTGAATAAAGAAACCTACCTGATCACTAAAGAAGGCATCCCCTACCTGTACTGCCAGAATTATGACTTGCCCGAGAGTGAATAGTGACACCGTATTTTTGCGCCAAAGTGACGGGTGAATGTCTGGGGTAGTCGGTGATAAGATACTCTATTGTGGCTGAACTGAGGCTTGCCGTTGCAGCCCTTCAGGCTGCTTTCGATAGTGAAATTTATGGGTTTGTGTGAGTCTACAGGGGGTTCACATGAGACTGCCCGAGTACCTAAAAATATTAAAAAACGAGCATAATCAATATGAAAGAGTCACTTGATACGGACTTCACCAACCACACCCCCATGATGCAGCAGTATCTTAAGCTGAAGGCTCAGCACCCGGAGATCCTGCTGTTTTACCGCATGGGCGACTTTTACGAACTGTTTTATGACGATGCCAAACGCGCGTCGCAGCTGTTGGATATCTCGCTGACCAAGCGCGGCGCATCCGCGGGCGAACCGATCCCGATGGCGGGCATTCCCCACCACGCGGTAGAAAACTACCTCGCAAAACTGGTGAATCAGGGGGAGTCGGTTGCCATTTGCGAACAAATTGGCGACCCTGCCACCAGCAAAGGTCCGGTTGAGCGCAAAGTTGTCCGCATCGTCACGCCCGGTACCATCAGCGATGAAGCGTTGTTGCAGGAGCGTCAGGACAACCTGCTGGCCGCTATCTGGCAGGACAGCAAAGGCTACGGCTATGCCACGCTAGACATCAGCTCCGGGCGCTTTCGCGTCAGTGAACCAGCCGACCGTGAGACCATGGCGGCAGAATTACAGCGCACTAACCCGGCAGAACTGCTGTATGCCGAAGATTTCGCCGAGACCTCGCTGATCGAAGGCCGTCGCGGACTGCGTCGCCGTCCGCTGTGGGAATTTGAAATTGATACCGCCCGCCAGCAACTTAACTTACAGTTTGGCACGCGGGACCTGATTGGCTTTGGTGTCGAAAACGCACCGCGCGGCTTATGTGCCGCAGGCTGTCTGCTGCAATATGCGAAAGATACCCAGCGCACCTCGCTGCCGCATATTCGTTCCATCACCATGGAGCGCCAGCAGGACAGCATCATTATGGATGCCGCCACACGCCGGAATCTGGAGATTACCCAGAATCTGGCCGGCGGTATCGAAAATACGCTGGCCTCGGTGCTCGACTGCACCGTCACCCCGATGGGCAGCCGTATGCTTAAGCGCTGGCTGCATATGCCGGTTCGCGACACCAAAATCCTCACCGAACGTCAGCAGACGATCGGCGCCCTGCAGGATGTCACCAGCGAATTACAGCCGGTTCTGCGTCAGGTCGGCGATCTGGAGCGTATTCTGGCTCGCCTGGCACTGCGTACCGCGCGTCCACGCGATCTGGCCCGTATGCGCCACGCCTTTCAGCAATTACCTGAACTGCGTGCACAGCTGGAAGGCGTCGACAGCGCGCCGGTACAGATGCTGCGCGAGAAAATGGGCGAGTTCAGCGAACTGCGTGAACTGCTGGAACGCGCCGTCGTTGAAGCCCCGCCGGTACTGGTACGCGACGGTGGCGTCATTGCGCCAGGCTATAACGATGAGCTGGACGAGTGGCGGGCGCTGGCCGATGGCGCGACCGACTATCTTGACCGACTGGAGATCCGCGAGCGTGAACGCACCGGGCTGGACACACTTAAGGTTGGATTTAACGGTGTACACGGTTACTACATTCAGATCAGCCGCGGTCAAAGCCATCTGGCGCCCATTAACTACGTGCGCCGCCAGACGCTAAAAAATGCCGAACGCTACATCATTCCTGAACTCAAAGAGTACGAAGACAAAGTCCTGACCTCGAAGGGTAAAGCGTTGGCGCTGGAAAAACAGCTGTACGACGAACTCTTCGACATGCTGTTACCACACCTGGCGGATTTACAGCAGAGCGCCAGCGCGCTGGCCGAGCTCGACGTGCTGGTCAATCTGGCCGAACGGGCTTATACCCTGAATTACACCTGCCCGACCTTCACCGATAAACCCGGCATTCGTATTACCGAAGGCCGTCATCCGGTGGTTGAAAAGGTGCTGACCGAACCGTTTATTGCCAACCCGCTGAATCTTTCACCTCAGCGCCGGATGTTGATCATCACCGGGCCGAATATGGGCGGTAAAAGTACCTATATGCGCCAGACCGCACTGATCGCCCTGCTGGCCTACATCGGCAGCTATGTTCCGGCGCAAAAGGTTGAGATAGGTCCGATCGATCGCATCTTTACCCGCGTGGGCGCAGCGGATGACCTGGCGTCCGGTCGTTCGACCTTTATGGTTGAGATGACCGAAACCGCCAATATTTTGCATAACGCCACCGAGAACAGCCTGGTGTTGATGGATGAGATTGGGCGCGGCACCTCCACCTATGACGGTCTGTCGCTGGCATGGGCGTGCGCAGAAAATCTTGCCAATAAAATCAAGGCATTGACGCTGTTCGCAACCCACTACTTTGAACTGACTCAGTTAGCAGAGAAGATGGAAGGCGTTGCCAATGTGCATTTGGACGCATTAGAGCACGGCGATACGATTGCCTTTATGCATAGTGTGCAGGATGGTGCGGCAAGCAAAAGCTATGGTCTGGCCGTCGCTGCGCTGGCCGGTGTGCCGAAAGACGTTATCAAACGTGCACGGCAAAAACTGCGCGAACTGGAAAGCATTACGCCAAATGCCGCCGCGACCCAGGTAGACGGGACGCAAATGTCGCTACTTTCAGCACCGGAAGAAACGTCTCCCGCTGTAGAAGCGCTGGAAAATCTCGACCCGGATTCCCTGACACCGCGTCAGGCGCTGGAATGGATTTATCGGTTGAAAAGCCTGGTGTAACACTCGTTGTGCCCGATGTCGCTGCGCTCATCGGGCCTACAAAATATCGCTATATGCAAGCCGGGCAAGGCAAAGCCACGCCCGGGATTTTGATTAGCGCTTACCTTCCGCCAGCAGCGGCGGGATGCTCGGCACCATTGGCGCGTCATCGATATCTTTTTGCGTCATGCGAAACGCCTGCGGGTAATGTTCGCGACTGGTACGGCGTAGCGGCTCGGTATCACGCCAGGTGTACAGGCAGTGCTGGCACTGGTATACCGTCCAGACGCCTTTCACCGGCGAGGTTGCCATCACTTCAATATGTTCATCAGCACAACGTGGACAAATCATCTGCTACTCCTTATTTACGGTTAGCCAGCATGGCGGTCAGCTTTTCAGCCCAGGCTTTGGTTTCCGGTAAATCGCATACCGGCTGGCTGTAGTGACCACGGTTATCCGGTGCAACCGGGGTAGTGGCATCAATGATCAGCTTATCGGTGATCCCTGCCGGGCTGGAACCCGGATCCAACTCCAGCACCGACATGTTCGGTAACTGCACCAGATCGCCTGCCGGGTTGACCTTCGACGACAGCGCCCACATCACCTGCGGCAGGTTGAACGGGTCAACGTCCTCATCCACCATAATCACCATCTTCACGTAGCCCAGACCGTGCGGCGTGGTCATCGCCCGCAGGCCGACCGCGCGGGCAAAGCCGCCATAGCGTTTTTTAGTCGAGATAATCGCCAGCAGACCGTGGGTGTACATGGCATTCACCGCCTGTACCTCCGGGAATTCCGCTTTCAGTTGCTGATACAACGGCACACAGGTCGCAGGCCCCATCAGGTAGTCGATTTCGGTCCACGGCATACCCAAATACAGCGATTCAAAAATCGGTTTGGTGCGATAAGAAACTTTATCAATACGCACCACCGTCATATTGCGCCCCCCGGAATAGTGACCGGTAAACTCACCAAACGGCCCTTCGATTTCACGTTTGCGGCTTTCGATAACACCTTCGAGGATCACCTCAGAACCCCACGGCACGTCAAAACCGGTGAGCGGCGCGGTGGCGATCGGGTATGGGCTTTCACGCAGCGCACCCGCCATCTCATATTCAGACTGATCGTACTTCAGCGGCGTAGAGCCCATTAGGGTAATGATCGGATCGTTACCCAGGGTGATGGCAATCGGCAGATCTTCACCGCGTTCTTCGGCTTTATGCAGATGCAGCGCGATGTCGTGCATCGGAACCGGCTGTAGGCCAAGCTTACGTTTGCCCTTCACTTCCATGCGGTAGATGCCGACGTTTTGCTTGCCGAAGTTATCCGGATCCAGCGGATCGCGCGACACCACGCAAGCTTTGTCGAGATAGAAGCCCCCGTCGCCGTCGTTCAAACGAAACAGCGGCAGAATGTCGAACAGATTAATGTCTTCACCGTCGACGGTATTCTCAGCCCATGCCGGGTTCGCACGGCGCTCCGGGGCAATCGGAAATTTATCCCAGCGTCGGATAAACTCATCAATCTGTTTTCTGACCGGCGTATTGATCGGCAGCCCCATCGAAATGGCATGGTTTTGCCATGAGCCGATGGTGTTCATCGCCACACGGGCGTCGGTAAAGCCACGAATATTGTCAAACCACAATGCCGGTGCGCCATCGCCGATACGCCCTGTCGCATTAGCAGCCGCGGCCAGATCCGGCTCAGCGTTCACCTCTTCGCTGATTTTCAGCAATTGCCCCTGGTCGTCCAGCGCCTGCAAGAAACCGCGCAAATCATCAAATGCCATTATTCATTCTCCTGTGAAAAATTCTGCGCCGGTCGTAAACCCTGCCAGCGACGGGCGTTCGGATGTTCCAGACCAAACTGATCGAGTACGCGCGCCACAATGTGCTGCGTGATGTCGTCGATCGTTTGGGGATGGTTATAAAACGCGGGCATCGGCGGCACCATCGCGACGCCCATGCGGGAAAGTGCGAGCATATTTTCCAGATGGAGGGTACTCAGCGGCATTTCACGCGGCACCAGCACCAGTTTGCGCCCTTCCTTCAGCACCACGTCGGCAGCACGGCCCACCAGCCCTTCGGCATAGCCTGCGCGAATTCCGGCCAGCGTTTTCATGCTGCAGGGGATAATAATCATGCCGTTGGTGTGAAATGAGCCGGAAGAGATCGTCGCCGCCTGGTCCGCCGGGTTGTGGCAATAATCCGCCAGCGCAGACACCTCGCGGACGCTATAAGGCGTTTCCAGTTCAATGGTGGTTTTCGCCCACTTCGACAGCACCAGATGTGTTTCCACCTCCGGCATTTCCCGCAGCGCCTGTAGCAGCGACACACCAAGCGGTGCTCCCGTTGCACCGGTCATCCCTACGATCAGTCTCATTCAGCCCCTCAATATTTGTTCGTGTACGAACATTTTAGCTAAAATACGCTCTCGATACATTTCAGGCAAGGGTGACTCGCACAGATAGCTAAAGAAACGATCGTTAAAAAATGGCGCATTACCCGCTATGATAGAAGCCGACCGCGATCCCGGAGTCCCTATGCCGTTACGAAATAAAGCCTTTCACCTGTTACGTCAGCTTTTCCAGCAGCATACGTCACGCTGGCAGCACGAATTACCGGAGCTCACCAAGCCGCAGTACGCAGTGATGCGCGCTATTGCCGAGCATCCCGGCATTGAACAGGTTGCTCTCACCGAAGCCGCGGTCTGCACCAAGGCCACGCTTGCCGAGCTGCTGAGCCGTATGGAAAAGCGTGAGCTGGTCAGGCGTGAACACTTCCCGGCGGATAAGCGTCGTCGGTTTGTCTATTTGACTGAGCAAGGTGAGGCACTACTGGCAAGCGCAGCGCCGCTGGGCGATAGCGTTGATGATGAGTTTCTGGGCAGGTTGAGCGAGGAAGAGCGTGAACAGTTCACGCAACTGGTACGCAAGATGATGGGGTAATTCTGCCGGATGGCAATAAAGCAAGAAAAAGGCCAGCCTCACTGAGACTGGCCTTTCTTGATAGAACTGTGCTTACTCGCGGAACAGCGCTTCGATATTCAGTCCCTGTGTCTGCAGGATTTCACGCAGACGACGCAGACCTTCAACCTGAATCTGACGAACACGTTCACGAGTGAGACCAATTTCACGGCCCACATCTTCCAGTGTCGCAGCTTCATACCCCAGCAGACCGAAACGACGTGCCAGCACTTCACGCTGTTTGGCGTTCAGTTCGAACAGCCATTTGACGATGCTCTGTTTCATATCATCGTCTTGCGTGGTGTCTTCCGGACCGTTTTCCTTTTCGTCGGCCAGAATATCCAGCAACGCTTTTTCGGAATCGCCACCCAGCGGGGTGTCTACCGAGGTAATGCGCTCGTTGAGTCGGAGCATACGGCTGACGTCATCAACCGGTTTATCCAGTTGTTCAGCAATCTCTTCTGCGCTCGGTTCGTGGTCCAGTTTATGCGACAACTCACGCGCGGTACGCAGATAGACGTTCAGCTCTTTTACTATATGGATCGGCAGTCGGATCGTACGGGTTTGGTTCATAATCGCCCGTTCGATCGTCTGGCGGATCCACCAGGTTGCGTATGTTGAGAAGCGGAACCCGCGCTCCGGGTCAAACTTCTCGACGGCACGGATAAGCCCCAGATTGCCCTCTTCAATCAGATCCAGCAATGCCAGACCACGATTGCCATAACGACGGGCAATTTTAACCACCAGACGCAGGTTACTTTCAATCATGCGACGGCGAGAGGCTACATCTCCACGCAATGCACGACGCGCGAAATACACTTCTTCTTCGGCTGTTAACAGTGGCGAATAACCAATCTCACCAAGGTAAAGCTGAGTCGCGTCCAACACACGCTGTGTGGCCCCTTGCGATAACAGCTCCTCTTCAGCCAGGTCGTTATCACTGGGTTCCTCTTCACTCAAGGCTTTTTCATCAAAAGCCTCTACTCCGTTCTCATCAAATTCCGCGTCTTCATTTAAATCATGAACTTTCAGCGTATTCTGACTCATAAAGGTGGCTCCTACCCGTGATCCCTAAACGGAACAAGCAAGTGAAAGCCTGGTTCCGCCGAATTATCGCTGCGGTAAATAGCGCAGCGGGTTTACGGATTTCCCCTTGTAACGAATTTCAAAATGCAAGCGTGTAGAGCTGGTTCCGGTGCTACCCATGGTAGCTATTTTCTGCCCCGCCTTGATTTCTTGTTGCTCCCGAACCAGCATTGTATCGTTATGGGCGTAGGCACTCAGGTAATCATCGTTGTGTTTGATGATAATAAGATTACCGTAACCGCGCAGTGCGTTACCGGCATATACGACGCGTCCATCTGCGGTCGCGACAATAGCCTGTCCCTTACTGCCTGCAATGTCGATCCCTTTATTGCCACCTTCGGTAGCCGCAAAGTTTTCAATCACTTTACCGTCAGTCGGCCAACGCCAGGTGGAGATTGGCGCACTGGTAGACGTTGAGCTTGCAGTCGATTCGGTTGCGCTAACTGCTGGTGCCGTTACTGGCGCTGTGACAACTGTCCCAGCAGGCTTGTTGTTCGGCAACATTTTGTTAGCACTTTGTTCACCTGAATCCTCAGAATACGTAATTGTTGGTTTCGAAGCAACAGCGACGGTGGAATTTTGTGCAGGGTTGGTCACAACTCCTTGCTGTGCTGCATCCGCCTGGGTGATGGCATTGCCGCCGGTAATCGGCGCACCCGATGCGTTGCCCACTTGCAGAGTTTGTCCCACATTCAGGCCATACGGGGCCGGAACGTTATTGCGTTGTGCTAGGTCACGGAAATCGTTCCCGGTTATCCAGGCAATATAGAAAAGTGTGTCACCTTTCTTAACTGTATAGGTGCTGCCGCCGGTATAGCTCCCTTTCGGAATGTTCCCATACTTACGGTTGTACACAATGCGTCCGTTTTCCGTCTGCACTGGCTGTTCAGCAACGGGCTGAATTTGTGTTGACTGCGTGGTTGGACGCTGCACCGGTTGGATCTGCGGCGTTTGCTGTGCGGTCGCCGTCGTGCCCATTTTAGGTGGAGGCGTGATTAGCATGCCAGAATTGGTGTTCGTTGGCGCACCGCCATCAACAGAGTTGACCGGCGCAGGCGGATTCGAGGTGTTAGAACAGCCTGCCAGCCATAACGAAACCAGTGACAATGCCGCCATGCGGCGAACGGTAAATTTGTGGCTTCCCGCGCTCATTTATCCCCCAGGAAAATTTGGTTAACAACCAGTGACGTAATCACCGTGCAAGGCATCGGGCTGGACACTGGAAAACGTGACCACGATACGCTTACTAATTCCAGAATATCCAGGAAAACTCCAGGTATTCAGAACCTATATCTACGCTAATTCCCCTTTAACTAAGGGTACGAAGCGTACAGCCTCCACGGTATCGATAATAAATTCGCCTCCCCGACGACGCACCCGTTTCAAATACTGGTGCTCGTCGCCCACGGGTAAGACGAGAATGCCGCCTTCATCCAACTGCGTCATTAACGCGGTAGGGATTTCCGGCGGTGCTGCTGTCACAATGATGGCGTCAAACGGCGCTCGTGCCTGCCAGCCTTGCCATCCATCACCATGACGGGTTGAAACATTATGTAAATCAAGCTGCTTCAGGCGACGACGCGCCTGCCACTGCAAACCTTTAATGCGCTCGACAGAACACACATGCTGCACCAGATGCGCCAGAATCGCTGTCTGGTAACCGGAACCGGTGCCGATTTCCAGCACCCGCGATTGTGGCGTCAGCTCAAGCAACTCGGTCATACGTGCGACCATATAAGGCTGCGAAATCGTCTGCCCCTGACCAATGGGCAAGGCGATGTTTTCCCAGGCCTTATGTTCAAACGCCTCATCAATGAATTTTTCACGCGGCACGGCGGCGAGCGCATCAAGTACAAGCTCATCTCTGATGCCCTGCGCACGTAATTGTTCAAGAAGAGTGTGTACGCGTCTGCTTACCATTGCGTGTCGACTCCCACGCTGTCTAACCAATCAGAAACAACCTGATGCGCGCCGTATGCGGTTAAATCAACATGCAGCGGCGTGACAGAAACATAGCCTTTATCGACGGCAGCAAAGTCCGTATCCGGCCCGGCATCGCATTTTTCGCCCGGCGGCCCAATCCAGTACAACGTGTTACCGCGCGGGTCCTGCTGTGGAATAACCTGATCCGCCGGATGGCGACTGCCGCAGCGGGTAACGCGAATACCTTTAATCTGATCCAGCGGCAAGTCCGGGACGTTGATATTCAGAATGCGCCCGGTACGCAGCGGTTCGCGGCTCAGCGCACGTAAAATGCGGCAGGTAATCGCGGCTGCGGTATCGTAGTGTTTATGACCATCCAGTGAGACCGCCAGCGCGGGAAAGCCCAGGTGCCGGCCTTCCATCGCTGCCGCAACGGTTCCAGAATAGATAACATCGTCACCCAGATTAGGACCGGCGTTAATCCCGGAAACTACGATGTCCGGACGCGGACGCATTAATGCGTTTACGCCCAGATAGACGCAGTCGGTAGGCGTGCCCATTTGCACGGCGATATCACCGTTTTCATAGGTGAAGGTGCGAAGCGAAGATTCCAGCGTCAGCGAGTTAGACGCGCCACTGCGGTTACGATCCGGGGCAACTACCTGTACGTCAGCAAACTCACGCAGCGCTTTCGCCAGCGTTTGTATACCGGGCGCGTGGACCCCATCATCGTTACTCAGCAATATACGCATAATCACCCGTTGTGTTAATAAGTTCCCTTACTACACTGGTGGCAAAGCTACCTGCCGGTAGCCAGAAGCGTAACTCAACGGTTACGTCATCCCACCAGTTCCAGCTTAATTGTTGTGGGTACAGCAGCATAGCGCGACGCGATGCGTCGACTTTCTCACGCAATAATAAAGACTGCAGCACGCTTTCATCGGCAATGGCGGCCTGTTCAAACGCCAGCGCATCGCGCTGAGTTCCCCACTCACCGCAGCCGGGTAATGCAGCTGTAATCATTAACTCTCTTTCATTAACGCGACGCTGTAATTCAGCCTGTTCTTCAGGAGTGGCAACAAACCAACTTCCGCGTCCAGACAATTGTAGCGCATCGCCGTCAACAACTTGATTAAAGTCTGTTTTTTTCAATCGTTCATTGACTATTTGATTAAACAACGCGCTACGGGCTGCCGACAACCAAAAACTGCGTTTATTGCGATCGCGCACCGGTGCATCGCTTTGCGCCCAGCGCAGCGCCCCTTGCAGGTTACTGCCGGCGATGCCAAAACGTTGGGCACCAAAATAGTTCGGTACGCCGCGCTCGAGAATAGCCTGCAAACGTGCTTCAACGTCAGCGCGATCGTTGACTTCACGCAGCACCACCGTAAAGCCGTTACCTTTCAGGGCACCTAAACGCAGCTTACGCTTGTGACGGGCGTACTCCAGCACTTTACAGCCTTCAAGCTCAAATTTGCTTAAATCAGGCATGACATTGCCCGGCACGCGCGCGCACAGCCACTGTTCAGTGACCGCATGCTTATCTTTCTGCCCGGCGAAGCTGACTTCACGGGCATGAATTTTCAAAAACTTTGCCAGTGCATCGGCGACAAAACGAGTGTTACAGCCGTTCTTCAGGATGCGTACCAGAACGTGTTCGCCTTCTCCGTCCGGTTCAAAGCCTAAATCCTCGACCACCACAAAGTCTTCTGGATTCGCCTTCAATACGCCACGGCCCTGCGGTTTACCGTGGAGATACGTCAGATTTTCAAACTCTGTCATTTTGCAGCCTTTATGAGTAACGCCACCGATTCACAGGCAATCCCTTCCCCACGCCCGGTAAAACCGAGTTTCTCCGTGGTGGTCGCTTTCACGTTAACATCATCCATATGACAGCCAAGATCTTCGGCAATAAACACGCGCATTTGTGGAATGTGCGGCAGCATCTTCGGTGCCTGCGCAATAATGGTCACATCCACATTGCCGAGCGTGTAGCCTTTGGCCTGAATACGACGCCAGGCTTCACGTAATAATTCGCGGCTATCTGCCCCTTTAAAGGCCGGATCGGTGTCCGGGAACAGTTTACCGATATCGCCCAGCGCTGCCGCGCCCAGTAGCGCATCAGTCAGCGCATGTAACGCGACGTCGCCATCAGAATGCGCCAGCAGCCCCTTTTCGTACGGGATGCGCACGCCACCAATGATAATTGGGCCTACGCCGCCAAAGGCGTGTACATCAAAACCGTGTCCAATTCGCATTATGCATTCTCCTGATATACACATCATCCTTCAAGCGGCCTCTTTGTTGGCTGCCTTTGTTCACCCCAGTCACTTACTTATGTAAGCACCTGGGGATTCACTCAGTAGCCGCCTCGATGCAGCTTGAATGATTTTGTGTCTAGATTCTTCGAGTCAGATAAAATTCCGCAAGCGCCAGATCTTCCGGACGAGTAACTTTAATATTATCAGCGCGTCCTTCGACAAGCTGTGGATGAAAGCCGCAATATTCCAGCGCCGAGGCCTCATCAGTAATGGTCGCGCCTTCGTTGAGTGCTCGGGCCAGGCAGTGGTGTAATAACTCGCGGGGGAAAAACTGCGGCGTCAACGCGTGCCATAAGTCAGTGCGATCGACCGTATGGGCAATGTCAGTTTTGCCCGGTTCCGCGCGTTTCATGGTATCGCGCACCGGTGCGGCAAGGATCCCACCTGTACGACTGGTTTCGCTTATCGCCAGTAAACGAGATAAATCGCCCTGATGCAGGCACGGTCTGGCTGCATCATGCACCAGCACCCAGCGGGCATTTCCGACGGCCTGCAAACCGGCCAGCACTGAATCGGCGCGCTCATTGCCGCCATCCACCACGGTGATTTGCGGGTGCGCTGCCAGAGGAAGTTCTGCAAAGCGGCTGTCGCCAGGGCTGATAGCAATGACGACATGCGTCACCCGGGGATGCGCCAGTAGCGCAGCAACCGAGTGTTCAAGAATGGTTTTATTGCCGATGGAGAGATACTGCTTAGGACACTCCGATTGCATTCGGCGGCCAAATCCGGCAGCCGGTACCACGGCGCAAACGTCCAATAAAGTGGCTGCCATGTTAAATCCTTGGCTGGTTTATCGATTGTTTTGCCCTGCAGTCTGAGCGCGTTTAGACGCGTCAGGCACCAGACGATAAAAGGTTTCGCCCGGCTTGGTCATGCTGAGTTCGTTGCGCGCACGCTCTTCAATCGCTTCCTGACCGCCATTGAGATCGTCAATTTCGGCAAACAGCTGATCGTTACGCGCTTTAAGTTTCGCATTTGTCGCTTGCTGCGCAGCCACATCATCGTTGACGCGGCTATAGTCATGTATGCCGTTCTTACCGAACCACAGCGAATACTGAAGCCAGACCAATAAAGCCAGCAACAGCAGCGTTAGTTTACCCATCCTGCCCCCTGAAAAACGGCATCATCATCCCAAAACATCCGCAGACGACTCTCCGTCTACAGGCGGGAATACCGCGACAACGCGGGCAAATGTACCACATTTGCTCGTTGTTACGTATACCCCGTGTAAGGAGAACATAATCTCATTGTTGGTTACGGTTTGAATTATGACCAGTCCGCGTTTCAGCCTCAGTAGCCATATAAAGAGAAGGGAGATAACCTAGCCCAGCAGCCACATAAACAATGCCCCAAACATCAGCCCCACCGTCAGCAGGGTACACGTCATGCTCAGGAACAATCGTCCCTTCAATAACGAGTGCAGGGCTATTCCCGCCACAATCGCGACAGGCAGCAATGCAAGGAAAAACGGCCAGGTATAGAGGAAGAAAAACAGCGTGTTAGGGCCATACATAAGACATGGAATGCCCAGCGCCAGCAACCACGCCACAAAACCGACCACGGCCCCCGGTAGTGACCAGATGGTTTCGTCGTCGGCATTGAAGGTGTCTGACTCTGCAATAGTAATGTTATGGCTGTTACGCATAGCTAATCCTGTGACCTTGACTGACCAAGCCGATAAGCTCGGGGATGTCTCAGGATCTGATAATATCTTGCTGCCTCAGCAGGTCTAATAATTGAGGAACCAAATTTGTTACCAATTGTTCACCATCAAGGTGAATCTCTGGCGATTCAGGCGCTTCATACACCGCGTCAATTCCGGTGAAATTGCGCAGTTCACCCGCTCGCGCTTTTTTATACAGCCCTTTCGGATCGCGGGCTTCGCATGTCGCCAGCGGCGTATCGACAAACACCTCGATAAAACGCCCCTCGCCGACGCGCTCGCGGACCATTTGCCGCTCAGCGCGATGCGGGGAGATAAATGCCGTCAGCACCACCAGCCCGGCATCCACCATCAGACTAGCGACTTCCCCCACCCGCCGGATGTTCTCTTTGCGATCGGCGTCGCTAAAACCCAGATCGCTGCACAGGCCATGGCGCACGTTGTCGCCATCCAGCAGATAGGTACTGACGCCCAGATTGTACAGCGCTTCTTCCAGCGCCCCTGCCACCGTCGATTTACCCGAGCCGGAGAGCCCGGTAAACCACAGCACAACACCACGGTGACCGTGGCGTTGCTCTCGCTGTTGCGGCGTAACGGGATGGGCATGCCAGACGACGTTTTCGTCATGCTGCGCCATTACTTTCCTCCCAGCAAATCGCGTGCATTCCAGTGCGGGAAGTGACGACGCACCAGTGCATTCAGTTCCAGTTCAAACGCGCTGAAGGGGGATGTCGTGGCCTGTTGCTGCTCGATGGGTTCGCGGATCAGTCCCGCACCCACGGTGACGTTGGTCAGGCGGTCAATAATAATCAGGCCGCCCGTCACTGGGTTATGCTGATAGGTGTCCAGTACCAGCGGTTCATCAAACGTCAAATTAACCAGGCCAATACCATTCAGCGGCAACGCGTCGACCTCACGCTGAGTCAGGTTATTGATATCGACCTGATACTGCACGTTATCTACGCGGGCACGCGTCTTCTTGCCCGCGACTTTGATGTCATAGCTCTGACCTTCCGACAGCGGTTGTTCCGCCATCCATACCACGTCAACGGCAGCATGCTGTACCGCAGGCAACACTTCGCGAGCATCCAGCAACAGGTCGCCACGGCTGATGTCGATTTCATCTTTCAGTACCAGTGTAATCGCTTCGCCCGCATGCGCTTCCTGGAGATCGCCGTCAAAGGTGACGATCCGCGCGACGCTTGATTCAACGCCAGACGGCAGCACTTTGATTCGCTGGCCTACCGTTACGCGACCGGAGGCCAGAGTTCCGGCATAACCACGAAAATCCAGGTTCGGGCGATTCACATACTGTACCGGGAAACGCATCGGTTGGGTCTCAACAGCCCGCTGGATCTCTACCGTTTCCAGTACCTCCAGCAGCGTCGGGCCGCTATACCATGGCATGTTTTTACTCTGGGAGGCCACGTTGTCGCCTTCCAGCGCAGAAAGTGGCACAAAGCGAATATCCAGATTGCCCGGCAACTGTTCGGCAAAGGTCAGATAATCTTCGCGAATGCGGGTAAATGTTTCTTCGCTGAAGCTCACCAGATCCATTTTATTGATCGCCACCACCAGATGTTTGATCCCCAGCAGCGTGGAGATAAAACTGTGGCGGCGAGTCTGGTCCAGCACACCTTTACGTGCATCAATCAGCAGGATCGCCAGGTCGCATGTGGACGCACCGGTGGCCATGTTCCGGGTGTACTGCTCGTGCCCTGGCGTATCGGCAATAATAAATTTGCGCTTCTCGGTGGAGAAATAGCGGTAGGCCACGTCGATGGTGATCCCCTGCTCACGCTCAGCCTGTAACCCGTCAACCAGCAGCGCTAGATCCAGTTTCTCACCCTGGGTACCATGACGTTTGCTGTCGTTATGCAGCGTTGAGAGCTGATCTTCGTAAATCTGGCGCGTGTCGTGCAGCAGTCGGCCAATCAGCGTACTTTTCCCGTCATCCACGCTGCCGCAGGTTAAAAAGCGCAGCAGGCTTTTGTGTTGCTGGGCAACCATCCAGGCTTCAACGCCGCCTTCATTAGCAATTTGTTGTGCAAGTGTCGTATTCATGGCGGCTCCTTAGAAATACCCCTGACGTTTCTTCAGCTCCATGGAGCCCGCCTGGTCGCGGTCAATCACGCGGCCCTGACGTTCACTGGTGGTTGAGACCAGCATTTCTTCGATAATTTCCGGCAGCGTCTGCGCGTTTGACTCCACGGCGCCGGTAAGCGGCCAGCAGCCAAGCGTGCGGAAACGCACCATGCGTTTTTTGATAACCTCACCGGGTTGCAGATCGATCCTGTCGTCATCGATCATCATCAGCATGCCATCACGTTCCAGCACCGGGCGCTCCGCGGCCAGGTACAGCGGTACAATGTCGATATTTTCCAACCAGATGTACTGCCAGATATCCTGTTCGGTCCAGTTCGAAAGCGGGAACACGCGAATGCTTTCGCCTTTGTTAATCTGCCCGTTGTAGTTGTGCCACAGTTCCGGACGCTGGTTTTTCGGGTCCCAGCGATGAAAACGATCGCGGAAGGAATAAATTCGCTCTTTGGCACGCGATTTCTCTTCATCGCGGCGGGCACCACCGAACGCGGCGTCAAAGCCGTATTTGTTCAGCGCCTGCTTCAGTCCCTCGGTTTTCATGATGTCGGTATGCTTGGCGCTGCCGTGGACAAACGGGTTAATCCCCATCGCCACCCCTTCCGGGTTTTTATGCACCAACAACTCGCAGCCGTAAGCCTTGGCTGTACGGTCACGGAATTCATACATCTCGCTGAATTTCCAGCCGGTGTCCACATGTAGCAACGGGAACGGCAGCGTGCCGGGATAAAACGCTTTGCGCGCCAGATGCAGCATTACGCTGGAGTCTTTGCCGATGGAATACATCATCACCGGATTAGAAAACTCGGCGGCCACCTCACGAATAATATGGATGCTTTCCGCTTCCAGTTGCCGCAGGTGGGTAAGTCGTTTTTGATCCATAACCGTTCCTATGTAATGCCGTTATTGTTCTAACGATGCTCAGATAACTCGACTATAGGGAGGGCAAGAGAACGAATGAAATTACGAATTGGAATGAGTAGTTCCTCAAAGGAATAACGATCTGGAAAAGCAAATATCAAAAAGTGCTTAAGCCGCCGGATTTCGGGCATTTAGGAGCAAATGAAATTGTTTTACCCCGATCACGGTTTCATACTAGCGGGTAAAAATTTATGCTTGGTATTTAAGGACTCACTATGTTTTCCGCATTGCGCCACTTTCCTGCTGCCCTGGCGCTCGGCGTGTGCTTTATCCTTCCCGCACAGGCAACCTCTTCGAAGCCCGGAGATATCGCCAACTTCCAGGCCCGCCATATTGCAACGTTTTTTCCTGGCCGCGTGACGGGCTCGCCTGCAGAAATGTTGTCTGCCGATTATTTACGTCAGCAGTTTCAGCAGATGGGATACAGCAGTGATATTCGGACGTTTAATAGCCGCTATGTGTATACCGCCAAAAATAACCATAAAAACTGGCATAACGTAACGGGTAGCACGGTAATTGCAGCACATGAAGGTAAGGCACCGCAGCAGATTATTATTATGGCGCACCTTGATACCTACGCGCCGCAAAGCGATGCCGACTCCGATGCCAATCTCGGTGGATTAACGCTGCAAGGGATTGACGATAACGCGGCGGGTCTCGGCGTGATGCTGGAACTGGCAGAAAAACTCAAGAATGTCCCGACCGAGTACGGCATCCGCTTTATCGCCACCAGCGGAGAAGAAGAAGGCAAGCTCGGCGCAGAGAACGTACTCAAACGCATGAGCGCCGCCGAGAAGAAAAATACGCTGCTGGTGATTAATCTCGATAACCTGATCGTCGGCGATAAGCTCTATTTCAACAGCGGGCAAAAAACACCTGAAGCGGTTCGTAAGCTCACGCGCGACCGGGCGCTGGCTATTGCACGCAGTCGCGGTATCTCCGCCAGCACTAATCCCGGTCTGAACAAGAACTACCCGAAAGGCACTGGATGTTGTAACGATGCGGAGGTGTTCGACAAAGCGGGGATTGCCGTGCTCTCCGTCGAAGCCACCAACTGGAATCTGGGTAACAAAGACGGCTATCAGCAGCGAGCCAAAACCGCCTCATTCCCTGCAGGCAACAGCTGGCACGACGTTCGACTTGATAACCAGCAGCATATTGATAAAGCGTTACCCGGCCGTATTGAGCACCGCAGTCGCGACGTGGTTCGCATTATGCTGCCACTGGTCAAAGAGCTGGCAAAGGCTGAAAAAAACTCATAGTTTTTATGAAATCAAATTATTGAATGTTGCGCTGTTTATCTCCCGCTGACGCGGGGAACACTGGCTGATTCCATCGTTTCTATCGGGCTGTTGCGGTTTATCCCCGCTGACGCGGGGAACACGCTATCGCCAACCATGCGAACGCCTAGAGAGCCGGTTTATCCCCGCTGACGCGGGGAATACATCAAAGACGGCACCCTGCCAAAAAGCAAACTCGGTTTATCCCCGCTGACGCGGGGAACACCGCTCACCTATCCAGCGCATCACCGGCACGGCCGGTTTATCCCCGCTGACGCTGGGAACACACAAAAAGCGCACTCTGTTTACTCACCACACCCGGTTTATCCCCGCTGACACGGGGAACACAACACTCTGGCGGTATAGCGGCCTACAATCAGCGGTTTATCCCCGCTGACGCGGGGAACACATCACGCCGATAAAACAAAGCCCCTTACGGGGCGGTTTATCCCCGCTGACGCGGGGAACACTCACCAATTGCCTTTGTGCGTTCAGCTGTTGGCGGTTTATCCCCGCTGACGCGGGGAACACCTGAATCAGGTCTGGATACGCCCTTACCTGACCGGTTTATCCCCGCTGACGCGGGGAACACATTGCCGCAAGCGTGTTCTCCCCGTGCAACTCCGGTTTATCCCCGCTGACGCGGGGAACACGCCGGATCCGGCAGGTTCAGGTGATTGCTGTTCGGTTTATCCCCGCTGACGCGGGGAACACGACGTGGGGAGGTATGCCGTTATGCAGCACATCGGTTTATCCCCGCTGACGCGGGGAACACCCTGTTCGCAGTCAACCTGGACAAACAGGTAGCGGTTTATCCCCGCTGACGCGGGGAACACAGAACCACTTGAGCAGGAATCGTGGCAACCGGCGGTTTATCCCCGCTGACGCGGGGAACACTCAGCGGCGGTTGAGCTGGAGATTGACGGGGCCGGTTTATCCCCGCTGACGCGGGGAACACAGAAACAGATAAGCTGTTGCGGCTGGTGGACGCGGTTTATCCCCGCTGACGCGGGGAACACTGGACGCTCTGCGTCGTGCCGTAAAATAAATTCGGTTTATCCCCGCTGACGCGGGGAACACAATATCAACAATGCGCTCTATCGGCTCGTTATCGGTTTATCCCCGCTGACGCGGGGAACACCGCCCTGTTCTGGTGTTGCCGTCACTGCCACACGGTTTATCCCCGCTGACGCGGGGAACACATATCCGACCCGGTGAAAACGTAGTTGTACCCCGGTTTATCCCCGCTGACGCGGGGAACACTTCTGTTCATCTGCTTTGATTCCTAGTAAATCCGGTTTATCCCCGCTGACGCGGGGAACACGCCGGATGAGGCCCCAGCCGTACCCGCCCCCACGGTTTATCCCCGCTGACGCGGGGAACACTGCCTTGGCTCTGGTCGCCCGGTGCGCCGCTGCGGTTTATCCCCGCTGACGCGGGGAACACAAACACCCCTCTGCTGTTCTCACGTCTAACTCCGGTTTATCCCCGCTGACGCGGGGAACACGACTCTTGCGCCTGCTGGCGAAGACTTTCCTCCGGTTTATCCCCGCTGACGCGGGGAACACCTCTAACTCTGTGCCGTAGGTGCTTTCAAACGCGGTTTATCCCCGCTGACGCGGGGAACACGGTAGCAGCACGCGAAGCGCAGGCGCAAAAAACGGTTTATCCCCGCTGACGCGGGGAACACTCAATGCCGCCTCTTGCGCCTGCTGGCGTAGACGGTTTATCCCCGCTGACGCGGGGAACACGCTGTTGCTGTTTATCTTTCTCATCATCATCGCGGTTTATCCCCGCTGACGCGGGGAACACGACGTATCGTTACGCGCACCCAACGGTATGGACGGTTTATCCCCGCTGACGCGGGGAACACCTGCCATGTTCACGGATTGCACTTCCCGTAACCCGGTTTATCCCCGCTGACGCGGGGAACACTAGTCTCCGCTCTGTTGGTCGTCGCCCCGGCACGGTTTATCCCCGCTGACGCGGGGAACACTTGCCGGGTGCACAAAATACCCGGTAATACCGCGGTTTATCCCCGCTGACGCGGGGAACACCCCGCAACCCGTTCGAAGTACCTGATGACGCTCGGTTTATCCCCGCTGACGCGGGGAACACCGTAGCTGTGATGCGCTCATTGGTGCGCTAACCGGTTTATCCCCGCTGACGCGGGGAACACTTGCGCATGAAGTCCCGCGCTTCGCTCACTGACGGTTTATCCCCGCTGACGCGGGGAACACGTCAAAACCAACAATTTTATTGCTGGCATCCAAGGTTTATCCCCGCTGACGCGGGGAACACTGGTGGGGGTGGGTATTTTTAATCGTGGTGTGCGGTTTATCCCCGCTGACGCGGGGAACACTTTTGTGGCTACCGCGATAATGTCCCCGATATCGGTTTATCCCCGCTGACGCGGGGAACACAAAATCAGACCAGCATATAGAGATTGAGCAGCCGGTTTATCCCCGCTGACGCGGGGAACACTCAATCAGCGTCATGCAGTCCAGAATTACCAGCGGTTTATCCCCGCTGACGCGGGGAACACTCTAAATATATATAACTGTTTTCTAATATATTTTTTAGCAAGCAACAACCTACCAACTTATAATTAACAAATCCATTTTATTAAAGAACAGACAACCTACTGATTTTCAACAGGAAGAAAGGAAACCAATCTGAGCCCATCCAAATCCACCGGAATACGTCGATTCTCACCCCAGGTTTGAAACTCAAAACCGGACTCCGTATTCGTAGCCCAGGCCATCACAACGTTTCCAGCACCACCCAATTGTGTAATCTGCTGCCAGACCATTTCTCGCACACGTTTTGAAATGTCGCCGACGTACACACCGGCTCGAATTTCCAGTAACCAAATCGCAAGACGCCCTCGCAGACGCGGCGGTACATTTTCCGTCACAACCACCACCATACTCATCAGCCATGCCCCCGATGTCCGCCATCACCCAGCAACTGCGGCTCGGGTATAGCGGGTGGTAGCATATCTGGCGCGGGCTGTGGCGGTTCGATCTCACCGGCTGCCAGCACTTCTTCAATCAACGGAATGAGTTTTCCCGTTAGCTTCGTACTGCGAAAAATATCGCGGCAGGCCAACCTGACTTCGCGATCGGGTTCGGAAGGTGAGCGAGCGGCAATTTCAAATGCTTTTGGCACGACTGACTCAAATTTAATGATGTCCGCGATGTCATAAACAAATGACAGCGGTTTGCCGCTGTGGATAAAACCGATTGCTGGCGCATAGCCTGCCGCCAGCACCGCCGCTTCAGAAATCCCGTACAGGCATGACGTCGCAGCGCTAATGCACTGGTTCACCACATCTCCCTTTTCCCAGTCCTTAGGATCGTAGTTTCGACCATGCCACTTCACGCCATACTGTTTGGCAAGCAGCGCATAAGTCTGGCGCACGCGCGAACCTTCAATACCGCGCAGTTGTTCGATGGAACGACGCGCTGGTGGTGGTTCACGAAAACGCAGTTCATACATTTTGCGCACCACTTTCAGACGTAAATCATCATCCAACGCCAACTTCGCCTGATACAACAGTTTGTCCGCCCGCGCACCGCCAGGCTGACCGGAGGAGTAAACGCGCACGCCGGCTTCCCCAACCCATACCAGCAGCGTCCCGACCGTAGAGGCCAGACGCACCGCCGCATGAGAAACCCGCGTTCCCGGCTCCAGCATGATGCAAGCCACCGAGCCCACGGGAATATGCGTGCGGATCCCCGTTTTATCGATCAACACAAACGCACCATCCAGTACGTCTACTTGACCGTACTGGAGAAAAATCATCGACGTGCGATCTTTTAAGGGGATCGGGCTGAGTGGAACAAACGTCACTCGCTGTCTCCAGGTTTGATCAACATTAATCCACAGCCAAACGCCCGGCTTTTGCCGTATCCCTGAATCAAACGTTGCAGAAATAATGCCGGTTCATTAACCATCAGCACCCCGGAGTAGTCCACACTACTGAACTGGATCATCTGGCGGGATTTCGTCCTCACCACCTGCTGTTGCCGATAAGCATCCACGTTGACTTCATGCAGCGAAAACCCATTTTGCTCGCCCTGACGCGCCAGCCAGTCTTGCGCTGCCTGCTGCTGATGCGACCAGATATCCGGGCCATCTACCTGCCCTCGCGCCTGATGTTTCGCCTCCATTAACACGTCGTGACGTTTACCGGCCTTACATACCGTTGGGTTGGCGCGCAGGCTAAAACGCAGGGTCTGCCCTGTTCGTAATGTCGGTGAAAACGCCCGGTATTGAATGTCGAAAATTTCACTTTCAGCAGGAGGTTGAATAGAAAGCACGAAGAAGCGAAATGCCCCTTGTAGCTCTTCACGACGATAAAGAAACTGCCGATCCTGCCCTCCGGGAAAGAGTTCCCAGAGCCACTGATGCATCACATATTCACCGCGATCCACCAGTTGCAGCAGTTGAGCGGGTAAGCGTAGTCATCGGCCCACCGCCACGTAGCCCGGTGCGATAACCTTTGCCGCCCGATGGCGCATTAAGCTGCAACGAGAATAACGCCAGCGCCGCGCAGTACGGGCAGAAGCGCTCGGTGACGCCACGCTTAACAAAATGGTCTTTATTAAACTTGATTGTTTGCGCACCGGGGATTTCAGGTAACAGTGAAGCAATAGAGACTTTCTCCCCGCTTAACGGTTCGAAATCCTGCATAAAAGAAGGTGTGTCAGCACCAAACTGAAAAGCAGGCTCCAGCGGTGCCAGCGCTTGATGCAGCGTATCTGCACTCAGTCCCTCGAACCAGATATCCTCCCAGCGGGCAGAGTTTTTCGGCGCCATGCTACATTGCAATAAACCCAGTAGGAACTGCCAGGCCGCGCCCTGTAAATCCGCCCGCGCGGCGGCAATATCGACCACGTTTTCATCCGCCAGATTGGCGGGGGCCAACTTGCCCGTAGAACCGTCTTTAAACCGTACGGGAAGCCAGGGCGTAGTTAAAAGTGAGAAATTATTCATAGGGTTAGCTGCTAGACCTCCATTCTTCCGATTAATCCTTCACTGGCTGAATAACCACAGTCTTCAACCTCTGAGACGACAATCACCACGGCAAACTCTTGATTCTGATGCTGCTCAATGCACCATTTCCGCAGCGCTTCGCCCTCTACTCGTTCAAACTCATGCTGATGTTTTACCCACCAGCCCTGACGTATCCGCAGCATACTCATCTCCCAGGCATGCTCTCCCGGCGCATAAGGCTTAACGATCCCATCGATAATTTTCGCCAGCCACACCGTGATGGACTCTTCAGCGAGTCGCGTGGAGAGTTTTTCCGGCAGAAAATCGCTGCTTTCAGGGCCGTAGCCCGGCGCAAAGTTGAGGATGTTCTGCATGGCGAATGCCCGATCGCAGTAGTATTTCCCCTCCTGCAACTGCTCCGTTTTTGCGAATCCCTCTGGCATGTCGACCCCTTCGCCGTAAACGGACTCGATAAGCAGCCGGGCAGATTGCGGCATTCGAATTTCGCCCTGTTCACGCAGCACGCGTTGGGTCAACCACAGGCGACCATGATCGGGATAAACGTAGGCGCTGTTGCGCATGGCGCTGGATAGCCAGTCTTCTCGCGGCGAGTCATCCCATTGAGGCGCAAGGATCAGCAGTTCTGGCACATCGCGCTCATCCTGACCGGCGGTTTTTACCTGGCCACGACGGTCACGGATATGTCGTTGCAGACGCCCGGCCCGTTGGATCAGTAAATCAACTGGTGCTAAATCGGAGATCATCTCATCGGCGTCAATATCCAAAGATTGTTCAATAACTTGCGTAGCGATAATGATCTGACCCGCACGTTGACTCGCACTGTGTTTACCGAACAGATCCAGCGTTTGCGTTTCGATTCTCTGGCGGTCATGGAAGGAAAAACGGCTATGAAAGAGGGTCAAATTTTCAGGTGAAACAACGCCTCGGAAAATAAGTTGGCGATAGATGCTAATCGCGTCATCAACGGAATTACGTATCCAGGCGATACACCGGCCATTACGCACCGCCTGCTCAATGCGTTCGATACACGCCTGCTCACTGCATAACCAGCCGACGTTTACGCTGCGTTCGACTTCTTTGCGGGTCTCCACATGCTGAGAAAACACCGCCGAACCGGTCACCTGCGTCAGCCAGGGATAATCGTCATAGCCCAATAACGGCGCTTCTGTCCGGCTCTTTGCGCCCTTAGCAAAAGCGGCAACCAGCCGGTCTCGTTGCTGCTGCGATAGCGTGGCGGAAAGCAGAATCGTGATATTGCCGTCGCGGGCCTGCTTCTCGATCAGACACTCGAGGATCCGCGACATGTAATTGTCGTAAGCGTGAATTTCATCCGCCAGCAGGATCTTATGGCTCAATCCCAGCATCCGCAGGTTATTGTGCTTAAACGGCATCACCGCCATCATCGCCTGATCGAGCGTCCCCACGCCCACCTCAGCCAGCAGCGCTTTCTTATTGCTGTCGGCAAACCAGGCGGCGCAGCCCTGGCTGTACGGTTGCTTATCGTCTGGTTCTTCGGAGCCCGCTAAATCACCCAACCAGATTGACTGATTAAACCGGTCCATTAATCCGCGTGCGCTATGTGCTAAAACCAGGCTCGGCCGTGAGTCCGGCTGGTACAATGCCCGCCAGCTTTGCGCCATTCGATCGAACATGGCATTGGCGGTTGCCATCGTTGGCAAGCCGAAATACAGCCCTTGCGCCTTACCTGCAGCCATCAGGCGGTGAGTCAGAATAAGCGCAGCTTCCGTTTTTCCCGCCCCGGTGACGTCTTCCAGAATGAATAACTGCGCACCGTCAGAGCTAATATCCAGCTCCAGCGCTTTATGTTGTAAAGGGGTGGGATGCTGAATAAAAGGAAACAGTGCCGTTACGCCGGAAAATTCGGCAATATCCGCAGACGGAGGGAAAACTGAAATGGCCTCTTTTGCTTTGATAAGCGCCTGCTTCCAGTAACGGTCAATTGGCATTTTTTCGGCCATGCGGGGAAAAAAGCAGGTTGACGATCCCGTCCAGTCAGCAAGTACCACCGCCGCAGAGATAAACCAGGAAAGATGTTTAACACATTCAATCCCTTCGTCATCGTCCCAGTATTCAGGGATCTCAACCAACGGGAACAACGGTTTTATTTTCTGAAGAAAATCGCGGGCCGCTTCTTTGTCCTGCTGGCGGAAATTATTCATTTCCTGAATAACTTCTGGTGGGCGACCGTGATGCCCTGTCGCCAATGGCAGCCAGAGCGCAATGGCACGCTTAAGTTTGCGGGCTGATAGCGCGGATTGCGGAAACAGTTCTGAACATTCACTTAAATAATTATTCCACAACCAGTAGCCTAACGTTGCGTGGGATATTTTTTCATAATTATGTAATTTTTCATTTTCGGAGGTGAAATCTTTGTGACGATACAGCTGTTGAAACGAGTGGGAGAACTTACCGACATCGTGCCAACACAAGAGCCAGGAAAAAAACTGTGCAGCCTGTTCCGTATTATTTAAGCCTGATTTTTTGAGATGGCTGTCGATACAATAAATATTATATTTCACCATCCAATAACCGACAGCCGCAACGTCCAGCAAATGCCAACACAGCAGATGATAATCGTCGCCGCCATCTTTATCTCTCTGGCGACTTTTACCCCAGTAATTGAATATCACCATGAATCCTCCACCAGCCTACAAGGATTCCGATATCATCTCTTTTATTTAAGAATTAAGCCAACAATGGAAATGTTTTTACATAATTACACAATGATAATTACACTATTGATTTTAAATAATAGCGTGAGAATAAAATATATATTCATCAAATCTATTATTAAATAAATCAATCGCCAGCAAACTATAAAATTCATATTGCTGGCGATCGATTTACTACAATCCCATTACTTTCACCCTTCGTGCAATCCGCACTCCCGCTTCAGTCCGAAGAAGCGCGTCTCTTCTTCCGCCATGCCCGGTTCCCATTTACGGGTGGTGTGGGTATCGCCTACCGACAGATAGCCTTGCTCCCACAGCGGATGATACTTCAGCCCGTGTTGTTGCAGGTACTGGTACACCGTGCGGTTGTCCCAGTCGATGATCGGCAGCAGTTTGAACACGCCACGCTGGATAGCCAGTACCGGCAAATGGGCACGACTGCCGGATTGCTCACGACGCAGGCCGGCAAACCAGGTTTGCGCATTGAGTTCTTGCAGCGCCCGGTTCATCGGCTCGACTTTGTTGATGTCATTGTATTTCTCAATGCCTTCAACGCCCTGTTCCCACAGTTTGCCATAGCGCGCTTCCTGCCAGGCGGCACTCTCTTTTGCCCGGTAAACCTGCAGATTAAGTTTGAGCGTGTCCGTTAACTCGTCAATAAACTGGTAGGTTTCAGGGAACAGATAGCCGGTATCGGTAAGGATCACCGGGATATCCGGGCGAATCTGATTCACCAGGTGCAGGCTAACCGCCGCCTGAATACCAAAGCTCGAAGAGAGCACGTAGTCGCCAGGCAGATTCTCCAGCGCCCACGCCACACGATCCTGCGCGCTCAGTTTTTCCAGCTGGCTGTTGGTTTCCGCCAGCGCCATGACGCGCTCAACTTTTGGTAGTGCGTTCAACGCGTTGAGATCGAGTTTGGACATAAATTCCTCGCTGTTTGCCTTGCCTGATGGCGCTACGCTTATCAGGCCTACAAATTCAGTAGACCCAATAAGTCAGTTTCACATTATTCCCAGAAATCCCGGGCGGGATCGAGCACCGGGCGAATAATGCCCGCACGCACCGTAAAATCGCCGAAGCCTTCACCCGCTTCACGCTCTTTTGCCCAGCGCCCAATCAGTTCATCCAGCAAGGCCAGAATTTCTGTCTCGGTGATGTTCTCTTTGAACATCCGTGGAATACGCGTCCCGATACGGTTACCCCCCAGGTGCAGGTTGTAACGTCCCGGCGCTTTCCCGACCAGGCCGACTTCTGCCAGCATGGCACGACCACAACCGTTCGGGCAGCCCGTCACGCGCAGCACAATGTTTTCGTCGCTCAACGCGTATTTCGCCATCAGAGCGTCAATGCTGTCGATAAACGTCGGCAGGAAGCGCTCTGCTTCCGCCATCGCCAGCGGACAGGTCGGGAACGAGACGCAGGCCATCGAGTTTTCACGCTGCGGAGTCACGGCATTCATTAAGCCGCTCTGCTGCGCAATTTTCTCGATCTTCGCCTTTTCACTTTCCGGCACACCGGCAATGATCAGGTTCTGGTTGGCGGTAATACGGAACTCGCCTTTGTGGATCTTTGCTATCTCCAGCAACCCGGTTTTCAGCGGACGTCCCGGATAATCCAGAATACGGCCATTCTCAATAAACAGCGTCAGGTGCCATTTTTTGTCGATACCCTTCACCCAGCCGATACGATCGCCGCGACCGGTAAACTCATACGGGCGAATCGATTCAAATTTGATACCCGCCCGGCGTTCAACTTCTGCCTTAAAGGTCTCAACGCCGACGCGCTCCAGCGTGTATTTGGTTTTGGCGTTTTTACGGTCGGTACGATTACCCCAGTCACGCTGGGTGGTCACCACTGCTTCCGCAACGGCCAGCGTGTGCTCCAGCGGCAAATAGCCAAATTCACTGGCGGTTCGCGCGTAGGTTTTCTTGTTACCGTGCTCAATAGACAGCCCACCGCCAACCAGCAGGTTGAACCCCACCAGTTTGCCGTTTTCTGCCACCGCGACGAAGTTCATGTCGTTAGCATGCAGATCGATATCGTTCTGCGGCGGAATAACCACCGTCGTTTTGAACTTACGCGGCAGATAAGTTTGACCGAGGATCGGCTCTTCATCGGTGGTGGCGACTTTTTTCTGATCCAGCCAAATCTCTGCATATGCCCGGGTGCGCGGCAGCAGGTGTTCAGAGATTTTCTTCGCCCACTCGTAGGCTTCCGCGTGTAACTCGGACTCGTACGGGTTGGAGGTACACAACACGTTACGGTTCATGTCGTTGGCGGTCGCCAGCGCGTCCAGTCCGACCGAGTTGAGCATCTGATGCACCGGCTTGACGTTCTTCTTCAGAATGCCGTGGAACTGAAAGGTCTGACGGTTGGTCAGACGGATGCTGCCGTAAATCGTGTTGTCATGAGCAAACTTATCGATCGCCTGCCATTGTTTAGTGGTGATGACCCCGCCCGGCAGACGGCAGCGCAGCAGCATCGCATGACGCGGCTCCAGCTTCTGCTCGGCGCGCTCGGCGCGAATATCACGGTCATCCTGCTGGTACATACCGTGAAAACGGATCAGCAGAAAGTTATCACCTTTAAAACCGCCGGTGAGGCCGTCATTTAAATCTTCCGCAATGGTGCCGCGCAGATAGTTGCTTTCCAGCTTCATACGTTCAGCGTCGGACAGCTTACCTTCGACCACCAGTGGCCCTGGATGTTTTTCACTCATTAGTAGACATCTCGCTGATAACGGCGCTCAACGCGCAGCTCACTTAAAAATTCATCCGCCGCTTCGGTATCCATCGCACCGAATTCGGCAATCACTTCCAGCAAAGCCTGCTCAACGTCTTTCGCCATGCGATTGGCGTCGCCGCAGACATAAATGTGCGCCCCGTCATTAATCCAGCGCCACAGTTCCGCACCTTGTTGGCGCAGTATATCTTGTACGTAGACTTTTTCTTTTTGGTCGCGTGACCAGGCGAGATCGATCCGGGTAAGTACGCCCTCTTTGACGTAGCGCTGCCACTCCACCTGGTAGAGAAAATCTTCGGTAAAGTGCGGATTGCCAAAGAACAGCCAGTTTTTACCCGTCGCTTCATCGGCAGCACGCTGCTGCATAAAGGCGCGGAACGGTGCAATTCCCGTCCCCGGCCCAATCATAATGACCGGTGTTTCAGGATTGGCTGGCAGGCGGAAGTTGTCGTTATGTTCAATGAACACACGTACTTCACCTTCTTCACCCACGCGATCGGCGAGGAAGCTCGAGGCTCCGCCGGCACGCGCACGGCCTTCGACGTCAAACCGCACGGCACCGACGGTCACGTGTACTTCGCTTTCGACTTCCGCCTGTGAGGAGGCAATTGAGTACAGGCGCGGGGTCAACGGACGCAGCAGAGCGATTAACGCTTCCGCGTCCAGTTGCGCCGGAGAAAAGCGCAGCATGTCGACGATAGGCGTGGTGGCGGCATAGTGTTGCAACTGCGCTTTATCGCCCACCAGCGGCAGCAACGTTTCACTGCGCGTTAAGGTGGCGTAATTTTCTACAATATTGGCTGTGTTAACCGTCAGTTCGAAGTGCCACTGCAGCGCGTCGGTAAGCGGTAGCAATTTGCCATCAACCGTGACCGGCTCGTCGCCTTTCAGCCACAGCAGTTCAACAATCTCTTTGACCAGCGCCGGATCGTTTTGATACCACACACCGAGCGCGTCGCCGGGCTGATAGCGCAGGCCGGAATCGCCCAGATCGATTTCGATATGACGCACGTCTTTTTCGGAGTCACGACCGGTGATTTTCTGATTCACGGAAAGCGACGCGCTAAGCGGCGCTTCTTTAGTGTACGGACTGGTATGCACCTCGTTAATCGCACCGCTCGCAGCGGCCTGTACAGAAGGTGCAGCAGGCGCTCGTGCCTTCAACACATCAACCAGACGGGCGCGCCACTGCGCAGCTGCCGGTTGATATTCAACATCTGCATCTACACGATCCAGCAAGCGTTCACCGCCAAGCTCCGCCAGTTTGCTGTCGAAGTTTTTGCCAGACTGGCAGAAAAACTCATAAGAGGTATCGCCAAGGCCAAACACGGCGAAGGCGGTATTTTCAAGTTTCGGCGCTTTTTTAGAGAACAGGAATTTATGCAACGCCACCGCTTCTTCCGCCGGCTCACCCTCTCCCTGCGTCGAGGCCACCACGACCAGCAATTTCTCGTTGGCAATATTTTTAAATTTATAGTCGCCGGCATTGATCAGGGTGACATTGAGCTTCGCGGCAATAAGATCGTCACGCAGGGCTTCCGCCACGCGGCGCGCATTACCGGTCTGCGAGGCGGAGATGAGCGTGATCCCCGGCATTTCGGCAGCAGGTGCAGGAATAACCGCATTAGCGCCCGGCTGCTGATTCAGCACGCCCCAGAAATAGCCAGAAACCCACGCAAGCTGCGCGGGCGAGAGATCGGTCGTGGCCGCCTGAAGGCGTGCCAGCTGTTCCGGGTTTAGCGGAAGCAAAGCGGAAAGTGGGGCCTGTGTCGTCATGCGTTGTCATGTTCCAGTAAGCAAAGCGGATTTAAGCAATAAAACCCAAACTGAAGATAAGGTTAACGGCGAGAATAGTAACAATTAAAGAAGGGATAGAAATAACAAATAACCAAATGGACTAACCTGTTTTAGCTATAGTTATTAACGGCAAAACAGATTTAATAACCATATGATATATAACTAGTTATTTGATATTGATTGCATGAATGCACTGTCAGGATACTCAGCGCCCGTTTAACTAATGATAAAATTCGTATTATAAGGTACCCTACGGCGGTTTTTTGCATTCTTGAGAGTAGATAATGTCCACCACCCTGTTTAAAGATTTCACCTTCGAAGCCGCTCACCACCTGCCGCACGTACCAGAAGGGCACAAATGTGGCCGTCTGCATGGTCACTCATTTATGGTGCGTCTTGAAATTACGGGTGAAGTCGATCCCCATACCGGTTGGATTATGGACTTTTCCGAGTTAAAAGCGGCATTTAAGCCGACGTACAATCGCCTTGATCACTACTATTTGAATGATATTCCGGGTCTTGAGAATCCGACCAGTGAAGTACTGGCGAAGTGGATCTGGGATGAGATGAAACCGCTGGTTCCGCTGCTGAGCGCGGTGATGGTAAAAGAGACCTGCACGGCGGGCTGCGTCTATCGCGGCGAGTGATTCAGAGTCATTGCCGGATGGCGGAGCGTCTTATACGGCCTACACGTATCTACAAGCGTAGGCCGGGCAAGCGAAGCGCACCCGGCAAAATTTATCAGGCAATATTCAGATATTTATGCGTTTGCATCGACAGACGCCAGTTACGCGCAATGCAGGTATCAATACACAGGCGCGTGGCATCATCCTTCTGACTGATCGGCTGTAAAGCAATGATGCGCGGCTTATCATCGGTCAACGTCGCCAGCAGTTCATCCAGTGCTTCAATGTCGCGAACACGCCCCACCGGGTGCTTGATTTCATTGGCGCGTTCCAGCGCCTGAGATAACACGTCATAGCCGCCGCGCATATTCACCTTGGGAGAGACAGTCACCCAGGTGTTCGGCGTACAGCGGACTTCATGCGTGCCGCTGGTTTCAATCTGGCAGCTAAAGCCATTCTTTTCCAGCAAGTCGGTCAGCGGCATCAGGTCGTGAATGCAGGGTTCACCACCGGTGATCACCACATGGCGGGCGGTATAGCCCTGACGCTGAATCACAGCCAGCAGATCTTCGCTGCTCGCCGCGCCCCATTTATCGCTCTCTTTAGTCTTGGCCAGGATGCTGTAAAGCGAGACTTCCCGATCCTCAAGCTTATCCCAGGTGTGTTTGGTATCGCACCAGGCACAGCCAACCGGGCATCCCTGTAAACGAATAAAAATGGCGGGGACGCCGGTAAAATAACCCTCACCTTGCAGGGTCTGGAACATCTCATTAATCGGGTACTGCATAGTCTTCTCAATGTGGGGATAAACGATAATTATCGCAGATCCCCGCCAAAGTATCATGCCCGATCGTTGCTTTACGAGGCGATCGCCGTGACAAAGCGTGCCGTTATTTGTTGCGGACGGGTGATCGCCCCCCCAACCACTACGGTGTGCGCGCCTAATGCCAGACAGTGTGCGGCCCGTTCAGGGGTGTCGACATTCCCCTCTGCCACTACCGGCAGGCTGACTGCAGCCAGTACCTCACGTAAAAAACCACAGTCGTTATCCGCGAGCACATGTCCACGCGTCTCTGCCGTGTAGCCATAAAGCGTCGTACCCACGCAGTCAAAACCCAGTCGTTCTGCGGTGACGGCTTCGTCTACGCTGGCGATGTCCGCCATCAACAGCACAGATGGGTAGCGCGCGCGAATCTGCATAACCAACGCGTCCAGCGTTTGCCCACCGGGACGTGGGCGCGCAGTCGCATCAAGGGCAATAATTTCCGGCTCAACGGTCATTAACTCATCCACTTCCTTCATAGTGGCGGTGATAAACACGTCGCTACCCGGATAATCACGTTTGATGATCCCAATGATCGGCAGTGCGACGCTTTCTTTAATGGCGCGAATGTCCACAACGCTGTTCGCACGGATACCGACAGCCCCTCCCTGTGCTGCCGCCAATGCCATCCGTGACATGATAAACGGGCTGTGCAGAGGCTCATTTTCCAGCGCCTGACAGGAGACAATTAACTTACCTTTCAGCGTATCCAGTACAGTTTTCATTACGATAAAATCTCTTCAACTTCATTTTTGATAATGGTGACGTGCGGGCCATAAATCACCTGAACACCATTGCCACGAATAATCACGCCACGCGCCCCGGTTGCTTTCAGTGCGGTTTCATCAACCTTGCTGCCATCTTTCACCGTCACGCGTAGTCGCGTGGCGCAACAATCCACCTCTTCCAGATTCTCTTTGCCCCCCAGTCCGGCAACCACTGCTGCGGCACGTTCGCTTTGAGGCAACGCATTTTCTACTAACGTTGCGTTCTCACGGCCCGGCGTCAGCCAGCCAAAGCGGTTGATCAAATAGCGGAAGGTGAAGTAGTACAGGAAGAACCACGGCACGCCCACCATAGGCACGTACATCCAGTTGGTTTTCGCTTCGCCCTGCAATACGCCAAAGAGGATGAAATCGATCAGTCCTCCCGAGAAGGTTTGCCCGATGGTGATATGTAAAATATGGGCAATCATAAATGCCAGGCCATCGAAGAAGGCGTGAATGACATATAACACGGGTGCCACGAACAGGAAGGAGAACTCAATAGGCTCAGTGATGCCGGTCAGGAAGGAAGTCAGCGCAGCAGACAGCAGCAGACCCGCGACAACTTTTTTGTTCTCTGACTTCGCCGTGTGGTACATCGCCAGACATGCCCCAAGCAGACCGAACATCATGGTAATGAAGCGCCCGGACATAAAGCGCGAGGTACCCACATAGAACTGCTGAGTGTTCGGTTCGGCAAGCTGAGCGAAGAAAATACGTTGTGTGCCTTCCACTAATTGGCCGTTAACGATTTCACTGCCACCGAGTGCCGTCGTCCAGAATGGCAGATAAAAGATATGATGCAGACCCAGTGGACCAAGCATACGCAGGATAAAACCATACAACAGCGTGCCCAGATAACCCGTTGCATCAACAAGGCCACCCAGTCCAAATATGAGTTTCTGGAAATGGGGCCAGACCACCGTCATTGCGGCACCGACTGCAATCGCCGCAAGCGAGCTAATGATCGGAACAAAGCGCGAGCCGCTAAAGAAACCCAGAAACTGCGGTAGCGAGACTTTATTAAAGCGACTGTGCAGCGCGCAGGTAACAAGGCCTATCACCACACCACCAAACACACCCGTTTCCAGCGTCTGGATACCCAGCGTCATTCCCTGACCAACAGCACCTGGGTTCTCATGCGCCAGCGTCCCGTTCAGGATCAGCAAAGCGTTGATAGTGGCATTCATCACCAAAAACGCCAGCAGCGCGGCAAGCCCCGCAGTGCCTTTATCCGTCTTCGCCAGGCCCACTGCTACACCAACCGCAAAAAGCACCGACAAGTTGGCGAACACAATGGATCCCGCGCTGGTCATGATAGTGAAGATAGCCTGCAACCAGTCAACATCTAAAAACGGGTAGGCCGTCAACGTATTGGGGTTTGATAATGCACCACCAATACCCAGTAACAGCCCCGCAGCAGGTAATATCGCAATTGGCAGCATAAACGATTTGCCAAACCGCTGTGCCTTTTCAAACCACGTCCCTGACGACGCGCCGCTAAACATATTCATCATTTTTTCATTCCCCTGGCAATTGATGAAAATTTTTACCACAAATAATTTTATAAATGAAAATTATCATCAAAATTCTGGAAGTCGATCATACTTTTTTGAAATGACTGGCATCTCTCCCCCGCTTTCCGCCACACTATCGCCAGAGAAACGTATTAAGGATTTTGCATGCCTGAAAATGAAAACCTGCTGCTGAGACTGCGCCAGGGCGTAGACGGATACAGCCGTACACAGCAGAAGCTGGGTGAGTTTGTGCTGAGCGATCCGGCAAAAGTTGTCTATCTAACGATTACCGAACTGGCGCGCGAAAGCGACACCAGCGAGGCCAGCGTCACGCGTCTGTGCCGCACGCTAGGATGTAAGGGCTATAACGAATTTAAGATGGCGCTGGCGCTTGATCTCCAGCACGGACAGCCGATCGAACACGGCGGCGATGAGATTGACAATGTGGTCAATGAATCCGTACAGGCCTTGCAGGACACCGCAAAATTACTCGACAGGACATTACTCGAAGCCGCCGCCCTCGCGCTGCACCAGGCCCAGTCGGTACAGATTTATGGCGTGGCGGCCAGTGCGATTCTGGGGGAATATCTGCATTACAAACTGTTGCGTCTGGGCAAGCCCGCACAACTGTTCAGCGACATGCATCGTGCCGCCATGAATGCCACTACGCTTTCCAAAGACTCGCTGGTGGTGGCAATTTCCAGTTCAGGCTCCACTCGCGATCTGCTTCATGTCGTTAAACTTGCGCGTAAGCATGGCGTCCCCGTACTGGCGCTGAGCAACACGCCGCGCAGTCCGCTGGCCTCACTGAGTGATATCCAACTGGTTGCAGCCAAACCCGAAGGGCCCCTGAGTGCTGGGGCGCTCAATGCCAAAGTGGGCGTAATGTTATTAGTTGAATTGCTCACCACATCGCTTATCGCGCTGGATGAAAAGTACAGCGATGTGAGTCAGCAAACCGCCAGTGCGACGCTGCCGCTGCTACTTTAAAGACATAAAAAAACCGCCGCAGTGCTGAGGGCTCCCCACAAACTCAGCACGACGCTGTTTAAGGTAACCCCCCCCTGTTCTCATTTAAATCCCTCGTAACTTGATATAAATTTTCCATACTTTAAAATAATTTTTGTGAAACCGACAGGTTAACTCAATAACAAAAAACAATAACCCGAATATTAAAAAAAAGCCCATAGTTCCCTAGAGTATTCTTGTGCAATCGAAAATACAAAAAAAGATATAACTAAAAACAGGATAATATCAACTTTAATGACATTTGCATCTGTCAACAAATAGGCTTTTTGTATATTTACTTTGTTTTCATTAGCAAAGCGAATAAGTTTCTGTACTTTATACTCACTTAAACCCGCAAGTTTAACACTTTCAATTAAATCCTTATCATTCTGATCATATATTTTGAAGAACATTTCCTTACTCCCTCAATTCGGCCCAGTTAGTACTTTCTCCTCCAAGAAGTTGATAAATAGTGAATCCGCTAACTGCATCGCCGATTAACTCATTAGTCCCCCCAACAGCTCCCAGGGTTCTCCCGCTGCGAATATAATCTTCCTGTATATAGCGGAATAATTTCCATGAATCTGTTCTCAACGTCCGCGTTGAGGCTGAACTGAAAGAAAGAACAAGATCTCCCGTTGAAAAAGCAATATCACCATCCTTGTCATCCCCACCCAACAACTTTGCTGCCTGGCGATAGGCATACCTCAAAGGCATTTTTTTGGGGTCTTCATGATATAGTAAATAATAACCATTTTCCCATACATTCTCGGTCCCCTGTATCATTAAAGGAACTCCATAATTTTTACATGCAGCACCAAGGCTTGCTTTACATAAACCAAAGCCACCTATAACTTGCATTGCTCCACTAATGAATCCAACTCGTTTTAATGTTATGGTAAGTGTAGAATGCTGTTCTCTTTCACGCTCAGCTATTACATATAATTTAATACTCCCCATCCTTAATTGCATATGATATTTAGTTAAAGACATATGATATTCACGCAATCTATCCATAGCCCTGCCGAAATCTATTTTTCCATACCGATATTCATCAAGGTAATATGATGTAACTCTACGTTCCTCGATCATATATTTTGAACGAGTAACCGGATCATGGAGATATTGAGAACAGATATCATAGACAAGCCGGTCAATCTTTTCTTTTTCACGTTGCAAATTCATTAACCCATAACTACTCAAAATAACCTCCTGTTATTTCCCGAGCAATTTATATTGAATCTTAATACTCCAAATTAAATTGAAGACAAAGGGTGTAAAGAAAAGTGAAACGAGGGCTACAGCCATACAGAAGAGAACGTTTACTACAAAGAACTCTATCCCCTCCGAAAGCGATGAAAAAATTACTGCCAATAGTAAAACTAAACTCCAGGCATAATATTTCCAGGCATAGAGGAAAAATGCACGACTTAAGCTGATATTTTTCACTTTTGCCAATTTAATCAGGATAGCGGCATCTTTTTTTTTCATACCTGCTTTCGCCAGTATCTCTTCCAATTCATTATTCATTCAATATTTCTATTATTTTTTAATGATAAATATAAAAAAGTATACATACAGGAAATAATCACACATTTAAACTACTCTTAGTGAAACAATAACAAAGTGACAAAGATCAAATCGTTCATTAAAATTTTCAATTAAGAATAAATTACAGACATAAAAAAACCCGCCGAAGCGGGTTTTTACGTTAAGAGCTAAAGAGCAGGATTACGCCTGACCTTTGATCTCTTTACGACCGTTGTACGGAGCTTGTTCACCCAGAGCTTCTTCGATACGAATCAGCTGGTTGTACTTAGCAACGCGGTCAGAACGGCTCATAGAACCGGTTTTGATCTGGCCTGCAGCGGTACCAACAGCCAGGTCAGCGATGGTTGCGTCTTCAGTTTCGCCAGAACGGTGAGAGATGACAGCCGTGTAGCCAGCGTCTTTCGCCATTTTGATCGCAGCCAGAGTTTCGGTCAGAGAACCGATCTGGTTGAATTTGATCAGGATGGAGTTAACGATGCCTTTGTCGATGCCTTCTTTCAGGATCTTGGTGTTGGTTACGAACAGATCGTCACCAACCAGCTGGATTTTGTCGCCCAGTACTTTAGTCTGGTATGCGAAACCGTCCCAGTCAGACTCGTCCAGACCATCTTCGATGGACACGATCGGGTACTGTTTGGTCAGTTCTTCCAGGAAGTGAGTGAATTCTTCGGAGGTGAATGCTTTGTTGCCTTCGCCAGCCAGAACGTATTTACCGTCTTTGTAGAATTCAGATGCTGCACAGTCCATCGCCAGAGTGATGTCTTTGCCCAGCTCGTAGCCTGCTGCTTTAACCGCTTCAGCAATAACAGCCAGAGCTTCTGCGTTGGAACCCAGGTTCGGCGCGTAGCCACCTTCGTCACCAACTGCAGTGTTCATGCCTTTGGCTTTCAGAACTTTAGCCAGGTTGTGGAACACTTCAGAACCCATACGTACGGCTTCTTTCAGGGATTTAGCGCCAACCGGCTGAATCATAAATTCCTGGATGTCGACGTTGTTGTCAGCGTGCTCACCACCGTTGATGATGTTCATCATCGGAACCGGCATAGAGAATTTGCCCGGAGTACCGTTCAGTTCTGCGATGTGTGCATACAGCGGCAGGCCTTTAGCAGCAGCTGCTGCTTTGGCGTTCGCCAGGGACACAGCCAGAATGGCGTTTGCACCGAAGTTGGATTTGTTTTCAGTACCGTCCAGATCGATCATGATCTTGTCGATGCCAGCCTGATCTTTAGCATCTTTACCCAGCAGAGCCTGAGCAATTGGGCCGTTTACCGCGCCAACCGCTTTCAGTACGCCTTTACCCATGAAACGGGATTTGTCGCCATCGCGCAGTTCCAGTGCTTCGCGGGAACCAGTAGAAGCACCTGACGGCGCTGCTGCCATACCAACGAAACCACCTTCCAGGTGTACTTCGGCTTCAACAGTCGGGTTACCACGGGAGTCGATGATTTCACGACCGATGATTTTAACGATTTTGGACATTAGGTTTTCCTCAGTACAAGTTAAACTAAAACTCCAGACAAACAATGCACCCGGATGGGTGCATTGCCGTTCTAACTTTTTACTTCTTACTTCGCCTGACGCTTCTGATGTTCACTGGCGGCTTTCACAAAGCCGGCAAACAGCGGGTGCCCATCACGTGGCGTGGAAGTAAATTCCGGGTGGAACTGACAGGCCACGAACCACGGATGATTCGGTACCTCAATGATCTCGACCAACTGATCATCACCGGAGCGGCCTGCAACACGCAGACCCGCAGCTTCAATTTGTTTCAACAGCATATTGTTGACTTCGTAGCGGTGGCGATGGCGTTCAACAATTGTCGGCGTGCCGTACAGCTTACGCACCAGACTCTCGTCGTCCAGCTGACACTGCTGCGCACCAAGGCGCATCGTGCCGCCCAGATCGCTCTTCTCGGTACGGACTTCGACGTTGCCGTCTTCATCACGCCATTCGGTAATCAGGGCCACCACCGGGTACTTACAGTCTGGCACAAATTCCGTGGAGTTGGCGTTGTCCATACCCACGACGTTACGAGCAAACTCAATCAACGCTACCTGCATACCCAGGCAAATGCCCAGATAAGGAATATTGTTCTCACGCGCAAAGCGTGCCGTCGCGATTTTACCTTCAACACCACGGTAGCCGAAGCCGCCTGGGATCAGGATAGCGTCGAGGCCTTTCAGGATCTCAACACCGCGCGTTTCAACATCCTGCGAATCGATCAGCTTGATGTTGACGGTGACACGATTCTTCAGACCACCGTGCTTCAGCGCTTCGATAACTGACTTATAGGCATCCGGCAGCTCAATGTACTTGCCAACCATACCGATAGTCACTTCGCCTGCCGGATTGGCTTCTTCGTAGATAACCTGTTCCCATTCTGACAGATTTGCTTCCGGACAGTTCAAGCTGAATCGTTTACAAATATAATCGTCCAGCCCCTGAGATTTCAACAGGCCTGGAATTTTATAGATAGAATCGACATCTTTCAGAGAAATCACCGCTTTTTCCGGGACGTTACAGAACAATGCAATTTTTGCACGTTCATTAGCCGGAACAGCACGATCGGAGCGGCAAATCAGAATATCAGGCTGAATACCGATAGAAAGCAGCTCTTTTACAGAGTGCTGAGTCGGTTTAGTTTTGACTTCACCTGCCGCTGCCATGTAGGGAACCAGCGTCAGATGCATAAACAGCGTATGTTCGCGGCCAATTTCCACGGCCATCTGGCGAATCGCTTCAAGGAACGGCAGAGATTCGATATCCCCAACGGTTCCGCCGATTTCGACCAGAACAACATCATGACCTTCACCGCCTTCCAGAACGCGTTCTTTGATCGCATTCGTGATGTGCGGGATAACCTGAACGGTTGCGCCCAGATAGTCGCCACGACGTTCTTTACGCAGAACGTCAGAGTAAATACGACCGGTGGTGAAGTTGTTGCGGCGGCTCATTTTGGTGCGGATGAAACGCTCGTAGTGACCCAGGTCCAGATCGGTTTCAGCGCCGTCTTCGGTAACGAACACTTCCCCGTGTTGGATTGGGCTCATAGTACCTGGATCGACGTTGATGTACGGATCCAGTTTCATCATGGTTACATTGAGGCCACGGGCTTCAAGAATGGCTGCCAGGGAGGCTGCGGCAATGCCTTTTCCCAGAGAGGATACGACCCCGCCGGTCACAAAAATATAGTTCGTTGTCATGCTGGACCTGAGAAGTTAGGGTGAAACGATGGAATTACCAAGACGGGAAAGTAGTATACCCGAACATGGCGAGCGCCACAAACTTTCATTATTCCTCCTCTTCACCAGGCTCACATTAACATCGGGAGTGAGAAAATAGCCCCTTTGGGGTAAATGTTTTTGACGTAAATCAATCGCTTGTTATTTAAAAAATCACACAAATCGCCCTTGACCGACGAAACCCCTTAGAGATCAATTTCCTGGCGTTTTACCTGTTGCCAGACTTCTTCCATAGTTTCCAGATCAACACCAGTCATTTCCAGACCGCGTTCAGCAACAATCCGTTCAACTTCACGAAAACGTCGCTCAAATTTTTCGTTCGCTTTCTGTAATGCGGTCTCGGCTTTTGTGCCTAAATGGCGGGCCATATTGACCGTGGCAAACAGCAGGTCGCCCATTTCCTCCTCCAGTTTAGCCTGGTCGACGACGGCCTGCTTCGCTTCGAACATGACTTCATCGATCTCTTCATAAACCTTGTCGACCACCGGTCCTAACGTCTTCCAGTCAAAACCAACATTTGAGCAGCGTTTCTGGATTTTTTGAGCGCGCATCAGCGCCGGTAAACTACGGGGAATATCGTCCAATGCGGAATGTTGGGCTTTCTGCGCACGTTCTTCGCTTTTAATTTGCTCCCAACGGGTTAACACCTCAGTGCTGTTGCTGGCGGAAACATCGGCAAAAACATGCGGATGACGGCGTTCAAGTTTATCGCTGATGGCCGCACAAATATCATCAAAATTAAAGCGCCCTTCTTCCTGTGCCATCTGCGCGTAAAACACCACCTGGAACAGTAAATCCCCCAACTCTCCGCGCAGATCGTCGAAGTCTTCACGCGCAATGGCATCGAGCACTTCATAGGTTTCTTCGAGGGTATAGGGGGCGATGGTGGCGAAAGTCTGCTCTTTATCCCACGGACAGCCGTTTTCCGGGTCGCGCAGGCGCTGCATAATACCGAGCAGTCGGTCGATTTGATTCATTACAAGATCCTGAAAACGTAGGCCCGATAAGCAAAACGCCATCGGGCATGGTGATATTGCCGGATGGCGGCACGCCTTACCCGGCCTACAAATGATTAATTACCGTGCAGACGACGTGCGTCGATCACATCCGGCACCTGATTGAGCTTGCCAAGTACGCGCCCGAGCACCTGCAGGTTATAGATTTCGATGGTCATGTCGATGGTGGCAAGCTGCTGTTTGGTATCGCTACGACTGGCAACCCCCAGCACGTTCACCTTCTCATTGGCGAGGATGGTGGTGATATCGCGCAATAAACCGCTACGATCGTTCGCCTGGACGCGGACCACCAGCGAATACCCCGCCGAGTAGCTTTCGCCCCAAACCGCATCGACGATACGCTCCGGCGCATGAGAACGCAGTTCTACCAGCTGTTCGCAATCCGCCCGGTGCACGGATATACCGCGCCCCTGAGTGATGAACCCCACAATCTCATCGCCAGGAATCGGCTGGCAGCAGCGTGCGATGTGGTGCATCAGGTTACCTACCCCTTCAACCACCACGCGACCATCATCTTTACGGCGGTTTTGTGGCGCATGCGTTTTCTGCTGCAACTGCTTCAGCGCGGCGGCATCCTGCTCGGCGGCGCTCGGCTTGTTAAACTGCGATTGCAGGAAGTTCACCATCTGGTTAAGACGGATATCCCCACCGCCAATCGCCGCCAGCAGCTCTTCCAGCTCGTTAAAGTTGTAGCGCGGCAGCAGATGCTTTTCGGCTTCTTTCAGACTAATGCCTAAGTGCGCCAGTTCATCATCAAGGATTTGTCTGCCCGCGAGGATATTCTTGTCGCGATCCTGCTTGCGGAACCAGGCATGGATCTTGGAGCGCCCACGGCTGGTGGTCACGTACCCGAGGTTAGGGTTCAGCCAATCGCGACTTGGGTTTGGCTGCTTCTGGGTGATGATTTCAATTTGATCGCCCATCTGCAACTGGTAGGTAAACGGCACAATACGCCCACCAATTTTGGCACCAATACAGCGATGACCGACATCACTATGGATATGGTAAGCAAAATCAAGCGGCGTCGAGCCCGCCGGTAAGTCCACCACATCGCCTTTTGGCGTAAAGACGTAAACTCTGTCATCAAAGACCTGGCTACGCACTTCATCGAGCATCTCACCGGAGTCTGCCATCTCTTCCTGCCAGGCGATCAGCTTACGCAGCCAGGCAATTCGGTCTTCATGACCCGAACGCGCTGCACCTGAAGCGGTACCTTCTTTGTACTTCCAGTGCGCCGCGACACCCAGTTCGGCATCCTCGTGCATCTGTTTAGTGCGGATCTGGATTTCGATGGTTTTACCACCCGGCCCCAACACAACCGTATGGATTGATTGATAACCGTTGGGTTTGGGATTCGCGACGTAATCATCGAACTCGTCCGGCAGATGCCGATAGTGAGTATGTACTATCCCCAGTGCGGCATAGCAATCCTGTAACCGCTCGGCGACGATGCGCACGGCGCGCACATCGAACAGTTCATCAAAAGCCAGCTGCTTTTTCTGCATTTTGCGCCAGATGCTGTAGATGTGTTTCGGACGACCGTACACCTCGGCCTTCACGCCTTCGATTTTCATCTCTGAACGCAGGTGACCGACGAACTCATCAATGTAGTGTTCTCTGTCGATACGGCGTTCGTGCAACAGCTTGGCGATTCTCTTGTATTCGTCCGGATGCAGGTAGCGGAAGCAGTAATCTTCCAGCTCCCATTTTAACTGCCCGATACCTAATCGATTGGCCAGCGGCGCATAGATATTGGTGCACTCTTTTGCCGCCAGTACACGTTCGTCTTCTGGTGCGTCCTTGACTTCGCGCAGGTGCGCGATACGCTCCGCCAATTTAATGACCACACAGCGGAAGTCGTCGACCATGGCCAGCAGCATGCGGCGGACGTTATCAACCTGTTCGGAAGAGACCGAATCGGTATGCGTGGCTTTCAGCTGACGTATCGCCGCCATATCACGCACGCCATGGATAAGATTGACGATTGACTTCCCCGCGTTCTCGCTCAGGATGTCTTCGCTGACCACGTTGGCATCCGCCAGAGGGAAAAGCATAGCGGCCCGCAGCGTGTCCATATCCATACTCAGCATAGAGAGAATTTCTACCATCTCCACACCGCGCCACAACAGCAACTCCGCATCCGGATGCCCCTGTGTCTGCTGCAGGCAATACGCCCAGGTTTCGGCTAAGCGTTCACACGACTGCTGGCTGGTGATCCCCAGACTGGCGATCCATTTTTTGGGATCAAACTCACCAGCTTTATTAATATGTGCACTTCTTACCGCAACCATCGTCCTCTCCTTAAGGGGCCTGGCCTGTCGAAGTCGACAAGCCGTACCCATTGGGTTTCAGGCTACTGCGCGCCGAAATCCAGTGGGTATAAGATTCATTACCTATGCTCAAACAGGACCATTGACTCCAGGTGTCCGGTGTGCGGGAACATATCGAGCATCGCCAGTCGCTGAATGGTGTATCCCGCGTTGAGTAACGCTTCGCTGTCACGAGCCAGCGTAGCAGGATTACAGGATACATAAACAACGCGACCCGGTTTTAATTTTATAATATGTTGCATCACGCCTGCAGCACCTGCACGCGCGGGATCGAGTAAAACTTTGTCAAATCCGTTCTTTGCCCACGGCTGCCGGGTGACATCCTCCTCAAGATTCTCATGAAAGAATGTCACATTGTGTAATCCGTTATTCAGGGCGTTCTCGCGGGCTTTATCCACCAGCGCAGGCACGCCTTCAACGCCCACCACGCTTGCCGCACGGGTTGCTAGCGGCAGCGTGAAGTTACCCATGCCGCAAAACAGATCGAGCACCCGATCTTCAGGTTGTACATCCAGCCATTCCAGCGCTCGGGCAACCATCTGTTGATTTACCCCAGCATTCACCTGGATAAAATCACGCGGGCTGAAGGTTAAACGTAGCCCATTTGAGTCATACCAGGGTGATTCTCCTGAAACGCGTTCCAGTATCTCGCTTTGCGGGGCCAGAAACAAAGACAGTCCCTGAGAATGCGAAAAGCATTCCAGTTTTTCTTTATCAGCAGTATTTAGCGGCGACGTATGGCGCAAAATCATCACCGTACCGTTGCCAGCCTGCACTAATTCAACATGGCCAAGATGGCGTAACCCTTGCAGACTTTCCAGGCATGCCCTGATATCGGGCAGCAGCGCCTCAAGTTGGGGCACCAAAACGGGGCACTGCTTCACGTCGATAATGTCACTGGAGCCAGATTTACGAAACCCCATCTGCAACTGCTTTTCTTTCGCCCGATAGTTCAGGCTTAAACGCGCACGACGGCGATAGCCCCATGGCGTGTCGGCAATAACCTCTGACACTTCACATTTCATTAAGCGTGACAGCGCCGCGCTTTTGCTATGTTGCTGTAAAGAAATGCTGGCATGCTGCTGCTGGCAGCCACCACATACGCCAAAGTGTGGGCAACGCGGCACTTCACGGTCTGGGCTGTCGTTTAAACGACGTTTGACTTGCGCGCGGGCGAACTGTTTTTTATCTTCGGTGATTGCCACCTCAGCGCTTTCCTGGGGCAGTAATTCCGGTATAAACAGGGTCTTCCCGTTATGGCGAGCGACGCCCTGACCAAAAGGATCGAGGTCATTGACGGTAACGGTTATGATCTGACGCGTCGTCACGCGTCGTTTTGCAGAGTAGAATTGCGCCATCGACGAGAGTTTTCTCTATTTAACAGTGTGACCCTAATTGTCCCATAACGGAACTCCATGACCAACTACAGCCTGCGCGCTCGCATGATGATTCTGATCCTGGCACCGACCGTCCTGATAGGTTTGCTGCTCAGTATCTTTTTTGTTGTGCATCGCTATAACGACTTGCAGCGTCAACTGGAAGATGCTGGTGCCAGCATCATTGAGCCACTCGCAGTCTCCAGCGAATATGGCATGAACCTACAAAATCGGGAGTCTATCGGCCAGCTTATTAGCGTGCTGCACCGTCGCCATTCCGAAATTGTGCGGGCGATTTCGGTCTATGATGAAAATAATCGGCTGTTCGTCACGTCAAATTTCCATCTCGATCCATCAGAAATGCAGCTGCCTGCCGGTGCGCCGTTTCCCCGAAAACTGAGCGTCATCCGCCAGGGGGATATCATGATCCTGCGCACCCCAATTATATCGGAAAGTTATTCTCCGGATGAGTCTGCGGTCAGCGACGCGAAAAACACAAAAAATATGCTGGGGTACGTGGCGCTTGAGTTAGATCTTAAATCGGTGCGGCTACAGCAGTACAAAGAAATCTTTATTTCAACCGTGATGATGCTGTTTTGCATCGGTATTGCGTTAATTTTTGGCTGGCGTCTGATGCGCGACGTGACCGGCCCTATCCGCAACATGGTGAATACCGTTGACCGGATACGACGAGGGCAGCTCGACAGTCGAGTAGAAGGCTTCATGCTGGGCGAGCTGGATATGCTGAAAAACGGCATCAACTCGATGGCGATGTCGCTGGCGGCATACCATGAAGAGATGCAGCACAATATCGATCAGGCCACGTCTGACCTACGCGAAACGCTGGAGCAGATGGAGATCCAGAACGTTGAGCTGGATCTGGCGAAGAAACGCGCCCAGGAAGCGGCGCGTATCAAATCCGAGTTTCTGGCAAACATGTCGCATGAGCTGCGTACGCCGCTCAATGGCGTGATTGGCTTTACCCGCCTGACGCTAAAAACCGAGTTGAACACCACCCAGCGCGATCACCTGAATACCATTGAACGCTCCGCCAACAATTTGCTGGCCATCATCAACGACGTGCTCGACTTCTCCAAACTGGAAGCAGGCAAGTTGATTCTGGAAAGTATCCCGTTCCCGCTACGCAGCACGCTGGACGATGTGGTGACGCTGTTGGCGCACTCCTCCCATGATAAAGGGCTTGAGCTAACGCTCAATATCAAGAACGACGTGCCAGACAATGTGATTGGCGATCCACTGCGTTTGCAGCAGGTCATCACCAATCTGGTCGGCAATGCCATCAAATTTACCGAGAGCGGCAATATCGATATTCTGGTGGAGAAACGCGCCCTCAGTAACACCAAAGTGCAGATTGAAGTGCAAATCCGCGATACCGGTATCGGCATTCCGGAACGCGATCAGTCGCGCCTGTTCCAGGCCTTCCGCCAGGCGGATGCAAGTATTTCGCGACGCCACGGCGGCACCGGGCTGGGCCTGGTGATTACGCAAAAACTGGTCAACGAAATGGGTGGGGATATCTCCTTCCACAGTCAGCCCAATCGTGGATCAACCTTCTGGTTCCACATCAGCCTTGACCTCAATCCTAACGTACTCAGTGAACGCTCACCTACCCGCTGTCTGGCCGGCAAACGACTGGCCTACGTAGAACCCAACGCCAATGCGGCACAATGTACGCTGGATATCCTGAGCGAAACGCCGCTGGAGGTGATTTATAGCCCGTCATTCTCCGCGTTGCCGGCTGAACACTACGATATTCTGCTGCTTGGCGTACCGGTGACGCTGCGCGAACCGCTCACCATGCAACATGAACGGCTGGCAAGCGCCCGGGCAATGACCGACTTCTTGTTACTGGCGCTGCCTTGCCATGCGCAAATTAACGCTGAGAAATTAAAACAAGGCGGCGCTGCGGCGTGTCTGTTAAAACCGCTCACGTCAACCCGCCTGCTGCCTGCCCTGACGGAGTATTGTCATCTGAACCAAAGCAACGAGCCGTTGCTGGTCGACGAGAGCAAAATTGCGATGACCGTCATGGCGGTAGATGACAACCCGGCGAATCTCAAACTGATCGGCGCATTACTGGAGGATATGGTACGCCACGTCGAACTTTGCGACAGCGGGCATCAGGCGGTGGATCGCGCCAAACAGATGCAGTTTGATCTGATTTTGATGGATATTCAGATGCCGGATATGGACGGTATTCGCGCCTGTGAACTGATCCATCAACTCCCTCATCAACAGCAGACGCCGGTGATTGCGGTTACCGCACACGCCATGGCCGGGCAAAAAGAGAAACTCCTCAGCGCCGGGATGACTGACTATCTGGCAAAACCGATTGAAGAAGAGAAGCTGCACAATCTGCTGCTGCGCTACAAACCTGGTACTGGTACAGCCATCCGGGCTATTGCCACAGAGCCTCTTGAGCCGGTGGTCAACCCGAACACGACGCTCGACTGGCAACTGGCGTTGCGGCAAGCCGCCGGAAAAAATAATCTGGCGCGCGATATGCTGCAAATGCTGATCGATTTTCTGCCGGAGGTGCGTAATAAAATCGAGGAACAGCTGGTCGGTGAAAACCCGGAAGGGCTGGTCGATTTGATCCACAAACTGCACGGCAGCTGCGGCTACAGCGGCGTTCCACGCATGAAGAACCTGTGCCAGCTCATCGAACAACAACTGCGCAGTGGAACCCAGGAAGAAGATCTAGAGCCTGAGTTTTTAGAGCTGCTTGATGAGATGGACAACGTGGCACGCGAAGCGAAACGGATATTGGGGTGATGTTCGCCGGATGCGGCGTAAACGCCTCATCCGGCCTACAACTCAGCGTAACTGCAGCCCTGCATTGAGGGTTGCAGCCACGTTGCGTGCCGTCATGCGGACATTTTCTTTCGCATTCTTCAGCGCATCTTCCAGCGTACAGATGGTATAAATCACGCTAAAAACAGCATCAATACCATGGTCATGCACAATGCCCACATCCGGGGTCAGGCTGCCGGCAATACCGATAACCGGTTTGTTATAACGCTTCGCAACGTTCGCTACACCAACGGGGACTTTGCCATGTATGGTCTGGCTGTCGATACGCCCTTCACCGGTCACCACTAAATCGGCATCTGCGACCCAGGCATCAAGATGTAACGCATCGGTCACGATCTCAATACCGCTACGCAACTGCGCGCCGCAAAATGCATACAGTGCCGCGCCCATGCCCCCGGCGGCACCGCCGCCAGCCAGTTCCAGAACGTTAACGTCCAGATCGCGGGAGATCAGCTGAGCATAATGGGTTAACGCTCGATCCAAACGGGCAACCACTTCTGGCGTGGCCCCTTTTTGCGGGCCGAATACCGCCGACGCGCCCTCTTTACCGGTAAGCCGGTTCGTCACGTCGCAGGCTACTTCGATTTGACACGCGGCAAGGCGCTCATCTAACTGCGAGATATCAATCCTGGCAAGCGCTTCCAGCCCCGCACCACCATGGGCAATATCGTTATTCTGCGCATCCAGTAATCTTGCACCCAGTGCCTGCACCATCCCCGCGCCGCCATCGTTGGTTGCGCTACCGCCAATGCCAATGACGATATGCTCTACGCCCGCGTCCAGCGCGTGACGTATCAGCTCTCCAGTTCCCCTGGAGGTGGTTTTTAGCGGGTCACGTGAATCCACGGGTACCAGCGCCAGCCCGCTGGCTGCAGCCATCTCAATAAATGCCGAGCGCGCATCTCCCGATAAACCATAAAATGCCTGAACACTGCTCCCCAGAGGGCCTGTAACATCAACATGAACAAGGCGTCCTGCGGTTGCGGCAACCATCGCTTCAACCGTTCCCTCGCCGCCATCGGCAACCGGGATCTTGACGTAATCCGCATCAGGCCAGATCTCACGAAAACCCTGCTCAATCGCAGTTGCTACCTCAAGCGCACTCAGACTCTCTTTGTAAGAGTCCGGAGCAATGACTATTTTCATAAGCCGTCCTTATGCATGTTGATTCTGTTAATCATACACCTGAAGAAGTGCCGGTTCCTGTCAGAACCGGCATAACGCTTAGCGAACCATGCACGGGCGCTTGTTATCAAACGTCCAGTTCGGGATCAGGTATTGCATTCCCATGGCATCATCACGCGCACCCAAGCCGTGTTGCTGATACAGTTCGTGGGCTTTCATTACCTGATCCATATCGATCTCTACACCCAGACCCGGTTTTGCCGGAACCTGTACCATGCCGCCTTTGATTTCAAACGGCTCCTTGGTCAGGCGCTGATTGCCTTCCTGCCAGATCCAGTGGGTATCGATGGCGGTGACCTTGCCCGGTGCCGCTGCCGCCACATGAGTGAACATCGCCAGCGAGATATCAAAGTGGTTGTTGGAGTGTGAGCCCCAGGTCAGACCGAACTCATGGCACATCTGCGCCACACGCACCGAACCCTGCATGGTCCAGAAATGCGGGTCCGCCAGCGGGATATCAACGGATTGCAGCGACAGCGTATGTCCCATCTGACGCCAGTCAGTAGCAATCATGTTGGTGGCCGTCGGCAGCCCGGTCGCGCGACGGAATTCCGCCATCACTTCACGCCCGGAGAAGCCCTGTTCGGCACCGCACGGATCTTCTGCATAGGCCAGAGAGCCTTTCAGATATTTACCGATGCTAATGGCTTCATTGAGCGACCACGCACCGTTAGGATCCAGCGTCACTCGTGCCTGTGGGAAGCGTTTCGCCAGCGCCACAATCGATTCCGCCTCTTCTTCCCCTGCCAGCACACCGCCTTTCAGTTTAAAGTCGTTGAAACCATATTTCTCATACGCTGCCTCCGCAAGACGCACCACCGCATCCGGGGTCATTGCTTCTTCATGACGCAGGCGATACCAGTCACATTTTTCATCTGGCTGGCTCTGATACGGCAGCGGCGTCGCTTTACGGTTGCCGACGAAGAACAAATAGCCGAGCATTTCGACTTCGCTACGTTGCTGTCCATCACCCAGCAGAGACGCGACGTTGACGCCCAGATGCTGGCCCAGCAGATCAAGCATTGCCGCTTCAATACCGGTAACCACATGAATAGTGGTACGCAGATCGAAGGTCTGCAAACCGCGCCCGCCGGCATCGCGATCGGCAAACTGGTTACGTACCGCGTTCAGCACGTTTTTATATTCGCCGAGCGTTTTACCCACTACCAGCGGAATCGCATCTTCCAGGGTCTGGCGGATTTTCTCGCCGCCAGGGATTTCGCCGACACCAGTATGACCAGAGTTATCTTTGATAATCACAATATTACGTGTGAAGAACGGGGCATGTGCGCCGCTCAGGTTCATCAGCATACTGTCGTGGCCCGCAACCGGGATCACCTGCATGGCGGTAACAATGGGGGTCGTAAATTGTGTGCTCATAATAAAGTCCTTATTCAAAATCTAGTGGCGGCCGAAAACGGGGCGTTTACGGTCGAAGGTCCATCCAGGGATCAGGTACTGCATCGGACCCGCATCATTACGCGCGCCGCCGGGCAGTCTCTTGTAGGCTTCATGGGCCTTGTTAACCTGTTCCCAGTCCAGCTCCACGCCCAGCCCAGGGGCGTCCGGAACCGCAATTTTTCCGTGCTTAATCTCCAGCGGATTTTTGGTCAGGCGGCAGTCGCCCTCCTGCCAGATCCAGTGGGTATCAATCGCCGTCGGCTTGCCGGGCGCAGCAGCGCCCACATGGGTAAACATCGCCAGCGAAATATCGAAGTGGTTGTTCGAGTGACAGCCCCAGGTCAGCCCCCAGTCGTCGCACAACTGTGCCACGCGCACCGCACCAGAAAGCGTCCAGAAGTGCGGATCGGCCAGCGGAATATCGACGGAGTTCAGCATCACCGCGTGGCCCATTTCGCGCCAGTTAGTGGCGATCATGTTGGTCGCCACAGGTAGACCAGTCGCGCGGCGGAATTCTGCCATCACTTCGCGACCCGAGAACCCTTGTTCCGCACCGCACGGATCTTCAGCGTAGGTCAGCACATCGTTCAGCCCTTTGCACAATGAGATAGCTTCATCCAGCAGCCAGGCGCCGTTAGGGTCGACCGTAATACGTGCATCCGGGAAACGTTTTTTCAGCGCACGGGCGGTCTCAATTTCCTGCTCACCGGGTAGCACGCCGCCCTTGAGTTTGAAATCTTTAAAACCGTAGCGGTCCTGAGAGGCCTCCGCCAGGCGCACAACCGCCTCGCTGTTCATCGCTTGCTGATGACGCAGGTGATACCAGTCATGGTTGCCCGGCGTCGTCTCCAGATACGGCAAATCTGTCTTCGTGCGATCGCCTACGTAGAACAGATAGCCCAGCACGGTTACCGCATCGCGCTGCTTGCCCGGCCCTAACAGTTCACAGACCGGCACGTTGAGCGCTTTGCCCAGCAGGTCGAGCAGCGCTGCTTCCAGCGCAGCTACCGCATTAACCCGCAGCTCAAAGGTCCAGGCGCCTTTACCGAAGGTGTCAAAGTCAGCGGCCTGGTTGCCTTTATGCACCTGCTGCACCACTTTGTTCAGACGGGCGACTTCCTGGCCTAATACCATCGGGATGGCGTCAAGGAGCGTCTGATAAATCACTTCACCGCCCGGCGCTTCACCGACGCCGGTATTCCCGGCGTTGTCGGTCAGTACCACGATATTGCGGGTAAAATACGCGTTATGCGCACCGCCGATGTTGAGCAGCATGCTGTCATGACCGGCTACCGGAATAACCTTCATGTCGGTGATAACGGGACTCGATTGTGTTGTCATCGTCATTGCCCTGCCACAGGTTTCAGTTCGATACGCTTAATATCGCCCACCAGCACCAGATAGCTCAGCACCGCAATCAGCGCATGCACCCCAACGTAAATCAACGCACCGTTAAACGAACCGGTGGTGCCCACGATGTAGCCAATCGCAATCGGCGTGACGATACCGGAAATATTGCCGAACATGTTGAACAGACCGCCGCTCAGGCCGCTGATCTCTTTCGGCGCAGTATCTGCCATCACTGCCCAGCCGAGCGCACCGATGCCTTTCCCGAAGAAGGCCAGCGCCATAAAGCCAATAATCATCCATTCAACGTCGACGTAGTTACAGAACACCATCACCATCGACAACAGCATACCCATCACGATCGGCGTTTTACGCGCAATATTCAGCGATCCGGTACGACGCATCAGCCAGTCGGAAATAATCCCGCCGAGCACGCCGCCCACAAAGCCGCAGATAGCCGGAACCGACGCCACAAAACCGGCCTTCAGAATCGACATGCCGCGCGCCTGCACCAGGTAAACTGGAAACCAGGTGATAAAGAAGTAGGTCAGCGCGTTAATGCAATACTGGCCGATGTAGATCCCCACCATCATGCGAGAACCAATCAACTGCTTAATTTGTCCCCACTTCACGCTGAACGGGACTTTCGTTTTCGCTGCCGCCTGATCCATGTTGATCAGCGCGCCACCAGCGGCGATGTAATCCAGCTCTTTTTGGTTCACGCCCGGGTGCTGGTTAGGTTCGTGAATTACTTTCAGCCAGACGAAGCTGATAACGATCCCGAGGCCGCCCATAAAGAAGAACACGTGCGACCAGCCCACTTCGTGAGTCAGCCAACCCATGATCGGCGCGAAGATAACGGTGGCAAAGTACTGTGCGGAGTTAAAAATCGACACCGCCGTGCCCCTCTCCTGCGCCGGGAACCACGCCGCCACAATGCGACTATTGCCGGGGAAGGAAGGCGCTTCGGCTAAACCGACAAGGAATCGCAACGTAAACAGCGCGATGATAATGCCAAAGCCGCTGAAGATATCGACGAAGCCTTGCAGCAGGGTAAACAGGGACCAAATAAAGATGGACCAGAAGTAGACACGTTTAGAACCAAAGCGGTCGAGCAACCAGCCGCCGGGGATCTGGCCGATAACATAGGCCCATGAGAATGCAGAGAAAACGTAACCCATACCGACAGCATCGAGGCCAATATCTTTGGCCATCTCCGAACCGGCAATGGATAAGGTGGCGCGGTCGCCATAGTTGAAGGATGTGACGATAAACAGCATCACCACTATCCAGTAGCGAGCATTAGTGCGCTTTTCCGCGCCGCTCGCCGCCTGACTTAATGAACTCATTGTTGCACTCCTGAATTTTCGCGTTTTTATTCGCTCACTCTGAATTGCAAAACCGGTAGGGGTCAGAGGTAACGTTTGGTGTATAGGCAGCTTTTTTGGAGGTTGTTCGCCTTGCATGCTGCATTTTCTTATAACTGGCATGAGGAGTATAAAAAGCAGGCAGGAAACACTCACCGTGCAACAACACAGTATTTCGTCCACACACCAAGCCTGTTTGTGGCAAAAGCCCTGGTGACTGGAAGCAACTTCACGGAAATGAAAACCAGAGGGTTGAATAGGGAAATGTCAGGACGGAAAAGAAAGGAGTGTGAAACGGGTCGCTTGATCCTATGAAAACGCCTGTAAAACCACTTTCAAATGAAGGTTTTTACAGGCATTTGCCCGAAGCTAACACGATTCAGTTTTATTAGGATATGGCCAGGTCGTTCTTTTTGCTTGCTGGCACAAGCAGGACACCCTCCCGGTAGGGGGGAGGGGAAGCCTCAAGACAGGAGAGTTCCCCAATGTTCTACCCAGGGATTGGATTCACTTTCCGGCTCAGGGTGCTCGCTGGCATCAATCAACAACATCTCACCCACGCGCTGCGCGCTTTGTTCCTGCAACAACGCGTCGAACTGTTTTCCGCCGTTGCAGAAGTTAACGTAGCTGCTGTCGCCGAGTGCGATCACGCCATAATGCAGATTTGGCTGAAAACCAAGATTATCTTTGATCCCCTGAAACAGTGGCACAATGCTGTCCGGAAGATCGCCCTGCCCGGTCGTTGAGGTCACCACCAGGACGTATTTGTCTTGATACGCCTGCCAGTCAGCCAGCTCTGGATCTTCAAACACCGTAGCCTTATGGCCCTGTCCGGTAAGGATAGCTTCAGCCTCTTCGGCTACCAACAGCGAGTTTCCGTACATCGTGCCGACAAAAATACCAATTTCCGCCATAACCTTTTTCTCCAGGGACTTAAGAATCTATTTGCTCATCCTGACCTGACCGCTCGCTGAACTCAACCCTTTCATTCTCAGGGAGAAGTCCACGCCAGCCAAACTGCGATAGCGCCTGCATCCAGACGTCATCCAGACCCGCGCGAATCACCAACGGCTCGCCAGTGAACGGATGGGTAAGCGTAAGCTGGCTGGCATGCAACATTAAGCGCTGGCAACCGAAATGCTCCGCCGCACTGCGGTTTTGCCGCAAATCACCGTGCTTACTGTCGCCAATAATAGGATGGCGTAAATGGGACAGATGCCGCCGGAGCTGGTGTTTACGACCGGTTTTAGGCTCAAGCTCTACCAATCCGTAGCGAGTCGTTGGATAACGCCCGGTGGCCACCGGCATTTCTACCGTTGCCAGTCCGCGATAGTGGGTGACCGCCGGTTGCGGATCTTTATCTTCACGGGAAAATTTGTCGGCAATTTTATCCAACTCTTCCACCAGCGGGTAATCCAGCACCGCGTCATCCATTAACCAGCCACGCACAATCGCATGATAACGCTTTTGAATTTGATGCTGTTCAAACTGCTGCGACAGCAAACGCCCGGCTTCGCTGGACAATCCCATCAGCAGCACGCCGGATGTCGGTCGGTCGAGGCGATGCACGGTAAAAACATGCTGACCAATCTGGTCACGCACCGTTTGCATCACGACCACTTTCTCATCGCGGTCGAGCCAGCTGCGGTGAACCAGCCAGCCAGAAGGTTTGTTAACAGCAACCAGCCATTCGTCCTGATAGAGGATCTCAAGCATCAGGATTTATCGCTGGTAAACAGTGCATCCAGCTCCTGTAATGCAACGAGAAGCACTTCACGCTGTGGATGGTCGGCGGTCAGCGCCATTTCGTAATACGGAGCGATGGCAAACGCCTCTGGAAGCGGCTGCGCGTTATCAAGCAGAGCATGCATGCGGGGAATCAATACCCATTGCAGCCATTCAACCGGCTCCATGGTATCCATACAAAAAGGCTGCGTGCTGGTAAATAAATGCGCCTCAGGCTCATCCATTCGCCAGTGATTATGCTCACGCAACAGCGCTTCAAGCGCGTGGAGTTGCTGGCGCACACGGTCATGAGTCGTCATGAAATTAACCTCATTGATGAAAAATCTGGCGCGAAGAATAGCATTTGTGGGCAGGAAATAAAAAAAGGGAGCACTGTAAAAACAGTGCTCCCGGTTCGTTTCGCAGCATTCCAGCTACTTTTAGTGCTCCCTGCTCATCCATGACAACTTTTCCTGTGGTCTTACGACCTGTTCATCCTGAACGTTTGCATCCTGCTCACATCACCCCGATGTAAAAACTTCATCCTGAAGTGTCCCTGGCCATCCTGACCCGCCGACCATCCTGCCCGGCTCTCATTCTCCTTCCTGGAGGTGTCCTTTAACGCATCCAGCGTTTTCCTCTTTGCTTCGTCCTGAAGCCTATCCTTGTAACACCATCCTGGTGTGTCCTGCAGAAGTGTCATCATCCTGATGTTCACTTCGTTGTGCGACTCCTTGTCGACGTAGATAGAATCGCCTGTTTCGCTTTGTCTTACAAGATACTTACAGACATTCCTTTAAGGTTTTTTTCATATGAAAGCAGAGAATAAAACATCAACTAACTGAATTACATACATTTACTATGAAGGCCCTGCATTAAGCTTTCACTTATTACCTGGCGATCTCCTACAGGGTTTGTAAGAGATCTCTCACACGCATGCGGGCAAAATGGATTACAGAACTGGCTTAAGTTGAGTCAGGAAATCCGCAAGAGAGGCCGCCAGCACCGTTCGTTTACGAGTCCCCAGCGTTTCTTTGCACACTTCCCCGGACAGGTTACACACCGAAATGACATCCAGTTCATTTTCCTGTGTCGCAATAAACAGCGTCGGCGAGAGCTTGAGCCGCTTTTGCGTGACCAAATGGCCAATCAGGTTTTCCTGAACGCGCCTGAAGTCATCTTCGCTCCAGGTTTGCAGCAGCGTGAGCTTTTCATCGGCAAACTGCGCGTGCATGTCCCCGGCAAATTGGGTGGTATAAAAAGCGTGAACGGCGGGTTGTACCACAATATCAAAGGCGCGTTCAACCGCGTTTACATTCGTTTCGCCCACAAACGGCTGAGGTTGCCAGTACACGGCATCGCTGGTCGTGGAAATAATGCATGGGGAAGGTACGCCATATAATTCTTCGCTGAGAGGCCAGCTGTTATTTTTCTCATGCCATGCATCGCAATACCGTGTCGTAAAGGTCGTTAACGCCTGCGCAGTCAATTCGTCCACTGATTTCTCTCTTCACAAAAGCCAGGATACACTTGACGCATAGTGTATCTGGTTTATGACGGTGAAACATGTCTTCTTATGAAAACCATCAGGCGCTTGACGGCCTGACCCTCGGTAAATCAACAGATTACCGGGACAATTACGATGCCAGTTTGTTGCAGGGCGTTCCGCGTAGCCTGAACCGCGACCCGCTAGATTTAAAGGCCGATAATCTTCCTTTTCGTGGCGCCGATATCTGGACGCTGTATGAACTGTCATGGCTAAATGCCAATGGCTTACCGCAGGTTGCCGTCGGGCATGTCGAATTAGACTACACCAGTGTGAATCTGATTGAATCAAAAAGCTTTAAGCTGTATCTGAACAGTTTTAACCAGACCCGCTTTGATTCATGGGATGCCGTTCGCCAAACGCTGGAACACGATTTGCGCGCCTGCGCCGAAGGCGATGTTCACGTGGCGCTGTACCGTATCGACGAGCTGGAAGGGCAGCCGATTGCTCATTTCAATGGCACCTGCATCGATGACCAGGATATTGTCATCGATAACTACCAGTTCACCACAGATTATCTGGAGAACGCCACAAGCGGCGAGAAAGCAGTGGAAGAAACGCTAGTCAGCCATCTGCTGAAATCTAACTGTTTGATCACCCACCAGCCCGACTGGGGTTCTATACAAATTCAGTATCGTGGACGAAAAATCGACAGGGAGCAGCTGCTGCGTTATCTGGTTTCCTTCCGCCATCATAATGAATTCCATGAACAGTGCGTGGAGCGCATTTTCAATGACATTCTGCGCTTCTGCCAGCCGGAAAAGCTGAGCGTCTACGCCCGCTACACGCGACGCGGCGGTCTGGACATTAATCCATGGCGAACCAACACCGATTTTGTCCCTGCCATCGGCAGACTGGTGCGTCAGTAACTTTATTTCTCAATTTTGCGTGCCGGATTCCGCGCGCAAGGTTGTGAAAGGTCATAAGCCAGAGCTATTGTAATCAACAGGGAATGACGTGTTGCGTCCCATAAGGAGTTTACTTGATTACACATATTAGCCCGCTTGGCTCAATGGACATGTTGTCGCAGCTGGAAGTCGATATGCTTAAACGCACGGCCAGCAGCGACCTGTATCAACTGTTTCGTAACTGTTCGCTTGCCGTCCTGAACTCCGGCAGTTTGACCGACAACAGCAAAGAGCTGCTGTCTCGTTTTGAAAGTTTCGACATTAACGTGCTGCGCCGTGAACGTGGCGTTAAGCTGGAACTGATTAACCCGCCTGAAGACGCGTTTGTTGATGGACGCATTATTCGTGCGCTGCAGGCCAACCTGTTTGCCGTCCTGCGCGACATTCTTTTCGTTAACGGCCAGATCCATAACGCTGGTCGTTTTCAACGTCTGGATCTCGAAAGCTCGGTTCACATTACCAACCTCGTCTTCTCCATCTTGCGTAACGCCCGGGCACTGCACGTCGATGAAGCACCGAACATGGTTGTCTGCTGGGGCGGTCACTCCATCAACGAAAATGAGTACCTGTATGCTCGTCGCGTCGGTACCCAGTTGGGCCTGCGTGAGCTGAACATCTGTACCGGCTGCGGTCCTGGTGCGATGGAAGCCCCCATGAAAGGCGCGGCGGTGGGCCACGCCCAGCAGCGTTACAAAGACAGCCGTTTTATCGGCATGACTGAACCGTCAATCATTGCCGCCGAACCGCCTAACCCGCTGGTCAACGAACTGATCATCATGCCGGACATTGAAAAACGTCTGGAAGCATTTGTCCGTATTGCCCACGGCATTATCATTTTCCCTGGCGGCGTAGGCACGGCGGAAGAGCTGCTGTACCTGTTAGGGATCTTGATGAACCCGGCGAACAAAGATCAGGTTCTGCCACTGATCCTGACGGGACCAAAAGAGAGTGCGGACTACTTCCGCGTGCTGGATGAATTTATCGTACACACGCTGGGTGAAGACGCGCGTCGCCACTACCGCATTATCATTGACGATGCTTCAGAAGTCGCTCGCCTGATGAAAAAAGCGATGCCGCTGGTGAAAGAGAATCGCCGCGACACCGGTGATGCCTACAGCTTTAACTGGTCGATTCGCATTTCACCTGATTTGCAGATGCCGTTTGAACCGTCTCATGAAAACATGGCGAACCTGAAGCTGTACCCCGATCAACCGGTTGAAGTACTGGCTGCAGACCTGCGTCGCGCGTTCTCCGGCATCGTCGCGGGTAACGTCAAGGAAGTCGGTATTCACGCTATTGAAGAGTTTGGACCGTACAAGATCCACGGTGACCGAGAGATGATGCGCCGTATGGATGACCTGCTGCAGGGCTTTGTCGCACAGCACCGCATGAAGTTGCCGGGTTCGGCCTACATTCCTTGCTACGAAATCTGCGCCTGATGTTTAACGCCCGGTAGCTGCGGCTACCACGATGACAGATTTGTCCATATCCAAGCCGGTTTTGGCCTCGCAGCCAGCCGGCTTTTTTAGTGATACCAGTCACATAGCTCAACTCCTAACATAAACATCAATAATGTTTCGTCAGAAAACCCTCAATACGCAAACGTTTACCTTTCAAATTCGACCGTGACTTATCGTCATAAATTATCATTAGTTGCAAGAATCCACTGAAAATGACAGTTTTTACAGCGCAACACTCGTATCTTCTCGCGCTCTCTTTCACGTCATATGTCGTTAATGCTAGCCTTCGCGCCCGTAAATCCGCTTTGGTTATTTTTTAATAGATTAATGGTCCAAATTTATCCACATAAAAAGTGGATTATTGCATTTGGGATCCCGATCACTGATACATTCATAACTTAAATGTATCTTTCCGCCCGAAAATTATTACGGCGAAAAATTATATAAAAAATCGCTAATCGGAATTCGTTTTACAGTCGGGTCTTTTTTCAGTGGATTGAACCCAAACCTGACTTTTTAAGCTTCCTCCAGGAGAAATAGATGGAAAACACGCAAACCAGCACTATCGTTACGGGCCAGACCCGCAGCGCATGGCGCAAGACTGACACCATGTGGATGCTGGGCCTTTACGGTACGGCAATTGGCGCGGGTGTCTTGTTCCTGCCAATTAACGCCGGTGTTGGCGGTCTTATCCCGCTGATCATCATGGCTATTCTTGCCTTCCCAATGACCTACTTTGCACACCGTGGTCTGACCCGTTTCGTGTTATCCGGTAAAAATCCGGGTGAAGACATCACCGAAGTGGTAGAAGAACACTTTGGTGTTGGCGCAGGTAAACTGATTACGCTGCTCTATTTCTTCGCTATCTACCCAATTCTGTTGGTTTACAGCGTAGCGATTACCAATACCGTCGAGAGCTTCCTGACCCACCAGCTGGCAATTACGCCTCCGCCGCGTGCCATCCTGTCGCTGATCCTGATTATCGGTATGATGACCATCGTGCGCTTCGGTGAGCAGATGATCGTGAAGGCGATGAGCATCCTGGTATTCCCGTTCGTTGCAGCGCTGATGCTGCTGGCGCTGTACCTGATCCCTCAGTGGAGCGGTGCGGTTCTGGAAACCCTGTCCTTTGACTCCGCAGCAACCACTGGCAATGGCCTGTTGTTGACCCTGTGGCTGGCAATTCCGGTAATGGTATTCTCCTTCAACCACTCACCGATCATCTCCTCCTTCGCCGTTGCGAAGCGTGAAGAGTACGGTGATGAAGCAGAGAAGAAATGCTCCAAGATTCTGGCATTCGCTCACATCATGATGGTGCTGACCGTTATGTTCTTCGTCTTCAGCTGCGTGTTTAGCCTGACCCCGGCGGATCTGGCTGCGGCAAAAGAGCAGAACATCTCCATCCTGTCTTACCTGGCGAACCACTTTAACGCACCGATCATTGCCTGGATGGCACCGATTATCGCGATGATCGCTATCACCAAATCCTTCCTCGGCCACTACCTGGGCGCACGTGAAGGCTTCAACGGTATGGTGATTAAGCACCTGCGTGGTAAAGGCAAATCCATCGAAGTCAACAAGCTGAACAAACTCACTGCACTGTTCATGCTGGTTACCACCTGGATCGTGGCAACGCTGAACCCGAGCATCCTCGGTATGATTGAAACCCTGGGTGGCCCAATCATCGCGATGATTCTGTTCCTGATGCCGATGTATGCGATTCAGAAAGTCCCGGCCATGCGTAAGTACAGCGGCCATATCAGCAACGTCTTCGTTGTGATTATGGGTCTGATTGCCATCTCCGCTATTTTCTACTCGCTGTTTAGTTAATCCCCTGCGCCGCCTACGGGCGGCGCATCTCGTTATACAATGGACGCCTCATGATTAGCGTATTCGATATCTTCAAAATCGGCATTGGCCCTTCCAGCTCACACACTGTGGGTCCAATGAAAGCAGGCAAACAATTCACGGATGACCTGATTGCTCGCGGAATACTCACTGACGTAACCCGCGTCGTGGTTGATGTTTACGGCTCTCTGTCTCTGACGGGGAAAGGCCATCACACTGACATCGCGATTATTATGGGCCTGGCGGGTAATCTGCCTGACACCGTAGACATCGATGCCATCCCGTCCTTTATCCAGGATGTGAATACTCACGGACGTTTGCTGCTGGCAGACGGTCAGCATGAAGTGGAGTTCCCGGTCGATAAGTGCATGAATTTCCATGCGGACAATCTGTCCCTGCACGAAAACGGCATGCGCATTACCGCCCTGGCCGGCGAAAAAGTCCTCTACAGCCAGACTTACTATTCCATTGGCGGTGGTTTCATCGTTGATGAAGAACATTTCGGCCTGCCGAACAGCTCGCCGGTAAACGTGCCCTATCCGTACAAATCCGCCGCCGATCTGCAACGACATTGCCAGGAAACCGGCCTGTCGCTTTCTGGTCTGATGATGCAAAACGAACTGGCCCTGCACAGCAAAGAAGAGCTGGAACAGCACTTTGCTAACGTCTGGGAAGTGATGCGTAGCGGGATTGAACGCGGTATCACCACCGAAGGCGTCTTGCCGGGTAAACTGCGCGTGCCACGTCGTGCCGCAGCGCTGCGTCGCATGCTGGTCAGCAGTGACAAAACCACCACCGACCCAATGGCGGTCGTGGACTGGATTAACATGTTCGCGCTGGCGGTGAACGAAGAGAATGCGGCCGGTGGGCGTGTGGTTACCGCCCCGACCAACGGGGCGTGTGGGATCGTTCCTGCGGTACTGGCTTACTACGACAAGTTTATCCGCGAAGTGAACGCTAACTCGCTGGCACGCTACATGCTGGTCGCGAGTGCGATTGGTTCCCTGTACAAGATGAACGCCTCTATCTCGGGTGCCGAAGTGGGTTGCCAGGGTGAAGTTGGTGTGGCCTGCTCAATGGCGGCAGCGGGTCTGGCGGAACTGCTGGGCGGTAGCCCTACGCAGGTGTGCATCGCGGCAGAAATCGGTATGGAACACAACCTGGGGCTGACATGCGATCCGGTTGCGGGCCAGGTTCAGGTCCCATGTATCGAGCGTAACGCTATTGCCTCAGTCAAAGCGGTTAACGCCGCACGTATGGCGCTGCGCCGTACCAGCGAGCCGCGCGTGTGCCTCGATAAAGTGATCGAGACCATGTACGAGACCGGTAAAGACATGAATGCCAAGTACCGCGAAACCTCTCGTGGCGGCCTGGCGATGAAAGTTGTCACCTGCGATTAAGTCCCAACCCATTGCCGGATGGCGCAAGCTTATCCGGCCTACAGTGCCGTAGTCATTTGTAGGCCGGATAAGGCGTCAGCCGCCATCCGGCAAAATGTTGTTTCAGATCTTCGCCTCCACTCGCCGTGAATGTTACCCTACAGGCTGATTCGTAAGGGAGAACACCGTGGCCGTCCATCTGCTCATTGTCGATGCACTGAACCTCATCCGCCGTATTCACGCTGTTCAGGGATCGCCCTGCGTGGAGACCTGCCAGCACGCGCTCGATTTATTGCTCGTGCACAGCCAGCCTACGCACGCCGTGGCGGTGTTTGATGACGAAGCGCGTAACAGCGGCTGGCGTCACCAACGGCTGCCCGACTATAAAGCTGGTCGCCCGCCGATGCCCGACGAACTCCATCAAGAAATGCCCGCCTTACGCGCGGCCTTTGAACAGCGCGGCGTCTGCTGCTGGGTTTCCAGCGGTAATGAAGCCGACGATCTAGCCGCAACGCTGGCGGTGAAAGTCACCCAGGCTGGGCATCAGGCCACCATCGTCTCAACCGATAAAGGTTACTGCCAGTTGCTCTCTCCTGCCCTGCGTATTCGCGACTATTTCCAGAAGCGCTGGCTGGATGCGCCGTTCATCGAAAAAGAGTTTGGCGTACAGCCTCAGCAACTGCCGGATTACTGGGGGCTAGCAGGAATAAGCAGTTCAAAAGTACCTGGTGTCGCCGGTATTGGCCCAAAAAGTGCGACCCAACTGCTCGTGCAGTTTCAGCATCTGGAAGGGATTTACGCCCGGCTTGATGACGTGCCGGAAAAGTGGCGCAAGAAGCTCGAGGCGCACAAAGAAATGGCATTTCTATGCCGCGATATTGCCCGGTTGCAAACGGACTTACATATCGACGGGAACCTACAGCAGTTACGTCTGGCGCGGTAGTTTTGTTGCCGGATGGCGCTGCGCTTATCCGGCCTACATTTCGTGCAATCCTGTAGGCCAGATAAGGCGTTCACACCGTCATCCAGCACAATTACCAGGCGGTGTGGTACAGCTCAACGATATCGCCGAGGCTCGCTTCACGCGGATTACCACCGGTGCATACGTCATCGAATGCTGCCTGCGCCAGCGCCGGGATATCCTCTTTACGCACGCCAACATCACGTAAGTGCAGCGGAATGCCCACATCACGGTTAAGCGCAAACACCGCATCCACGGCGGCTTTACGCGCCTCGTCCAACGTCAATGCTTCCACCTTCACGCCCATTGCCCGGGCGATATCGCGGAATTTGTCCCCGCTATAGTCGGCGTTGTACTGCATCACATGCGGGAGCAGAATGGCGTTGGCGACGCCGTGCGGCGTGTTATAAAACGCACCCAGCGGGTGTGCCATACCATGAACCAGCCCCAGGCCAACGTTGGAAAAGCCCATTCCAGCAACATACTGGCCCAGCGCCATGGCTTCACCGGCCTTGCTGTCACCGGCAACGGATCCACGCAGCGCCCCGGCAATGATCTCAATGGCTTTGATGTGCAGCGCATCCGTCAACGCCCAGGCCGCACGGGTGATGTAACCTTCAATGGCATGGGTCAGCGCATCAACGCCGGTAGCCGCCTTTAACGCCGCGGGCATACCGTCCATCATATCGGCATCGATAAATGCCACCTGCGGAATATCATGCGGATCGACGCAGACAAACTTGCGCCGGTTTTCCTCATCGGTGATCACGTAGTTAATGGTCACTTCTGCCGCCGTCCCTGCCGTCGTCGGGATAGCCATCACCGGTACGCTTGGCTTACGCGTGGGCGATAAGCCTTCAAGGCTGCGCACATCGGCAAACTCAGGGTTATTGTAGATAATACCAATCGCTTTACAGGTATCCTGCGGGGAGCCACCGCCAATGGCAATCAGATAGTCTGCGCCACTTTGCTCAAAGACACCCAGCCCTTCCTGTACCACTGCAATGGTGGGATTGGGGATAACGCCGGAGTAAATCTCCCACGCCAGCCCCGCCGCATCCATCCGCGATGTTACCTTCTCGACCACACCGCACTGTACCAGGTTGGCATCGGTCACAATCAGCGCCTTACGATATCCCCGACGAATAACTTCATCGGTTAACGCCCCAACAGCTCCCCGGCCAAACCATGCCGTTTCATTCAGAATCATTCTGTTCGCCATCGTATTTCTCCTTTTCGCTTTGCGAAATTACTCTTCAATTCGTAATCCGTAGGATTTGAATTTCTCCAGCACGATGGCAATCTCTTCATCATCCAGCACCGGAACAGGATCGACGATCGCTAATGTGCTCAGATAAAGGCGGGCCAGAACTTCCACTTCATGCGCCAGCCACAGTGCTTTTTCCAGGTTCGCCTCGCAGGCAATCAGCCCATGATGCTGCAACAGCGTTGCTTTGCGGTCTTTCAGCGCCACGATCACGTGCTCTGACAATTCACGTGTACCAAACGTCGCATACGGCGCACACGGAATGGAATTTCCACCGGCAGCAGCAATCATGTAATGGATAGCCGGGATAGGACGGTTGAGAATCGATACCGCGGTGCAATGGATCGCATGATTATGGACAACCGCATTAGCCTCTGGCCGCGTCTGATAGGCAGCAAGGTGAAAACGCCATTCGCTGGACGGTAATTGTTCTTTATCATAATTACCGTCGTTGTCTACATACACGATCATATTTTCCGTGAGTCTTTCGTAAGGAATTCCGCTGGGCGTGATCAGCATTCCATTTTCATAACGTGCACTCACATTACCCGCCGTTCCCTGATTCAGCCCCAGGCTGGTCATTTCAAGGCAGGTTTCAATGATTTCTCGCGACAAACGCATTCTTTCCATCATAATTCTCCGGGTACAGTTTCCCCTCGTCTTGATTGCGAAAAATACAGCCGCAGAGTAAGACGGGTCAGGTTTCAGATATGAGCAGCCACTGAATTTTTATTCAGGTTCAGTTAGCTGATTTATTATTAAAAAAGTATTATTTTTGTCTTACACGCTTAATGAGCTTCATCGGTACTTTTACCGTTTCTTTAATCGGCTGGTCTTCAATCGCACTCATCATCATGTCGAAGGCTTTTTCCGCCCAGACGTTTTCATCCTGCTGCATTGACCAGACATTATTGGCGAGGAATCCCAGCATCGGATGTTCATCGAATGTGCCGATATTAATATCAGGTGGAATAACGCCAAAATGATTGCGAATAGCGACGATGGCGCCTTCCAGCACAGGTAATGACGAGGCGATAAATGCCTGAGGACATCCCTGCTCAGCGATCAGTTTTTCCATTAACCGGTAGCCACCATCTGGCGTGTTATCCGGACCTTCACGCACCCAATCATGATGGGAAATTCCATTGTTACCCAATGCGTTAAGATACCCCTGCAAACGGTCGCCAATACTGGGCAGCCCGGTATCGCCCACCAAAAACCAGATTGGCGATTTTCCCGCATCGAACAAACTTTGCGTTAGCTTTTCGCCCCCTAAACTATTATGACTTTCTACCAGCGCGTTATCGGTGTACTTAAAATCACGGTCAAGTAACACCATCGGTTTTCTAACCTGGCGTAAATGATGCTGCTGGTTTTCGAGCGTTGACGGGACAATAAAAAGTCCGTCAACATTACGCGCAATTAACGCTTTGGTTAATTTATTCTCGTAATCAACATCATCATAAGTACAGCTAATCGTTAACTGATATCCAGAACGACGACAGCGTTGCTCAAGTTTTTCAGCGAGCGTAGCAAAAAAGACGTTGGAAATATTGGGCACAATCAGCCCCAGCGTATCCGTTTTATTCAGTTTAAGGCTGCGCGCTGAATGGTTGATGACATAACCATAACGCTCAACATATTCATTAATGCGCGTTTGGGTTTTAACGCTGATACGATATTGCTCAGCTTTCCCATTCAACACCAGTCGCACGGTTGTCACCGATAAATTCAGATCGCTGGCTATCTGTTCTACTGTTTTAGCCATTATATGCCCCAGTTCACATCCAAAACGTCAATTCACAATCATAAAAGTATTTTAAACATTTGTCTTACAGCATCAGTTGGTTAAGCACCTGCTGCTGCCCCCACATAGTCAGATGCACCTGATATTTGCGGGCATAAAAGTCCTGACGCTTAGGGTTTGTCTTGATAACCTCACCGGGCGTCACCATCGCCTGACAAGCCGCCGGGAAATTTGCCCACGCCCCGCAGGCAACCGCACCGGTAATCGCCGCACCCAGCGTCACCGCATCTTCTTCCTGCATTAAATGGATATCGCATCCGGTCGCATCCGCATACTCACGTAGCCACAGCGGATTGTGCGTTGCTCCTCCGCACAGCGTCAGTCGTGTAATGGTGTGCCCATTTTCGCGCATCACTTCCATAATATGCCGCGTACCGCAGGCAATCGCCTGTAATGTTGCCAGATACAAGCGGGCAACCTGCCGCTCGCCACGTTCAAGGGTCAAGCCACATACGCTGCCGCGAGCATCCGGCCGCGCACGCGGTGAGCGGTTGCCATGATGATCGGCCAACACATGTAAGTTGCGCCCTGGTTCCGCTTCATTTTCCTCCAGTGCAGCCACCCATTCATTGACCAATACTATCGGATGGCAACCCCGCGCTTCGGCCTTACGATACAGGTCCGCACTGGCTCCTGACTCCTGAAGCGTCCAGTCGACTAACGCCCCGGCGGCACTTTGCCCGCCTTCGGTCAGCCAGTAGCCGGGTAGCATCGCGGACCAGTACGGTCCCCATACGCCCGGTGTATGAATTTCCTCTTCGCTGCACAGCATATGGCAGTTTGACGTGCCGCTGATCAACGCCAGCGTTCCCACAGGCTGAGCACCGGCCAGCGCTACACCGCCTGCATGCGCATCAATCATCCCGCTGGCAACCACAACATTCGTGGTCAGTCCCAACGCCTGCGCCGCTTCAGGGCTGAGCGTACCAACGGCGGCCCCCGGCGGTAAAATACGCGACGGGATTTTGCTGAGTAAATCTGTTAATTCAACGGCATCGAGCAACGAATGACTAAAACGTTGTTCGTGCGCCAGATAGTTCCATTTACAGGTCAGGGTGCACAGACCCGCTACATCGCTGTCGGTCGCTTTCCAGACCAGGAAGTCCGCCAGATCGTAGAATCGATGCGCACGCTGCCACGTCGCAGGAAAATGATTCTTCAGCCACAGCACTTTAGGCAATTCCATTTCGACGCTGACTTCGCCGCCAACATAGCGCAGGGCGGGATCCTGCGTGGCGTTAATGCGTTTGGTCTCGTCTGCCGCGCGATGATCCATCCACATGATGATGTTATGGTCTGGCGATTCACCGGGTGAAACCGCCAACCCTTGTCCTTGTTCATCGAGAGCAACCAGAGAGCAGGTGGCATCGAATCCCAGTGAACGAATTTCCTCGACGGGAACCCCCGCTGACGACACCGCATCTTTCACCGCATGACACACCTGCTGCCAGATTTCAGCGGATGATTGTTCTACCCGCTGCGGACCGGGTCGAAACTGCGAGATAGGTAATGTCGCAAAGGCCAGTCGCGTACCATTGGCATCAAAGACACCGGCCCTGACGCTGGCGGAACCGACATCCACCCCGAGGAAATATCCACTGCTCATAGTAACTCCCTGACACTGGCTAAAAATGGGGCGAACATGTCGCCCCAACGGTCTTATTTTTTACCGAATGGATGTAATAATTTGTCGATTTCCGGTGTATCAATGTTCTTCGCATTCACGAATTTAACCGGGATATCAATCTCTTTTGGAACAGCCTGACCCGACACGGCGGCATTCAGCGTTTTGATCCCCTGATAGCCAATCTGGTAAGCATCCTGCACCACAAAGCCCTGGATAACGCCGGATTTCAGGAAGGCAATAATCGCTTCGGTGCTGTCAAAGCCAATCACCTTCACTTTGCCCTTCAGGTTTTGACTATCAATGGCGTTCGCTACACCCAGCGTTGAACCTTCGTTAGTGCCATAGATCCCGGCAATATCCGGGTTGGCCTGAATCATATCGATGGTTTTATCCATCGCTTTTTGCGGATCCCCGTCGCTGTACTGAACTGGCAGCACCTTGATATCCGGATATTTTTCCTTCATGCGGGCAATAAACCCTTCTGAACGCTCGATTGCAGAAGAGGTACCGGCCACGTGCGCAATAATACCGACCTTCCCTTTGCTGCCCACTTCAGCGGCGAGCGCATCGGCGGCTTCTGCGCCGGCTTTACGGTTATTGGTTGCCACAAAGCTGACCGGAATGTCGGAATTCACGCCAGAGTCAAAGGTCACAACCTTAATCCCCCGTGAATTGGCCGTTTCCACCAGCGGTGCGAGGGCATTGGCATCTAACGCCGCCAGCAGCAGTCCGTTAGGCTTTTGCGCCATTGCGTTTTCAACCAACTGAATCTGCTCAGCAATTTGTGTTTCATCCGCCGGCCCTACATAGCTGGTTTTATCACCCAACTCTTTCGCTGCCGCTTCGGTCCCCATTTTTACGGTTTGCCAGAATTCATGCTGGAAACCTTTACTGACCACAGGGAGGTTCATATCTTTAGCCAACGCGCTGGAAGTCATGCAGGCCAGCAGGGATAACGCATAGACAAAATGCCTGGTTTTCATTGTTGTACTCCGTTCTGAGTGAGTCACCCTAAACGTCAGGGTTATGATGCCCCGCAACTTCCGGGAGCGTAAATCAACGAATTTTTTTGCGTAATGTGTCGAGATAAACCGCCGCGATAACCACCACACCCATTGCCACCATCTGCCAGAACTGGGAGACGCCCATCAGGTTGAGGCCATTTTTCAACACGCTCATAATGAATGCGCCGATAATCGTGCCGCCGATGGTGCCGATCCCGCCCATCAGGCTCGTACCACCAATCACCACCGCGGCAATCGCTTCCAACTCATAACCCACACCAACCGTTGGCTGACCTGAGTTCAAACGCGAAGCCAGAATGACCCCGGCAATCCCGGTCAGCAGACCGCAGAAGGCGTAGACGAAGATTTTGACGCGCTGGACTTTAATTCCGGACAGGTGTGCTGCAACTTCATTGCTGCCCACAGCATAAACATAGCGACCAATCACCGTTTTCTTCAGGATGTACGCAGCGATTAGCGCCACCACCACCAGGTAAAAGACCGGATAAGGCAGCACGTCGAACAGGCGGCCCTGTGCCAGCATTTTGAAGCCTGGGTAATCAGCAAAGTAAATCGCGCGGCCGTCGGTCATCACCATGTTGATGCCCCTGACGGACATCATCAGGCCCAGTGTGGCAATAAAGGGCGGGATGGTCATTTTAGTGACCAACAGCCCGTTGATATAACCGCACAGCCCACCGGCCAACACGCCTGCCAGGATGCAAATCGGCAGAGGCAAACCCAGCGTGGCGCAGATACCGACCGCAACGCCTGAAAACGCCACCACGGAACCGAGAGAAAGGTCGATCCCGGAGGTGATAATGACGAAGGTAACGCCAATCGCCATGATGCCAATGACCGAGGTTTGCAGAGCAATGGTCATAATATTTTCAGTATTAAAGAAAAATGGCGATCCAAAACTGAAAAATATCACCAGAATAATCAAACTGAAAAGCGGCGCGAGGCGCATTAAAAGTTCTTTGTTAATTTTAATTTTTTTATTATTGCTGTCTGAAGAGGTTACAGAGATAGTCATAAATTAATCCTCTAACGTCGCGTATTGCATGATTTTTTCTTGTGTGGCGTCATCAGAAGCTAACTCACCGGTAATACGACCACTACGCATCACTAAAATGCGATCGCACATACCCAGCACTTCCGGTAATTCAGAAGAAATCATGATGATTGATTTCCCTTTTGCCACCAGTCGATTCATCAATTCATAAATTTCAAGTTTGGCCCCCACGTCAATGCCACGCGTAGGCTCATCAAAGATGAGAATATCGGTGTCTTTACACACCCATCTGGCAATAATGATTTTCTGCTGATTACCACCACTTAAATTTAATGCGGCCTGCTCAAGGTGTGGCGTTTTAATTCGCAGGGCTTTCACCTGCTCCTGGCTGGTTTGCTGACAGCGCTTGCTATCAACATTGCCGTAGCGATCGGAATACTCCGGGTAATTCCCCAGCATAATATTGCGCTCAACCGACAGCCCTAATGCCAGTCCTTCTTTTTTTCTGTCCTCTGTTAAATAGCTGATCCCCTGTTTGATTGCGTCAGGGATATCTTTAACTACGGTGACCTTACCGTTTAGCGTAATGGTACCGCTATCGATGGGATCTGCGCCGAAAATGGCACGCGCCAGTTCGGTACGCCCTGCGCCCATCAGACCAGCAAAACCTAAAATCTCCCCCTGATGCAGGGTGAAATCGATGTTGTTCAGTACCCCTTTGCGCGTCAGGCCGCTCACTTCCAGCACCGGTTTGTGCTGAGACAAAGGTTCACGACGCGGATAGATATTCCCGAGGTCACGCCCAACCATCATGGCAATTAAGTCGCTGATTTTTACAGCATCATAATCGACGGTGGCAATAAACTGACCGTCTCGCATCACGGTCGCGCGGTCGGCAATTAACGCCAGCTCTTCCAGACGGTGCGAGATATAGACAATGCCGGTACCCTGCTCTTTCAGCAAACGGGTAACCTGAAATAAACTGTCGATCTCCGTTTCCGTCAGCGCCGCCGTCGGTTCATCCATAATCAGAATTTTGGCATTCACCGATATAGCTTTGGCAATCTCAACCATTTGTTGTTGAGCGACGGTAAGATCGGCAACCAGCGTATCTGGCGCAATATTCAGGTTCAATTTTTGCAAAATATCGATAGCTGCCTGGCGCTGTTGTTTCTCGTCAAGACGCCAGCGGTTATTTTTGCAAAATTCCCTGCCAATAAAGATATTGTCTTCAACCGTTAACTCTGGGAATAAATTAAATTCCTGGTGAATAATCGTGATCCCGGCTTTTTGTGCACTTAACGGATTCGCGAATGAAACAGCTTGATCTTCAAAAATAATATTGCCTTCATCCGGTTGATAAACGCCGGATAAAATTTTCATCAAGGTGGATTTTCCCGCGCCATTTTCGCCAAGCAGCGCATGAACTTCCCCTTTACGTAACGCAAAATCCACATTACTCAACGCTAATACGCCGGGAAAACGTTTCGTAATATGACTCATCTGTAAAAATGTTTCGGACATTGCTGCTTTCCTCAATATACAGAAACTACAGTCGGTAAATCAGGCGAAAACAGCGTTGCCATGGAGCCATCGTCACCGTTAATGCGAATACTTCTTAAAAGCGTAGATACGTTTTTTGATTATTGCTAACTCGAGTTAGCGATTGCCTTTTAAAGCTATTTTAGCTGCAAAAAATAACCAAATCATTTGGTTTAAAACTGTGACACTGGACAGGAATTTTCTCGTATATCATTAATTAAAAACAAGATTAACTAAAATCCGCACATTAATTTATTTGACGCAGATCGAATTTTAACCACTTCTCGTGAGGCCTCTCACAGTTCCACAACAAAAAAGTTGTGCAAAAAACTCGCTGATACCTAAGCTAACTCGAGTTAGCAAAAATGAAAAATTCAGCCAACTGCGACAGTGGTGTCCTCCATCCGCTTTTGCAGCACGGCATAAAGTGAGATGAGGAACCTCGAATGAAAAAAATGAGTTTACCGAAAATCGGTATTCGTCCGGTGATTGATGGGCGTCGTATGGGTGTACGTGAGTCGCTCGAAGAACAGACCATGAATATGGCGAAAGCCACTGCCGCGCTTATCACCGAGAAACTTCGTCACGCCTGCGGCGCACAGATTGAGTGCGTGATTGCAGACACCTGCATTGCCGGGATGGCTGAATCTGCCGCCTGCGAAGAAAAATTCAGTAGCCAAAATGTCGGCGTGACGATCACCGTGACACCATGCTGGTGCTACGGCAGCGAAACCATCGACATGGACCCAATGCGTCCAAAAGCCATCTGGGGCTTCAACGGCACGGAACGTCCTGGCGCTGTTTATCTGGCTGCAGCGCTGGCAGCGCATAACCAAAAAGGTCTGCCTGCTTTCTCGATTTACGGCCATGACGTGCAGGATGCGGGTGACACCACCATCCCCGCCGATGTTGAAGAAAAACTGCTGCGCTTTAGCCGTGCAGGCCTGGCCGTTGCCAGTATGAAAGGCAAAAGCTATCTGTCCGTGGGCGGCGTTTCAATGGGGATCGCAGGATCCATTGTCGATCATAACTTCTTTGAATCCTGGCTGGGCATGAAGGTTCAGCCGGTAGATATGACCGAGCTGCGTCGTCGTATTGACCAAAAAATCTATGACGAAACCGAGCTGGAGATTGCGCTGGCGTGGGCGGACAAAAACTTCCGCTATGGCGAAGATCAGAATGCCCAACAGTACAAACGCAACGAAGAGCAAAGCCGCGCGGTCCTGAAAGAAAGCCTGCTGATGGCAATGTGCATCCGTGACATGATGCAAGGTAACAAGATACTGGCTGAAAAAGGCCTGGTCGAAGAGTCGCTGGGCTTCAACGCCATTGCCGCGGGCTTCCAGGGTCAGCGTCACTGGACCGATCAATACCCGAATGGCGACACCGCCGAAGCCCTGCTGAACAGCTCATTTGACTGGAACGGCGTACGCGAACCGTATGTGGTTGCCACCGAAAACGACAGTCTGAACGGTATAGCAATGCTGTTTGGCCGCCAGCTTACCGGTACCGCGCAAGTCTTTGCCGATGTACGCACCTACTGGTCACCGGAAGCGGTGCAACGCGTCACCGGCCAGCCGCTGACTGGCCTTGCTGAGCACGGTATTATCCACCTGATCAACTCCGGATCTGCGGCGTTGGACGGCTCCTGCAAACAGCGTGACAGCGATGGCAAACCGACCATGAAACCGCACTGGGAAATCTCCCAGCAAGAGGTGGATGATTGCCTGGCGGCAACCGAATGGTGCCCGGCTATTCATGAATACTTCCGCGGCGGCGGCTACTCCTCTCGCTTCCTGACTGAAGGCGGTGTGCCGTTCACCATGACCCGTATCAATATCATCAAAGGTCTGGGACCGGTGCTGCAGATAGCCGAAGGCTGGAGCGTGGAATTACCGAAAGACATGCATGACCAGCTCGATGCCCGCACCAACTCCACCTGGCCAACGACCTGGTTTGCTCCGCGCTTAACCGGTAAAGGTCCATTCAGCGACGTTTACTCGGTGATGGCGAACTGGGGTGCGAACCACGGTGTACTGACCATTGGTCACGTTGGTGCAGACTTTATTACCCTTGCCGCCATGCTGCGTATTCCAGTGTGTATGCACAACGTGGAAGAAGAGAAAATCTATCGCCCTTCAGCCTGGGCTGCACACGGTATGGACAGTGAAGGCCAGGATTATCGCGCCTGCCAGAACTATGGCCCGCTGTATAAACGTTAATGCGACTCTGCCCGGTGGCGCAAGCTTACCGGGCCTACAACTGTAAAATTTGTAGGCCGGATAAGCGCAGCGCCATCCGGCAACATTTGGAGTGGCTATGAAACAAGACGTTATACTGGTCCTCGACTGTGGCGCAACCAACGTGCGGGCCATTGCCGTTGACCGTCAGGGAAAAATCGTTGCCCGCGCCTCCACACCGAACGCCAGTGATATCGCCTCAGAAAACAGCACCTGGCATCAGTGGTCCCTGGATGCCATTCTGCAACGCTTTGCCGACTGCTGCCACCGCCTGTCATCTGAACTGTCTACCCGCCAAATCCGCGGGATTACCGTCACCACGTTTGGCGTAGACGGCGCGCTGGTTGATGAAAATGGCGAACTGCTTTATCCGGTAATCAGCTGGAAATGCCCACGCACCGCCGCCGTGATGGCCAATATCAGCCGCCTGATGACACCACAGCAGTTGCAGGACATCTCCGGCGTCGGCGCCTTCAGCTTTAACACCCTGTATAAACTGGTGTGGCTCAAAGAAAACCACCCGCAATTACTGGAACGGGCGCACGCCTGGCTATTTATCTCCTCGCTTCTTAACCATCGCTTAACCGGTGAATACACGACGGATATCACCATGGCAGGCACCAGCCAGCTGCTGGATATCCATCAGCGAGAGTTCAGCCCCGACATTTTGCAGGCAGCCGGCATTCCACGCCGACTGTTTCCCCGCCTCGTCGAAGCAGGCGAGCATATTGGGACGTTGCAAAGCACCACGGCAACATTGCTCGGGCTGCCGACGGGCATTCCGGTCATTTCCGCCGGGCATGATACACAGTTCGCTCTCTTTGGCGCGGGCGCACAGCCGGACGAACCGGTGCTCTCCTCCGGCACATGGGAAATTTTGATGGTGCGCAGCGCGCAGGTGAATACCCCACTGCTGAGCCAGTATTCCGGCTCCACCTGCGAACTGGACAGCCACGCTGGGCTGTACAATCCCGGTATGCAATGGTTGGCTTCCGGCGTTCTCGAATGGGTACGCAAGCTGCTGTGGACTGCCGATACGCCGTGGCAAACGCTTATCGATGAAGCCAACGCCATTCCGGCTGGGGCTGATGGGGTAAAAATGCAGTGCGATCTGCTCACCGACGCGAACGCGGGTTGGCAGGGCGTCACGCTCAACAGCACGCGGGGACATTTATACCGTGCGGCACTGGAGGGACTCACCCACCGGCTGCAGCAAAATCTACAGACACTGGAGACCATCGGTCACTTCCAGGCGACAGAGCTGCTGCTGGTTGGCGGGGGAAGTCGTAACGCGCTGTGGAATCAGATTAAAGCCAACGTTCTGGGTATCCCGATCAAAGTGCTGGATGACGCCGAAACCACCGTTGCCGGGGCGGCGATGTTTGCCTGGTCAGGCATTGGGGAATTTACCTCACCGGAGCAAGCTCGCGCCCAGGTGCATTACCAGTACCGATATTTCTATCCGCAAACTGAACCCGAACTCACAGGAGTCGAGTGACATGCTAAAAACGATTTCCCCTTTAATTTCCCCCGACCTGCTGAAAGTGCTGGCTGAAATGGGTCACGGCGATGAAATTATCTTTTCCGATGCTCATTTTCCCGCGCACAGCATGGGGCCACAGGTGATCCGCGCCGACGGCCTGCAGGTCGACGCCCTGCTACAGGCGATTATTCCGTTGTTTGAACTGGACAGTTACGCTCCGCCGCTGGTGATGATGGCGCCCGTTGAAGGGGATTCACTCGACCCAAGCGTCGAAGCACGGTATCGCGATGCGCTCGCCTTGCCAGCGGGCGGTCCGGGTATCACGCGCATTGATCGCTATGCATTCTACGAGCGGGCGCAAAACGCGTTTGCTGTCGTTATCACCGGCGAGCGGGCAAAGTACGGAAATATTCTTTTGAAAAAAGGCGTAACACCGTAATCTCTGATCGGAGTGCCCGTCAGAGGCGGGCATTCATCCAACGATGAGGATCGGACCATGAAAGCGGCGCGCCAGCAGGCGATAGTAGACTTGCTCATTCACCATCAAAACCTGACCACTGAAGTTTTGGCTTTGCAGCTGAACGTCAGTAAAGAGACTATCCGCCGCGATCTCAGCGAACTACAAACCCAGGGCAAAGTCCTGCGCAGCCACGGATGCGCCAGGGTCATTCAGCGGGAAAATCAAAACAGCGGCGACCCGTTTCACATTCGACGTAACAGCCATCATGCGCATAAAGCCGATGCCGCACGGGAAGCGCTGACATGGATAGAAGAAGGCATGGTGATAGCCCTGGACGCCAGCTCGACCTGCTGGTATCTGGCCCGAAAGTTGCCGGATATCAACATCCAGGTATTTACCAACAGTCAGCCCATTTGCCAGGAACTGGCCAAACGTAAACATATTCAGCTCATCTGCTCAGGCGGTAGGCTGGAGCGTAAGGACGGTTGCTATGTAAATCCGTCGCTCATTTCTCAGTTGAAATCCCTCGACATCGACCTGTTTATTTTTTCCTGTGCCGGGATCGATAGCAGCGGCACGCTTTGGGATTCCAACAGCCGCAACGCGGAGTTCAAATCTATTCTGCTCAAGCGTGCATCACAGTCATTGCTGCTTTTCGATAAAAGTAAGTTAGATCGTTCTGGCGAGGCCCGGATCGGGCATCTGGAGGAGGTCACGCATATTATTTCGGGTGAACAGCAGACAGACGGTGCGGTAATCCAGGCCGGATAAACGTATGCGTCATCCGGCCCGGGCGTCTTATCGCTCGTCGCGACGACCACCAACAGCCGCCCACAGACGGCGCACGTGCACAGTCACTTCTTCGCGGTCATGGTACAGCTGACGCGCCTGAATTTGTGCATTGATGTTGTGTTCATCCAACTGCTCCTGAATATATGCCAGGTTTTGCGACACTTCTTCGTAGCGTTTTTTCATCGGCAGTTTGAGATTGAAAATCGTCTCACGACACCAGCCATTGACCAGCCACTGCGCCATCAGCGCGGCAACTTTCGCCGGCTTCTCCACCATATCGCAAACCATCCACGAAATGTTGCTACGATTCGGACGGTACTTAAATCCGTCTTCACGCAGCCAGGTAACCTGTCCGGTATCCATCAGGCTTTGCGCCATCGGACCATTGTCCACGGAGTAAACCCACATGTTGCGTTTGACCAGCTGATAGGTCCAGCCGCCAGGACATGCGCCTAAATCCACCGCATACATGCCGTTTGCCAGACGCTCATCCCACTCATCGGCCGGAATAAAGACATGCAGCGCTTCTTCCAGCTTCAGCGTTGAGCGACTCGGCGCATCGGCAGGGAACTTCAGACGTGGGATCCCCATGTAAAACGGCGAGTTGTTGTCTGGCCAAGAATAACCGGTGTAACAACAGCCCGGCGCAATAAAGAACACGTGGACAACCGGGCGCTTTGGTGTCTCATACTTTGCCAGCACGCCCGCTTCGCGCAGCGCCGCACGTAGCGGTACGGTAAATTTACGGCAAAACTTCACCAGTTCTTTGCTTTCGTTAGTGTCGGCCACTTCGACACGCAGATCGCCGCCCTTCTCCACCACGCCCTGCAACATGCCAACAATCGGCGTAATGCGGTCTTCCGGCGGTAAATATTGCAGCAACTCGCCGACAACAAACATCTGGCGAGCAAAAATCAGCGAGCTAAACGGCAACTCTTTTACGAGCTTTTCAGCATCCCCCTGCTGATAGCACTCAAAAGTCACGTACCCCGCATTGTCTTTCACGCGGGCAAAGCCGAACACTTCTCGGCGTGTTGCTTTATCCGTAATTTCTGCGGCGCACTCTTTCTCAAAACCCGGGCGACACAACAATACAACCTTATTCATGGCTAACGCCCTTACGTTTCAATCGAATAGCACCCACTAACATCAGCGCCCAACCTACCAGGAAGCTGAAACCACCGACCGGGGTAACAAACGCCCACAGGCGTAAATGAGAGAGCGCGAGGCAATACAGGCTACCGCTAAACAGCACGGTGCCTAATGCCATGAACACGCTACTCCAGTAAAACCAAATGCTGATACGTCGCTGCATAGCGACGGCCAGACCAAAAATAGCCAGCGTATGAAACGCCTGATACTCAAGACCGGTCTGGATCCAACCCATTTCAACAACGCCAAGCGTTTTGCTTAGCACGTGAGCCCCAAACGCGCCCAGAGCAACAAAGATAAAGCCACTTATGGCGGCAAAAATCAGCATAAAACGGCTGGTCATGTTAATACCCTACGTAAATTATTGTTCGTAACGAAAGCGGAATTTTTCTTGTTCAGTGGCCGCTTTCGCCAGAATCCACTGACGGAAGGCGGCTATTTTACCCAGTTCTGCCTGACTGTCATGACAAACCAGATAAAACGCGTTTTTGCTGACCAACACATCATTAAACGGGCAAACCAGACGGCCCGCTTCAATTTCTGATTGCGACATCACGTTATTGGCCAGCGCAACACCCTGTCCATGGATGGCAGCCTGTAGCACCATGGCGCTATGGCTGAAGATAGGTCCCTGCTGAACGTTAATATGATTCAACCCAAGCTGGCGCGTATAGGCCTGCCAGTCGCGGCGAGAAGCATCATGCAATAACGTGTGCTTTGCCAGATCCTCTGGCGTCTTCAGCGGTTTATCGCCGGTGAGCAATAAAGGAGAGCAGACCGGCAACAGATATTCTGCGTACAATTTTTCTACGCGCAGGCCAGGCCAGTTGCCGCGACCATAAAAAATCGCCACGTCAACATCGTCAGCCAGTTTATCTTCCTGACGGTCAACCGCCTGGATCCTGACGTCGATTCCCGGATAAGCTGAGTTAAAGCTAGAGAGTCTGGGCACCAGCCATTGAATGGCAAAACTAGGCAATAAACTGACGGTAAGCGCACCTTTTGCACTGCGTGCCTGAAGTTTACGCGTCGCATCGGTTAATTGCGAAAAAATCTCTTTGATGTCGAGAAAGTAGCTTTGGCCTTCTTCCGTCAACAGAAGAGATCGATTGCGTCGACGGAACAGCTTCAGCCCTAGGAAATCCTCGAGTGACTTGATTTGGTGACTTACTGCGGCCTGCGTCACAAAAAGCTCTTCTGCTGCGCGAGTAAAGCTCAAATGACGCGCCGCGGCATCAAAAACACGTAACGCATTTAAGGGTGGTAATCGTTTTGACATGACTTTTAGGCTTTGATGTTAAATGAATTTAACAGTTATCTAACAGGCTGTAACCTATTAGTTTTTTTAATCTGAGCCATTATAAATTGTCCGTTGAGGTTCTACCAGCAAATACCTATAGTGGCGGCACTTCCTGAAGCCGGAACGAAAAGTTTTATCGGAATGCGTGTTCTGGTGGGCTTTTGGCTTACGGTTGTGATGTTGTGTTGTTGTGTTTGCAATTGGTCTGCGATTCAGACCATGGTAGCAAAGCTACCCTTTTTCACTTCCTGTACATTTACCCTGTCTGTCCATAGTGATTAATGTAGCACCGCCAATTTGCGGTGCTTTTTTTTGTCTGCGTTTTATCGATGGCCGAGCGGCTAGTTCTCCAGTTCTACCATCTCTTTCACGTCAGTACGGTTAATCTGCTGTTTGTTGCCGTTAGCGTCCTTGTACGAAATCATTCCCGTTTCATCATCGGTCTTTGGCTTACCATCAGACACGATTGTCCGACCATCGTTGGTGTGCATAACATAGTTCGAACCAGAACAGGCGCTCAGGGCAAAAGTCAGCATACAGGCAGAGATAATGGCGGCAGTCTTTTTCATATTCTTCTCCTTAAAGCGATTTATGCTAGATAAAACGAATTTCATAACAGGCAAAAATCTTCGCCCAACATTATCTAGCATAAGACACTGGTCTGATTTCACCAGGATATCCAGAGGATTCCGATGCTTAGGGTTACCCTTGTGCCAGCGCCCTTTTTGCGCCACGATCGGGGTATTGAACTGAGGAATCCCATGAACGCTTTTAACCCCGCGCAGTTTCGCGCACAGTTTCCCGCACTCAATGATGCTGGCGTCTATCTCGACAGTGCCGCCACAGCGCTCAAGCCGCAGACGGTTATTGAAGCTACGCATCAGTTTTATAGCCTGAGCGCCGGGAACGTCCATCGCAGCCAGTTTGCCGAAGCCCAGCGCCTGACCGCTCGCTATGAGGCCGCACGGGAAAAAGTCGCCCGTCTGATCAACGCGCCGGATGACAAAACCATCGTCTGGACCCGCGGCACGACAGAGGCCATCAACATGGTGGCGCAAAGCTACGCGCGCCCACGCTTGCAGCCGGGTGATGAGATCATCGTTAGCGTGGCAGAACATCACGCCAACCTCGTTCCCTGGCTGATGGTCGCCCAGCAAACCGGGGCCAGGGTCGTCAGGCTGCCGCTCAACGCGCAGTTACTTCCTGATGTTGAGCGTTTGCCCGAGATCATCACCCCGCGCAGTCGCATACTGGCGCTGGGACAGATGTCTAACGTCACTGGCGGCTGCCCGGATTTAGCGCGCGCGATTACACTTGCCCACGCGGCAGGAATGGTGGTGATGGTAGACGGCGCCCAGGGTGTGGTGCATTTTCCCGCCGACGTTCAGCAGTTAGATATTGATTTCTATGCCTTCTCGGGCCACAAGCTGTACGGTCCAACCGGCATTGGCGCACTGTACGGTAAGCCTGAGCTACTGGACGCAATGTCACCCTGGCTCGGCGGTGGCAAGATGATTAGCGAGGTCAGCTTTGAGGGGTTCACCACTCAGGCAGCACCGTGGAAGCTGGAAGCGGGTACGCCTAACGTGGCCGGAGTCATCGGCCTGAGCGCGGCGCTGGAATGGCTGGCGGATATCGACATTGTTCAGGCCGAGAGCTGGAGCCGTGGCCTGGCGACGCTGGCGGAAGATGCGTTGGCAAAACGGCCTGGATTCCGCTCCTTCCGCTGTCAGGATTCCAGCTTGTTAGCCTTTGACTTCGCCGGGGTGCACCACAGCGATATGGTCACGCTGCTGGCCGAATATGGCATTGCGTTGCGTGCAGGACAGCACTGCGCACAGCCGCTGTTAGCAGAACTTGGCGTATCAGGCACCCTGCGCGCCTCATTTGCACCTTATAATAGCCAAAGTGATGTGGATGCGTTGGTCACAGCCGTTGACCGCGCGCTGGAAATATTGGTGGATTAATGACAACTCCTCTGCTCGCCGGACACCCGTTTGGCACAACCGTAACCGAAGAGACATTACGCAATACCTTTCTCCCACTCAACCAATGGGAAGATAAATACCGTCAGTTGATCCTGCTCGGTAAGCAGCTTCCGGCTCTGCCGGATGCGCTGAAGGCACAGGCCAAAGAAATTGCCGGATGCGAAAACCGCGTCTGGCTGGGCTATACCCTGCAGGATAATGGCACCCTGCATTTTTTTGGCGACAGCGAAGGACGTATCGTGCGCGGTCTGCTGGCGGTTTTACTCACCGCCGTCGAGGGCAAAACCGCCGCCGAGTTACAGACGCATTCGCCAATGGCGTTCTTTGATGAATTGGGTTTACGCGCGCAGCTTAGCGCCTCGCGCAGCCAAGGGTTGAATGCGCTCATTGGGGCAGTTCAGGATGCCGGATGGCAACGCTGATGCGTCTTATCCGGCCGACAACGCCACACAAACCGTAGGTCGGATAAGCATAGCGCCATCCGACACAATCAGGGTTGACGCGCGGCTTTCGCCATCATCTTCTTCAGTGCGTGAGACACGGCAACAAAGCCAAAGGTTGCGGTCACCATGGTGGCCGCGCCAAATCCGGATGCACAATCCATACGTTTCGGCCCTTCCGCCGTCGCCTTCATAGCACACACGGAGCCGTCAGCCTGCGGGTACACCAGCGCTTCGGTCGAGAACACGCAGTCCACACCCAGCTTGCCTTTACTGTTCTTCACCACGCCAAAATCGCTTTTTAGCCGCTCACGTAACTTCGCCGCCAGCGGATCCTGAATGGTTTTTGCCAGATCAACGACCTGAATCTGCGTGGGGTCGATCTGCCCCCCCGCGCCACCGGTGGTGACCAGCGGAATTTTATTGCGTCGACAGTAAGCAATCAGCGCCGCTTTCGGGCGCACGCTGTCGATAGCGTCAATGACATACGAAAAGCCCGCGTTCATATACTCAGCAACATTATCTGGCGTGACAAAATCGTCAACAACATTAACCCGACACTCTGGGTTAATCTGGCGTATCCGCTCGGCCATCACCTCGGCTTTCGCCTGCCCGACGGTATCTCGCAGGGCATGGATCTGACGGTTAGTATTGGTGACGCACACATCATCCATATCGATGAGCGTAATCGTGCCAATACCCGTACGCGCCAGTGCTTCCGCCGCCCACGATCCCACGCCACCAATCCCGACCACGCAAATATGCGCCCCGGCAAACAATTGCAGGGCATTTTCACCATACAGACGCGCGGTGCCACCAAAACGCTGACGCCAGGCGTCGCTTATTACCACTGACATAGAACCTCAGATATAGAAAACAAAAAGAGCGGACAATGCCGCCCTGAGTGTCGTTTCATAGCCGGATGGCGCTTCGCTTATCCGGCCTACGCGCTAATTTGTAGGCCTGATAAGGCTAGCCGCCAGGCAACTAGCCGCTAAATACGTTACCCGCGCTGCCGGATGACTTCAGCACCCAGACGCGACCATAGTGATTATACCAACCTGCGCGATGTCCGGCATCGGCACCAATACCCTGGTAGATATCAAAGTGCTGGCCTTTAATAGCGCCACCGACATCCAGTGCCACCATCAAGCGCAGTTCATACTGACCGGTAAATTTGCCGTTATTATCCAGCAGCGGGACTTCTGCCAGTAACGTCGTACCGGCTGGAATAATGCTGCGATCGGAGGCAACCGATGCGCGGCCAATCAGCGGCACTGCGCTGGCACCTTTAACCGGAGCATAAGATTGTGGTTTAAAGAAAACGAACGACGGGTTTTGCTCCAGCAGCTCACGTACTTCGGCTTCGCTGTGCGTTTCGCCCCAGTGGCGGATCGCCTGCATCGACATATCTTCTTTCTTCACTTCGCCACGGTCGATCAGTACTTTACCAATACTGCGGTAGGCATGACCATTTTTCCCGGCATAGCTAAAGAAGTTAAGCGGGCTGCCATCGCCGAAGTCGATATAGCCGCTACCCTGCACATCCATAATGAAGTTATCCATCAGGGAGTTGCTGTAGGCAAGAATATAGTTGTCACTCAGCGCCCCGGCGTAGATTTCAGCACGCGTTGGTAAGCGTCCGCGTTTTGGCGGCATGCGGTAGATAGGGTACTGAAATTCCCCCTGACGCGTATGGCGCGCCTGGATGACCGGCGTGTAGTAGCCGGTGAACTGGACGTTACCATAGTTATCCGCCCCTTCCATTTGCCAGGCATCAATACCGAACTGGCGCATACTGCGCGTATCTCCGCCCGCGCGTAACCATTCCTGGATAGCGTTGTAGACGTTGCTCTGATTGCCATATAAACGCGGTGAGGAACTGCGGATCTGATTTACCTGCTCGGCAAAATCACCGGCATTGATCGGTGCGCCAACCGCATCGGGCTGATTCACCAGTGAGAAAGGCTGGGTCAATTTCCCGTCTTTATACTGCTGCCCACGATCGGTGGGTTTAGAGGAACACGCGGCGAGCATCACGACTACCGCCCCCGCCAGAAGATATTTTGCCCAACGTCCTTTCATTGTTCTCGTCTTAAGTTGCCTGAATGCGAGATGAAGATAACAAACCCCTGAACCTAATGAAATGCGAATACATACCTCAAGACAAATTTTGAACAAAAAATAGACCGAAATGCGTTGTTTTTGTTCATTTTCATCCTAAAACAGTGATCCACGTAAAAAAAGGTTGCATGAAATCGTTAGCAGAGTATAGTGCGCATCCACGGACGCGGGGTGGAGCAGCCTGGTAGCTCGTCGGGCTCATAACCCGAAGGTCGTCAGTTCAAATCTGGCCCCCGCAACCAATTAAAATTTGATGTAAGATTTTTGCGAAGTAGTTCGAATCACAAATACAAAGCAAAAAGACGGACGCGGGGTGGAGCAGCCTGGTAGCTCGTCGGGCTCATAACCCGAAGGTCGTCGGTTCAAATCCGGCCCCCGCAACCAATCAAATTTGATAAAATAGAAAGCAGTACGGTGACGCGGGGTGGAGCAGCCTGGTAGCTCGTCGGGCTCATAACCCGAAGGTCGTCGGTTCAAATCCGGCCCCCGCAACCAATACATTAAGCACCCTGACGGGTGTTTTTTTGTTTCTACGGCCCGTAAAAAAAGCGCTTTTCAGCGCTTTTTTGTTATCCCCTTCTTGCCAGCGTCGCCCCATCGGCAAAATACGCTTTGATCCCTGCCAGAATCGACTCCGCCACTTCCTGCTGGAACGTCGCTGTTTTGAGCTTACGCTCTTCTTCAACGTTACTGATAAATGCCGTTTCCACGAGGATAGACGGAATATCAGGGGCCTTCAGTACCGCAAACCCGGCCTGTTCAACCTGGTTCTTATGCAGATTATTCACCTTACCGAGTTTATTCAGTACCGCTTTACCAAACTTCAGGCTGTCGGCGATAGTCAGTGACTGCACCATATCAAACATAGTGTGGTCGACGTAGCGGTCACCACTCTTGCTGACGCCACCAATAAGATCCGAGGCGTTCTGGGTTTGCGCCAAAAATTTTGCGGCCGTACTGGTTGCGCCTTTGGTGGAGAGTGCGAACACCGACGAACCGCTGGGCTGTCGGCTGGTAAACGCATCGGCGTGAATAGAGACAAACAGATCGGCACGCTGTTTCTGAGCTTTAGCCACGCGCACCTTCAGCGGAATGAAGATATCTTCATTTCGCGTCATAAAGACCTTCATGTTGCCTTCTTTCTCAATCAGCGCGCGCAGACGGCGGGCAATTTGTAGCACCACGTCTTTTTCGCGCGTCTTGTATTTCCCCACGGCACCGGAGTCTTCTCCGCCGTGACCGGGATCGAGCATAATGACAATCGGACGATCGCGCCCCGCTTTACCCGGCTGTGGACCACTTTGCGCAGGCGGCACCTGCTTATCCAGATCGCCCTTGTTGTAATCTTCAAGCAACGCCAGCAGAGGATCCTGTACATCCTGGGCATTGGCCGGATAGAGATCCATCACCAGTCGTTCTTTAAAGCCCGCTACCGGTGCCAGCGCAAAAAGCTGTGGCTTCACATTTTGCTTCAGCTCAAACACCATACGCACGGTCTGCGGGTCAAACTGCCCGACTCTTGCCGACTTGATGTACGGATCGTCCGGGCGGATCTGCGTCCCAATACCCTTAAGCACCGAGTTCAAATTGACGCCTTCAATATCTACCACCACACGCTCAGGATTACTCAGGGCAAACTGTTTGTATTTCAGCAGACGATTGGATTCTACCGTGACGCGGGTATAGCTGGACGCTGGCCATACGCGCACCGCAACGACCTGACTCACGGCAGCCAAACCGACCTGACTGACGCTCAAAAGCCACATAGCACCCGCACCTTTCAGTAAACGGCGGCGACTGATTGCTGAATTGGATCCCGACATGCTTCTCCCGAGCAAAAGAAATCTTTAGTAGAGGTAATACGTAAAACGTCCGAATTGACCGGAAACTTTAACGAATGACGCATAATCTGTCATCTACAAAAGGGTAAACATTCTTTTTATATTCACGGCATTACTGGGAAAAATCTTTAGCAGGAATAAAAATTACGCTTGCGCACAACGCGAAAACAGAATAAAAATACACAAATTACGAATAATCATGCAATAGAGGTGTGCCGTGGTGAAGGAGCGTAGAACCGAGCTGGTACAGGGATTCCGCCATTCTGTTCCCTATATCAATACCCATCGGGGAAAAACGTTTGTCATTATGCTGGGCGGCGAAGCCATCGAGCATGAAAATTTTTCCAGTATCGTCAATGATATTGGACTCCTTCATAGCCTCGGCATTCGCCTGGTTGTGGTGTATGGCGCACGGCCACAGATTGATGCCAATCTTGCTGCGCATCATCATGAGCCGGTGTATCACAAGAATACGCGCGTGACCGACGCCAAAACGCTGGAGCTGGTCAAACAGGCAGCTGGTCTGCTCCAGCTTGATATTACTGCACGCCTGTCGATGAGCCTGAACAATACGCCCTTACAGGGTGCGCACATCAACGTGGTCAGCGGGAATTTTATTATCTCCCAGCCGTTGGGCGTGGATGACGGCGTCGATTACTGCCACAGCGGGCGCATTCGTCGTATTGATGAAGAGGCGATTCACCGCCAACTGGACAGCGGCGCCATTGTTCTGATGGGACCTGTCGCCGTTTCCGTGACCGGCGAGAGCTTTAACTTGACGTCTGAAGAGGTCGCCACTCAGTTAGCCATCAAACTGAAGGCGGAAAAGATGATCGGCTTTTGCTCCTCGCAAGGGGTCATTAACGATGATGGCGATATTGTGTCCGAACTGTTCCCCAACGAGGCCCAGGCGCGCGTTGAAGCCCAGGAAGCGATCGGTGACTACAGCTCCGGTACCGTGCGCTTCCTGCGGGGTGCAGTCAAAGCCTGTCGTAGCGGGGTACGCCGCTGCCACCTGATTAGCTATCAGGAAGACGGCACGCTGTTGCAAGAACTGTTCTCACGTGACGGGATTGGGACGCAAATCGTGATGGAGAGTGCCGAGCAGATCCGTCGCGCAACCATCAATGATATCGGCGGGATCCTGGAGCTGATCCGTCCGCTAGAGCAGCAAGGTATTCTGGTTCGCCGCTCGCGCGAACAACTGGAAATGGAGATCGACAAGTTCACCATTATTCAGCGCGATAACCTGACCATCGCCTGTGCCGCGTTGTACCCTTTCCCGGAAGAACGAATTGGCGAAATGGCCTGCGTGGCGGTGCATCCGGACTATCGTAGTTCGTCGCGTGGCGAGGTTTTGCTGGAGCGGATCGCCGTGCAAGCCCGACAAATGGGGCTCAGCAAGCTGTTCGTGTTGACCACGCGCAGCATTCACTGGTTTCAGGAGCGCGGCTTTACCCCGGTGGATATCGACCTGCTACCGGAAAGTAAGAAAGAGATGTACAACTATCAGCGGCGGTCAAAAGTGCTGATGGCAGATTTGGGATAGAGGTCGTTGCCGGATATGGCATAAATGCCTTATCCGGCCAACAAAACCTACTCTGTAATGCCGTCATTAAACAGCGCAGACAGCCCGCTGCGACGTTCCGTGCGAATAGCAACAGCCGCAGTTAATATCCGCTCATCGGCGTACAACGACAGGCGGCGGCGCGCGCGGGTAATGGCGGTATATACCAGTTCGCGGGTGACAACGGGCGAGTGCTGGCTAGGCAAAATCAACGCCGCATGATCAAATTCAGACCCTTGCGATTTGTGAACCGTCATCGCCCAGGTGGTTTCATGTTCCGGCAAACGGCTGGGCTGCACCGACTTGATGGACCCATCCGGCAAAGCGAACCATACCCGCAGCCCCTGCCCACGATCGAGCGCAATACCGATATCTCCGTTAAACAGCCCCAGCGAACTGTCATTACGCGCAATCATTACCGGTCGCCCCTCGTACCAGCGGGTATGCGCGGAACGCTGGATTTTACGTTTTTGTACCATCACCTGTTCAAGGCGTTCATTCAGTCCGCTTACGCCGAATGGCCCTTCTCGCAGGGCGCACAGCAGCTGATATTCATTAAATGCCTGAATGACAGCCCCCGGCTCTGCGCCTTCGCGCAACAACGTCAGGTAGCGGCCATATCCGGCTAACGCCTCTTCAAGCATAGCGACATAGTCTTCCCCGCTGCGCAGGGTGCGTTTTTCAATATCGCTAAATCCCTGCTGGAATACCGTTTTCAGCGCGGCTTTATCACCGCGATTAATCGCCGACGCCAGCTGGCCGATACCGGAATCACTGCCGAAACGGTAGCTTTTTTGCAGCAGACAGAGGCTGTCCCGCAAAGAGGCGGCCTGGGTGCCCACGCCCGCCGGAATGGTGCTGCCGGTCAACCGACTCAGCTGTTTTGCGCGTTCGGGGGTAAACCCGGCATTCACAAAGGCACAGATATCCCCCAGCACCGCGCCCGCCTCAACGGACGCCAACTGGTCGCGATCGCCAAGAAAAATCACCCGCCCGTGCGGCGGTAGCGCATCAATCAGGCGTGACATCATGGGCAAATCAATCATCGAGGCTTCATCCACCACCAACACATCAAGATGCAGGGGGTTGCCCGCATGATGGCGCAGGCGCTGGCTGCCGGGCTGTGCACCCAACAGCCGATGCAACGTACTGGCATCATCCGGAATGCGTTTCTTTTGCTCATCGGTCAGCGGCAGCTCACGCAGTGCCGCGCCCAGCGATGCGGTCAGACGCGCCGCCGCTTTTCCCGTCGGTGCCGCCAGGCGAATACGACAGCGCTCGCCGTCGGTCATCTGAATCAATGCCGCCAGCAGCCTCGCAACCGTGGTGGTTTTACCGGTGCCCGGTCCGCCGGAGATCACCGATATACGGCGAGTCAGCGCCACGGCCGCCGCCACTTTTTGCCAGTTAACGCCCTCTTCTGTTCGCGGAAAAAGCGTCTCCAGCGTCTGGGCCAGCCGCGACTCATCGACGTCGATGGCCTGGTTAACTTCACTGAAAAAACGGGCGACCGTACGTTCGTTATTCCACATCCGGTTCAGGTACAGGCGATCGCCGTACAGCACCAACGGAGTGGGACGCTCGCCACGACTCACCGCCACGGAGGCCAGCAGGCATTCAGTCCAGTCTGCAGGCTCACCCGCTTCGCTCAGCCAGGCGCTCAGCAGAGGATGGGCGTCTTCGCTTAAGGATAAACGGGAAAGCGGTAAACAGACGTGTCCCTCACCCGCTTCACGACTGAGTAGCGCCGCTGCCAGCGTGACCGCAGGGTTATCGTTACCGGCAACCGCCAGCGCAAACTGGGCATCCAGCGCCCGGAGCTGCTTTTGCTCTACCGCCTCCAGTAATCGCGTTTGGATTGTCATAACGTCTCCTCCAGTGTCGCACCGGCAAACATCTCGTCCATCAAAGCGACCAATTCTGCGTCAGGTCGGGTCGCGTAAATCCCCTGCTGCGGTTGTTCGCTGTCAACGCCGCGCAGGAAGAGGTAGATGACGCCGCCAAAATGGCGTTCATAGTCGTAGTCTGCAATGCGATGACGTAAATAGCGGTGCAGTGCCAGGGTATAAAGCTGATATTGCAGATCATAGCGATGCGCCTGCATGGCAGCGGCCATCGCCTGCTGGGTGTACGCCGTACTGTCTTCACCCAGCCAGTTAGACTTGTAGTCGAGCAGGTAATAACGCCCCTGATGACGGAACACCAGGTCGATAAACCCTTTCAGCATGCCGCGTACCTGCATAAAGTCCAGCGGAGGACAGCCCGCCGAGAGCGGGTCATACTGACGGATCAACGCATCCAGTTGGCTGGCAATCAGCGGCTGCGAAATCGGCAGATAAAACTCCATCTCCACCTGTTTTTCATGCGCTGAAAGTGCGCTCAGGCTCACGCCAGTTTCGTTGAGCGGAGCATGCAAAATGGCCTCCAGCCACGGGGTCAGAACCGACGCCCAATGTACGTCATAGCCGCCAAGCGCGAGTTGTTCCTGCACCCAAAGCGGGTCCACCGGCTGGGTAAAATCAAGCGCTTCAAACAGGCTATGCAAAAATGTTCCCGGTGACGCCCCACGCGGGAACTGGTGCGGCGTGAGTCCGGATTCCACAATCGCTTCACCGACGCCCGCCGCATCAACGTCCAGCCGGGGGATCAGATCCTGCGCGATACCGTGCCCGCGCTGTTGCAGGCCGGAATAACTGGTAACGCGCCAGTTATCGCCTGGCAGGCGCGGCAGCGTCCGCGCGCTCAACGGCTCGCGGCTTTCTTCAGCAGAAAGCCAGCGTTCGGTGTCCGGTTCATCAGGGACCCGACAGGCAATATCGTCACTACAAAGCGCATCAATGGCGGCGCGCAGTCCGGCAGCGTTCATCGGCTCGCCTTTTTGCAACAGACGGCCCAGCGCGCTTTGATGCACATCGGTGTCACCTTTTTTATCTCCCCGGCGGCGTACCAGCGGCGCAACGCCAAGGCTGCAGTGCCATACCGAACGGGTCAGCGCGACGTAGAGCAGACGTAGGTCTTCCGCCAGACGTTCAACCTCAGCCAGCTCGATGCTCTCATCAGCCTGGCTGAGATCCAGCACCGCTTCAAACGAACGGCGATCGTGATAGAACGCCTGATCCTGCACGCGAAAATGAGTGATGAAAGGCAGCCAGACCAGCGGGTATTCCAGCCCTTTCGATTTGTGAATAGTGACGATTTTGACCAGGTGCTTATCGCTTTCCAGCCTGAGCTGCTGGCTGGATGCATTGCTGTCCGGCTCAAGAATATGCTGGGATAACCAGCGCACCAGCGCATGCTCGCTTTCCAACTGCGAACCGGCTTCCTGTAGCAGCTCGCTGATGTGTAAAATATCAGTCAGGCGACGCTCGCCTCCCGCCGTTGCCAGCAGGTTTTCCGCAATCTGACGCGCCGACATCAGCGCGCGAAGCATCGGCATCACGCCGCGCTTGTGCCAGAGCTGACGGTAGCCGTCAAACTCCTCGACTACCGCATCCCAGGCATGCTCATCATTATTGAGCGTTTCGATATCCTGCGCATTCAGCCCCATCATCGACGTTGCCAGTGCGCTACGCAGCGTATTTTCACGCTCCGGCGTCATCACCGCCTGCAATACCCACAGCAGTTCCTGCGCTTCGAGGGTATCAAAGACGCTGTCACGGTTGGAAAGATAGACCGACGGGATCGCCAGTTGCGTCAGCGCATCGCGGATGAGCGCTGCCTCCTGGCGACTGCGCACCAGCACGCTGATATCCGACGCGCGTACCGGTCGTGATGTTTTAGCGCTCGTCAGAAGCGCCTTGCCCGCGTGTCCGGCTTTCAGCCAGTCACGAATTTGCGTTGCACAAACCCGGGCCATGTAATTCTGATAGTCACCGACACCGCAACTTTCCCCGTCCATCAACCACATGTTGATCGCTGGCTGTGTTTCACCGTTCAGGACAAACCGCAACGACTGATTTTTTTCGGCGGATTTCACCGGACTAAAGGGGATCTCGCGGAACATAAAGGCGTCGGTCATCTGGCTAAACAGCGTATTCACACCATTAACCATGCCAGGCGCCGAGCGCCAGTTGGTGTCGAGCGTGTAGTGCGCGCTCACTTCGCTGCGCGCCTTCATATAGGTAAAAATATCCGCGCCGCGAAACGCGTAAATCGCCTGTTTCGGGTCGCCAATCAGCAGCAGGGCCGTATCCGGCTGATGCTGCCAGATACGGCGGAAAATGCGATATTGCTGCGGATCGGTGTCCTGGAATTCATCAATCATTGCCACCGGAAAACGGCTACGGATGGCTGTCGCCAGTGCGTCGCCGCTTTCACTGCGCAGCGCCGCATCGAGACGACTGAGCATATCGTCAAAACCCAGCTCACCGCGTCGGCGTTTTTCTGCAGCCACCGTTTCGCGGATCTCCGCCAGTGCCCGTGTGATCACCAAGTCGCGAATAGTCAGCGGCTCAGCGAGCAGTTCATCAATGGCAACAAAGAGCGGATGCTGTGGCGTGATGCCGCCCGCTTTGGTACGTTCTTCCAGAAAACGCTGGGAGAATTTTTCCAGGGCATCCGGCAACTGATAACTTTGCGTTTCTTCCTGCGCCCAGGCGCTTATCTTCTCAATCCACTTGCCCTGATTACCCCGGTTAAATTTACGTCTGTCGATCCCCGAGGCTTCCAGCAATCCGTCCAGCTCATCAACCGAATCGCACCATTGCTGCTTGATTTGGTTGATGCGTGCGAGGATTTTTTCGTGTCGGGATGCCAGCGTTTCATCTGCTGACGGCGGCGCTTTAATGACCGGCGCTTCCCCTTGCAAGTAGCGATCGATATCCCTCAGCAGCGCCTGCGGCCCTTTCCACGTTTCAAAAACCACCTGCGCAATATCGCGAGACAGCGGGTAGCAATGCCGACGCCAAAAGTCCGCGCAGGCCTGATAACGCAGCAGTGATTCATCTTCAATCAGCTGTTGTTCAAACAACATGCCGGACTCAAAGGCATTGAGACTGAGCATGCGCTGACAAAAACCGTGGATGGTAAACACCGCCGCTTCATCCATCTGTCGTTCAGCCAGCAGCAGCCACTGCGCGGCCTGCTTTTTATCGGCAATTTCATCTAACAGACGGACGTACAGCGGGTTTTCGGTGGTTTCACGCAGGCAAGCAATGCGCAGTTCATGGATGTTGCTACGAATACGTCCACGCAGTTCTTCAGTAGCCGCCTCCGTAAAGGTGACCACTAATAGCTCTTCGACGGTCAGCGGACGGGGAAAGGCGGCAGAGCCGCCCAGTCCAAGCAGTAAACGTAAATACAGGGCGGCGATGGTAAAGGTTTTACCGGTGCCTGCGGAGGCTTCAATCAGACGCTCGCCCGTCAGGGGCAAGCGGAGAGGATCAAGGGACTCAGCGGCATCATTCATTCTTTTCACTCATCAGGGGTAAGGTTTGCTGCAACGCGCTGACGGTCTGCCACACTTTCCAGCCTTCCGGGTGCACATAGTCTGCTTTCCCGTTCTGACTGCCGGAAACCTGTGACAGTATCGCCATGCCTTGCGGCTCAACCACCGCCTGATGGAAGAAATCGGCAAGCTTTTGCGGCGTCAGCAGTTTAATCTGAGCCACGATTTTATCACGTGAATCGAAGCGCATATTACCCCGATCGAAATCTTTGCTTAACTGCGAAGCTTCTGCCCCTAACGTTTGCGGCGCCTGCAGCATTTGCGCAATGATAGCCTGCTGAATTTGCGCGAACTCATCGGCTTTCATCGCCCGCAGCTTCGCTTCCGCCGTGGGGAAAAATGCTTTGTAGCGGTCCCACAAATAAGACGGCTGCTTGTCACTGCTTTGCAGCAGGAAGCCCATCCCCCACTGACGGCCTACGCTCATCGGGAAGGCAAATACGGCATATCCCAACTGCTCTTCGGTACGCAGCTGATTGTAGAACCACGGCTGCACAATCTGTCCTAACATGGCGCTGTAGGCTGAGCTGGTGTATTCATCGTAGCCGGTGGGGACAAATACCGCCGCCAGCGCGGAGTCTGTACTGCTGCCCGCTTTTTCAAAGATAACGGACTGCTTTTTGTCCACCACCACATCTTTGTTACGACACCACTCCGAGCCGTTAGCACCCAGCTGTTTCTGGATGTCCCGCGCCATGGTCTTCGCCTGCGCCTCGCTCATATTACCAATCACGAGGAATTCAGGTCGCGCCCCGGCTTTTAACGTGTCACGGTAGGTCATCACCTCATTTAAGGTAATAGAAGGCAGCAACTTACGGCGCTCATCACGCGAGAAGTACGGCACCTGAGAAAGCATCTGTACCGGCATAATCGCCTGGTCGTAGGCTTTGCCTTTTTCCGCAGAGTCCATCATCTGCGCGTACCAGGATTTCGCCTGTTCCAGTTGTTCCTCCGTAGAGGTATAGCTGAAATAACCGCTCAGCAGCGCCTGAAAAAGCTGCGGTAAACGTTGCGTATAACCGTTAGCGTTGAGCATCAAACCGTTGTTGGCGTTGGTCGAGAAGCCAATACCGCCCACCGCAGCCTGATTACTCAACTGGTCAAGCGCAATGCCTGCCAGGTAATCGTTAAGCGCGAATAACACCTGGTTTTTGGCACTGTCCATCGCCTTCGGGTTACGCAGGATCACGCTGACGTCGGCCTTCGGCTCAGTGGCAAAATACTGGCTCGGCGCATAGACCACGCGTAAATCCGGCTCATCGACAATCAGATCCGGACGCGCATATTTTTTATCCGCTTTAATCAGCGTGAAATCGTCAGGAATATAGGGGTTTAACTCCGGCAAAGACAGCGCAATGCCCTGCGCTTTTTGCTGCCAGTCAGCGAAGGTTTTATCGCTTATTTTATCGACCTGATAAGGCGCATCAACAAAGTATGCGGTTTTGTTGTGCGGCTCTTTCGGGCTGATGTACCAAATACGCGCGTTCTGCGGCGTCATCATCGCCAGACGCTGCTGCACGGCTTTCGCATCGTACTGGTCGGCAATATTTACCGCATCCAGCGTATGTTCTACCGGAACGCGGATCATGGTATCTGCCAGCCATTCCACATAGTCCATATCACGGGTGATGGACGGATAGCGGAAGTCGAGATCCAGCACGTGCGCCAGTTCGTCGAAATAACGTTTATCGACGCCTTTATCGCGTAACAGGTTGAGATAGCTAAAGATGGCCGCGACCACTTCATCGCGATTCGCCAGGCCTTTGTCGGTTAAGGTCGCGGAAATGGCTAATACACCGCTGTTACCGTTGACCACCGGGTCAGAGTCCGCACGGATGCCTTCCACTAATCCCTGCTTTTGCAGCCAGTCAGACAAGGTACCAGGGCTGCGGTTGCCAATCAGGTACGTCACCAGCTCATCGGTTTTACTGCGAAACTGTGCGCTATTGTTATCAATACGAAACTCAATGCGCAGCACTTTACGCGGCATCGCCGGGACATAGTGGATTATGATGCCCTTTTGCGCGTCGGTAACTACCGGGACGGTGATTTCCGGCTTTTCGATATTTTTGTTTGGCACCCGTCCGAAGGTATCAGCGGCTATCCGCGCCAGTTCTGGCAGCGGTTTATTGCTGTAAATTACCGCCTTCATCACGTTTGCCGAGTAGTACTTTTCATGAAACGTCTGTAAAGCCTGCAGCACCGGATTACCCGGCTTGTCGCTCAGCGTTTGCAAGTTACCGCCGGAGAAGCGCGAGCCCGGGTGCGCCGGGTTGATGGTCTCGGCACTCACCTGCGCCATACGCATACCGTCACGGGTACGCGCCAGCGTCAGCTCAGAGTTAACGGCATTACGCTCGCGATCGGCATATTTTTTATCCAGCAACGGTTCGGCAATGGCGTCCGCCAGACGATCCACCGCCCCGAGCAGCGCGTCGTTTTCAACTTCAAGATAGAAAGCCGTGCGATAAGGCGCCGTGCTGGCATTGTGGCTGCCGCCGTGCATTTTAAGGAATTCCGCTAAGCTATCCGGCTGCGGGTATTTTTTCGAGCCCATCAGGCACATGTGTTCGAGGTAATGCGCCAGCCCCTGATGATCGTCGGGATCTTCCAGAGACCCAACGGGCACCACCAGTGCGGAAAGGGATTTCACGGCCTGGGGATCGGATACCAGCAACACAACCATGCCGTTGTCCAGGCGCACGGCCTGATACTGGCGGGTATCTTTATCGCTTTTACGGATGGTTTCAGCTAAGGGCTGCCAACCGGTATCTGCCTGACTTACGGGCGCCCAAAAGGCGACGAACAACAGTATTGCGCAAAACCAGGTGCTGCGGGGCATTCACAAACCTCATCATTAACGTATTCACCTGTTCACAGCAAACCACGCAGAAAGGCGGGGTCTGAACAGGGCAAGACTTTGTGCTGAACGAGTCAGCATCTTATGTGTAAGAATCAGTCCGTGACAGAAAGCGCATCATAGAGGAAGCCATCGAATTGCGCAATTTTTATACAATCATCATGACTGATTAAAGCGAAATAACGGTAACAAAAAGCGCTGAGACTGCGCCACAATGGCCTCCAGCGTATCCGGCTCCAGCTGACGCCACAGGCGTTGATACCAGATATCGTCACCCTCACCGCGTACCATCATGTTGCCTTCATAGGCCTGCAAAAACTTACTACGCGCTTTTTGCCGCGTGTCGTCGTCCTCTAACATGGCATCATTTGCGGCGTCATAACAGGTTTTTATCCATGCCCCACCGCTTTCCGGTAGCACCAGCAACGGCGATGACATGCCCTCGCGATACCCGTCAACAAGCTGCGCCAGGTAGCGCATTGCCTGCTCGGCATCCAGTGGAGGAAAACGCCACTCTGCATCTTTACGCAGGAACAGCCGGCTCTCACCCATTCCACCACTGGCACAATAGACAAGATGTTCCAGCCAAAGTTGCACGCCCTGAGAAACGCTTAACAAAGATGGGCGCCAGCGCAACAAACCGTCCTGCTGAACCTGCGGTAGCCACCCGGTGATTTGCACGCCGTTGCAGTTGAGATCGATCTCCATACTCTGACCCGGCTGGCGACAAGCGATAATACGCTCGGCCAGCGACTGCATTTCCTGGCGCTGGGCATCCCATAGGATTTCGCCAAATGCCCCGAAAGGCAGCGAGCCTGCCGCACGGAAGTGACGGAACAAACGCTCCGCATCATGCTGTTCAACCAGCGTGTTAAGCAGCTGCTGATTAAGCTGATAGCGGGTTAATCCTTCAAGGATAAAGGGTTCTGTCTCCGGAATATCACTCTCTTCAGAGCGGAAGTTCACCTGTAGCCGCATCTGGAAAAAAGCCCGCACCGGGTGTGCCCAAAATCTCTGCAGCGTCTCTAGTGTCAGGATTTCAGGCATGACATATGGCAGTGGTTGCACAAAATCAGTGTGTGCTTTGCCTGTCAGGCTCGCCGCGGGCAGCCACTCCCGGGCATAACTTTGCTGCTCTCCCGGCAGATAGTTTTGTGCGTCAAAAGGCATGCGGGTATGCAAACGGGTTATGTGCGCTTTTACCCGGGCCTCGCTTTCATCACAGGTGAGCGCTTCATCACCCGGCAAATAGTGGCTTTGCCCAATGTAGTCCAGCAACTCTTGTACCAGCACCGACGGAAAGCGTTCGCTGTTGTCCTGGATTGAACGACCAATGTAGCTGATGTAGAGCGTTTGCTGCGCCGAAATCAGGGCTTCCAGAAACAGATAGCGGTCATCATCGCGGCGGCTTCGGTCACCACGCATCGGCTTTTGGCTCATCAGATCAAAACCCAGAGGCGCAAGCTGGCGCGGATAAACGCCGTCGTTCATGCCCAGCAGACACACTACCTTGAAAGGAATCGATCGCATCGGCATCAGGGTACAGATATTGACCGGACCTGCGAGGAAACGCTGGCTAATGCGTTCCTGATCGAGCCGTTGTGCCAGCTCATCGCGTAACAGCGAAAGCGGCACGGCCTCGCCGTATTTAGCCCCCAGACCTTCAGCGATAATGGCCTGCCACTGATCTTTAATCAGCGTCATTGCCGCTTCGGTATCCACATCCGGCAGGAAGAAATCATTAAGCATGTCGTTGCAAACAGGCAACCACTCTTCCAGCGGACGTTCCTGCGCCAGACCCCGACGCCAGAGATTCAGTTTCATCAACAGCGAAGCCAGATGCCCCACCAGTTCGGCGATCAAACCGCTGGACTCATCATACGGCAGTACGGATTGCCACTCCCCCTGCGCACTTTCCATCGCATAGCCCAACAGCATGCGCGTCAAACCAAATTGCCAGGTGTGTTGGCCTGTCGGCGGCAGTTCCAGTTCACGCACGTTGTCATCGTCAATGCCCCAGCGAATGCCTGACTCATTCACCCATAAGCGGAGATAGCGCAGTCCTTCTTCGTTGATGTTGAAGCGCGCCGCCAGCACGGGAACATCCAGTAATGCCAGCACATCCTCGGAGACAAAGCGGCTGTCCGGCAGCGACAGCAGGCTAATAAACGCCTGTAAAACCGGATGGGACTGGCGCGCACGACGGTCAGAAATGGCATACGGTAAATAGCGATCGGCCGGCGCGCTGCCAAAAACAGCCTGAATAAAGGGGCTATAGCTGTCGATATCCGCCACCATGACGATGATATCGCGCGGCGTCAGCGTTGGGTCCGCCGCCAGCATCGCCAGCAGGCGGTCATGAAGAATTTCCACCTCACGCTGTGGGCTGTGGCAGACATGAAACGTTACGCTGGTGTCATTCGGCTCAAGTAAGCGCTTATTATCGCTGCGCGAATACTCCTCCAGATTAACGCCCGCCACAGCCCGGCTTTCCAGTTCAAGGATATCCGACTGAATGTTATGCAAAAGATTGTCAGGCGTGATATCCACAAACGCATCCAGCTCCTGGCTGTTTTCCAGTTCGGAAAGCAGGTAAATATAGTCTCGCCCCAGTTTGCCCCACGAGGCCAGCAGCGGGTTACTGACATCCTGTTCGCCGTCGCTGTTAAACAACTCTTCAGCATTCTGGCTATCACGAAACAGCGGCAGATGACGTTCTTCAAAGCTATGCCGACGCTGACGTGCCAGCAGCTTTGCCAGATACGCGGGGTCTTTAATATCACCCCAGTAGTAACGACATGGATTAGTAAACAGCAGATGAATTTCAATATGCTTCCCCAGCGCCTGCAGGGCCTGAAGATACACGGGCGGCAGTGCGGAAATGCCGCAAATAAAGACGCGAGCGGGCAGCCCCTGCGGACAGCTTGAGGCATTTTCCAGGGTCTGAATAAATCGCTGATATAAATTGGCGCGATGCCAGCGCTCTTGCCCCAACTCTGCGGTGTATTCCACCAACGCTTTCCACAACGGTGCCTGCCAGGCCTGAGACTCCCCCAATCCTTCAACCTGTTTCCCCGACTCCCACTGCGTCAACCAGTCAGGGCGGTAGACTAAGTACTGGTCAAACAGGTCAGCGGCACGTGAGGAGAGCTGAAACAGCTTACGCTTGTCGGTATCGTCTGTCAGATACTGGCCCAGCAGCGTGAACGCCTCGTCATCCAGCAACTGCGGCAGCAGCGTCATCAGCTTCCAGCTCATACTCTGCTTGCTGAACGCACTTTCTTTTGGGATATCCGGCAGTACCCGCACAAACATATCCCAGATAAAACTCGCAGGTAGCGGGAAGTCAATATTGGCGGCAATGCCGAACTTCTGTGCCAGGGTCATTTGTAGCCATTGCGCCATGCCGGTACTTTGAACCAGGATCATTTCAGGTTCAAAGGGATCGATGAGCCGGTCGCGCTCAACGATATATTCCATTAACGCTTCCAGCACATCCAGACGATTGGAGTGGTAGACCCTTAACATAGCGGCTCCTGACTACTGACTGTTTGGGCAGTGCAGACGCGTCATTTGACCTTGCCTGCCCAAGGGTGAAGAAAGTTTGACGTTGATGCTGACACATCCCGCCCGCGTTGTCTGCATTCGGTTTACCTGCCAGTTTAACGGCGACGGAAATGCCGTCATTTGGGTTTGCATCCACGCATGACGCCACAGCTGCTGGTACTGACTTCTGATGAGGAAACTGTTCATTAATACCCTTTGATACCCCGACAATGCGGTCACAATCATGACCATAAGTACCATTGCCAGCATCACTTCTGGCAGGCTAAAACCGCGTTGCCGGTTCAGGGTAGCAGGCACAGAGCAGCCTCTCTTAGCGGGCAGAAATCGCTCCAGCCATGTGCGGAAAATACAATATTGCCATCGATAACCTCGCCCTGCCGCCATAGTGACATCCCTTCATAGTCGGTAATAAGCAACACGTTATTCTCGCCATGTAATCGCAGGCATACAGCTGCATTCGCGGTTGAATCTCGCCGGCATTGCACGGCCGGTTGCCGTTGCCAGGACTGCATACGTCCCCATTCCATGGCGGATTGCACCACAGCCTGGCGCTGCAAAGCCTGACTTTCTATGGCAACGCGCGAAGCAAAACTGGCTTCCTGTTGGCTAAGCCCCTGGAGCAGCAGACCGCCGAGCAGCAGAAGCAAAAGCACCATCGCCAGGGACGATACGCCGCGTTCCCGGTTCACAGGTTAAACCCCGTCACGCTATAGCGCGCTTCAATAACCTTTTGTGGCGCACTTTTGCTGGCTCCGCGCAGACGCAAGGTCAGGATGGGCGCAAATCCGCTGATGTTCTGGCGTTCAACCTGAAATGTCTCAATCAGAACAGTGCCAGGATCGGTCATTTTATCCCAGCCCTTTCCATCGCAGGATGTCGCACCACGCAAGGTTTCCAGCACCTGGTCTTGTAAACGAAAACCTATCTGGTCAGCGTCTTTAGCTGGGGTTGTCTCCCAAATGCCGTTACCGTTAGCGTCCCAACGCGCAATTACGCAATCACCGTGTCCCGATATCACCAGCCCTTCACCGCTACAGTTTCCGTGACAGTACCCTGCCCGCTGGAGATGTTTAGCCACCGTATAGGCTCGCTGCCAGAGATCATCTTCAAGGGCTAACTGGCGCGTGTTGAGCAATATATCGTGCTGAAGCGCCGGTAAAAAGCGCGCAGCCCCCAGTAGCAAAACGCTGCTGATAGCCATTGCTATCAGCACCTCCAGCAATGAAAAACCGCGTTCGTTTACCGACATACATCTGCCTCATCACGCTCACAAAGCCGAATTCGCCCCCAGTTCGATATCACCACCCACCGTTCACCCGCGGCATTTTTTAGGCCAATATGTCCAGCCCATGCGGTGTTGCGCAGGCCAAAAAAGGCCAGCGATGGCGTGATGTCTGCCATCTCAACATCATCCCAGCGCGGGATTAACACCAACGCAGAAGCGGGCTTACAGGTATTTTGAGCCGCAGCAGAGCTGACCAAACACCATGACGTTCCCTCTCTGATAACGCCGATGACATGGTCACGGTTATGCCAGTTGGCATCCTCGCGCAGTTGCAGCAGGTAGTCCTGCACCTGAACGACGGTTTGCCACAATCGTTGCTGTTGCTGCCAGCGTTGCCAGCCATATAGCCCTGACGCGCTTAGCGTGACGATGATGAGCATTGCCACCAGCGTTTCAATTAGCGTATAGCCCTGTTGTTTTTTCATGCCGCCAGTATGGCGATAAGGAAAATAATCACGAGTGGGGAATTCGGGTTGTTCGGCGAGCTTCGGGGAATATTTGCTTCGTTTCAGCGCATTGCAAAATTTCAGGAATCAGCGTCGAAAAACTGAAATCAGGGCAAAAAAAACCGACGCGCGAGGGCGTCGGTCGTGGCAGGGTAGCGGTCGATTAGATAGCAACCGGCGCTTTAATACCAGGGTGCGGATCGTAACCTTCAATCTCGAAATCATCGAAACGATAGTCGAAGATAGAGTCAGGCTTACGCTTGATGACCAGCTTCGGCAAGGCACGCGGTTCGCGGCTGAGCTGCAGGTGCGTTTGCTCCATGTGGTTGCTGTACAGGTGCGTATCACCGCCGGTCCAGACAAAATCACCGACTTCAAGGTTGCACTGCTGCGCCATCATATGGACCAGCAAAGCATAGCTGGCAATGTTAAACGGCAGGCCGAGGAACACATCGCACGAACGCTGATACAGCTGACAGGAGAGCTTGCCGTCTGCCACATAGAACTGGAAGAACGCATGGCACGGCGCCAGCGCCATCTTATCCAGTTCGCCTACGTTCCACGCAGAAACGATAATACGGCGAGAGTCCGGATCATTCTTCAGCTGGTTAAGCACCGTGGTGATCTGATCAATATGGCGGCCATCTGGCGTTGGCCACGCGCGCCACTGTTTACCATAGACCGGGCCCAGATTGCCGTTTTCATCTGCCCACTCATCCCAGATAGAAACGTTGTTTTCGTGCAGGTAGGCCACGTTAGTGTCGCCCTGCAAAAACCACAGCAGTTCATGAATGATAGAGCGCAAATGGCAGCGTTTAGTGGTAACCAGCGGGAATCCTTCCTGCAGATTAAAACGCATCTGATGACCAAAAATGGAAAGCGTTCCGGTTCCGGTACGGTCGTTTTTCTGCGTGCCTTCATCCAGCACTTTTTGCATCAGTTCTAAATACTGTTTCATGATTCCTCAGGAAGCGTGTTGCTGTGGGCTGCGGCGGTACGCCCAAACCATCATAATGATACCGGCGACAATCATCGGGATAGACAGGATCTGCCCCATGCTGATGTACTGTACCCATTCGCCGGTAAACTGCTGATCCGGCTGGCGGAAAAATTCAACGATGATACGAAACGCGCCGTAGCCAATCAGGAACAGACCGGAGACCGAGCCCATCGGACGCGGTTTACGAATGAACAGGTTAAGAATGATAAACAGCACCACGCCTTCCAACGCCATCTCATAAAGCTGAGACGCGTGACGAGGCAGCGAACCGTAGGTATCGAAAATAGATTGCCACTGCGGGTTGGTTTGCAGCAGTAAGATGTCTTCGGTACGCGAGCCCGGGAACAACATGCTATATGAGAAGTTAGGGTCAACGCGTCCCCACAGTTCGCCGTTGATAAAGTTGCCCAGTCGTCCCGCACCCAGACCAAACGGAATCAAAGGAGCAATGAAGTCAGAGACCTGGAAGAACGAACGCTTGGTGCGTTTGGCGAAGATAATCATCACCAGGATCACACCGATGAGACCACCGTGGAATGACATTCCGCCATCCCAGACGCGGAACAGATACAGCGGATTATCAAGGAACAGAGGGAAGTTGTAGAACAGTACGTAACCGATACGCCCACCGAGGAACACCCCGAGGAAGCCTGCATAGAGTAAGTTTTCAACTTCGTTTTTGGTCCAGCCACTTCCTGGGCGATTAGCGCGGCGCGTCGCCAGCCACATCGCGAAAATAAACCCCACCAAATACATCATGCCGTACCAGTGAAGTGCGACGGGTCCAATTGAGAAAATGACCGGATCGAATTCCGGAAAATGCAGATAGCTACTGGTCATCTGTCACCACAAGTTCTTGTTATTTCGCTGAAGTCAGACAGCAATTGATAAGCGCGCCTGTATGATACAGGCGCTCCGAAGGTGCGAATGATAGCACAAGGGGATCACCACGCATGCCGGGAAGATGTAAAAGATCTGTATAGGTAAGCCAGACACCAACAGGGATGCCAGATGAAACAGTGATGATCAGGCCGACAATTCAGACTTACAGCCCCCCGCGAATCAAACCGCCCATACCGCGGCGTTCCATAAATGCCGCCACCTGATGGCGCACTTCCGTCGCCAGTTGCGCTTCCAGGCTGCGCTGTGCCAGCGTTTGCGCTTCATCAAAATCGATGTGGCGCAGCAGATATTTCACTCGTGCCACAGAACGACCGTTCATTGATAAGTGGCGAAAACCCAGACCGATTAAAATGGTCACACACATTGGGTCACCCGCCATTTCGCCGCACAAGCGTAAATCGATGCCGCTTCTCTCGGCTTCCTGGGCAATCATCGCCAACGCACGTAACATCCCAGGATGCAGGCTGTCATAAATGCTGGCGACCCGCGTATTGTTACGATCGACTGCCAGAATATATTGGGTCAGATCGTTGGTACCCACCGAGATAAAATCGACCCTGTTCGCCAGATGCGGCAGCATAAAGACCATCGACGGGACTTCCAGCATGATGCCGATACGCGGTTTCGGGATCGCGTAGCCGATCATCTCTTCCACTTCGCGCCCGGCGCGCTCAATCAAGCGCCGCGCTTCGTCAACTTCATCAATACTGGTGACCATCGGTAGCAAAATACTCAGGTTGCCGGTTGCCGCGTTGGCACGCAGCATTGCGCGGACCTGGATCAAAAAGATCTCCGGCTGATCGAGCGTAATGCGGATCCCGCGCCAGCCAAGGCACGGATTCTCTTCACTGATGGGCATGTAAGGCAGTTGCTTATCAGCCCCGACGTCCAGCGTACGCAGAGTCACCGGCTTGTCGTTAAACATTTGCAGCATGCCCTGATACTGGGCAACCTGTTCTTCTTCTGACGGAAACCCGCTTTGTAGCATGAACGGAATTTCGGTGCGATACAGCCCGATGCCGTCGATCCGGCTTCCCAGTTTTTGCTCGTGTTCCGGACTCAGCCCGGCGTTGAGCATCACCTTAACGCGCTCGCCGCTTTTCAACTGGGCTGGCTGGTTAACGTCATCTTCTGCCAGGCGACTGAGTTCAATCTCTTCACTGATAAGTCGCTGATATTCCTGAATCAAAACCGGTTCAGGATCAACCAGCAGCTCGCCGCGATAACCGTCCACCACCAGCGTACGGCGGTGGAGTACCGACGGCTGGATGTCGGCCCCCATCACAGTCGGAATACCCAGCGCGCGCACCATAATTGCCGCATGGGAGTTGGCAGCGCCGTCTCTGACCACCACACCAACTAGTCGGTCCTGCGGAAGCTCTGCCAGCGTGGTCGCGGAAAGCTCATCTGCCACCAACACGAAACGTTCCGGCCAGGCATTTGGCCCCTGAATCGAATCGTCAAGATGGAACAGCAGACGCTGGCCGAGCGCACGTAAATCCCCGGCCCGCTCTTTGAGATAGTTATCACTGAGGGCGGCAAACTGTTCAGCGAACTTCTCGATAATCGTTTTAACCGCCCACTCCGCCACCGAACCGTTGTCCACTTCTGCAAACAGCTCGCGGCGCAGACGGGTATCGGAAAGCAGGTGCGAGTAAAGATCGAAGATCGCCGCCGTCTCTTTTTGTGCTCCCGCCGTAAAGCGCTTACTGTAGCGGCGGAATTCATTGGCGGCTTCTTCCAGCGCCTCAGTCAGTCGTTCGCGTTCTAGTACCGGATCCAGGGTTGACGCCTGATACACCTGCTCCATCAGCGGCAGCGTGGCATCCTGCCAGCCTTCGGCAATCGCCACGCCGGGTGCGGCAGGCAACGCACGAATGCGCGTTTGCCGGTATTGACCAAACAACGCGGTGAGCTGCGACTGAGAAAGAATGGCGGCCATTTGCGTGGCGAGCGTCACCAGGAATGACTCTTCGCTTTCATCGTACTGGCGCAGTTCACGCTGCTGGACCACCAGCACACCCAATAGCTGGCGGCGCTGAATGATCGGCACGCCTAAGAAGGCGCGGAATCGCTCTTCTTTTACTGAAGGGATGTATTTGAAGCTGGGGTGTTTTTGCGCATCGGCGAGGTTAATTGGTTCCGCCAGCCTGCCAACCAGGCCAACGATACCTTCATCAAACGCAAGCGCAACGGTGCGACCGCGTGGTTTTTTGAGTCCCCGGGTCGCCATCAGGTAATAACAACGTCGGTCGTGATCGGCCAGATAAACCGAACAGACCTCTGTATCCATCGCAAGACAGATGTCGGTAACCAGAATATTCAGCGCCTCATTAAGACGCGGAGCACTGGCCACCTTTTCGACTATTTCGCGCAGGCGGGTGAGCATAATTTGCGTAGCTTAACCTCTTTTACGTCTGTACGCAGGTGCGCTTTGCGGCTTTGGGGTACTCTCCTGAAGCGCCATCACAACACTTGCGAATTCTTTCATCACCCTGCGATAGACATCGCGTTTAAATGACACTACCTGTCGAACCGGATACCAGTAACTCACCCAACGCCAGCCATCGAACTCGGGCGTGCTGCTGGTTTGCATATTGATCTCAGCATCGCTGCTTACCAATTGCAGAAGGAACCATTTTTGTTTCTGGCCGATACAAACCGGCTTCGTGTCCCAACGCACCAAACGTTTCGGTAACTTGTAACGCAACCAGTTACGAGTAGAAGCCAGGATCCGCACATCTTTACGACTGAGGCCCACTTCTTCAAACAGTTCCCGGTACATCGCCTGCTCTGCTGTCTCTCCCGCGTTTATCCCACCTTGCGGGAATTGCCAGGAGTGCTGACCAAATCGCCGGGCCCACATGACCTGCCCCTGGCGGTTACAAATTACTATTCCTACATTCGGGCGGTAGCCATCGTCATCAATCACCGGACTACCTCAACATAAACCTTATATATAAACGATTGTTTCACACTCCTGAGAGGCGGTAAACCACTGTGTTAAGCACACGAGACTCTAATAACAATTGAATAACTCACAGCAAAGGACTGAGTTATAAACAGAGGTAGGCTGAGTTAGGCGATTTTATTCACCTTTTCTGTGGATATAGTTGTGAAGAAGTACGGAATTACTATGGGAAAACCCGGAACAGTCTGAATATGACCTTTGTCACATATAAAAATTAGTCGTCTATATTCATTGAGTTAAAAGCAAATACTGTCACCCAACACACAGAAATGTGATGTATATCACGCATACGATCCTCGAGCTGATGAAAGATCAACCAGCGTTGGTTTTATCCACAGATTGTGCCAATAAGTTAGGCACAATTTGTGTGAAAATTCGATTTTCGTCGCACGTCAAGGCTGTAAATTGAAACAGTAGTGGGGGTTTTTCACAGTTATCCCATCTTTCTGTGGATAACATGGTGTAAGATCCTGTTCATTGTCAGTGACCAGAATTGGAAAACCTCATCGGTTGTTGCGCAACTCTTGATTATGAAATTTAAAAATCAATATAAATCAGATAATTGAGTAAAGCTTGTGGAAAAAGATAAACTCTGTCCACTCGGTATAAAATCATTGCTCATTTTTTCGCCTAAGGGTTAACTCAATGTCAGAACTCCAGCCACTGCTTTCTCCCCCTGAATCCGAAGCCCTGCTGCTTGCCCAGGCACGGCGGCTTTCGGGCTACACGTTAGGGGAGCTGGCGGCAATGGCGGGGATTGTAACCCCCAACGATTTGAAACGGGACAAAGGCTGGATCGGCGTACTGCTGGAGATCTGGCTCGGCGCCAGCGCGGGCAGCAAGCCGGAGCAGGATTTTGCGGCGCTAGGCGTAGAGCTGAAAACGATCCCTGTGGACAGTCTTGGCAGACCGCTGGAAACCACCTTCGTTTGCGTAGCACCATTAACCGGCAATACCGGCGTAACATGGGAAACCAGCCATGTCCGCCATAAGCTTAAACGTGTGCTGTGGGTGCCGGTGGAAGGGGAGCGCAGCATCCCGTTAGCCCAACGTCGCGTAGGATCCCCGCTGTTATGGAGTCCGAATGAAGAAGAAGACCGGCAATTACGCCTGGACTGGGAAGAATTGATGGACATGATTGTGCTGGGCCACGTCGAACGCATCACCGCCCGCCATGGGGAAGTGTTACAGCTACGCCCAAAAGCCGCCAATGCGAAAGCGCTAACCGAAGCCATTGGCGCGAATGGTGAGCCAATTCTGACCCTGCCACGCGGTTTTTATCTAAAAAAGAACTTCACGCGCGCGCTGCTGGAGCGTCATTTTTTATTCCAGACGTAATAGGCACAGCCCGGCCTTTCGCCCGCCGCGTTACGCGCCTATAATTAGCGCTTCTTTTTTTTGGCAGGACTTTGTTCGATGTTATTTGCATGGATAACCGATCCTAACGCCTGGCTGGCGCTCGGTACGCTGACGCTGCTGGAGATCGTTCTAGGGATCGACAATATTATTTTCCTTTCTTTGGTCGTTGCTAAACTCCCGACCGCACAACGCAGTCATGCCCGACGTATCGGGCTGGCGGCAGCGATGATCATGCGTCTGGCACTACTGGCGTCTATCGCCTGGGTCACGCGTCTGACCAACCCGCTGTTTGAGGTGTTTGGCGAGGCGATCTCAGCGCGTGACCTGATCCTTCTGCTTGGTGGATTGTTCCTGATCTGGAAAGCCAGTAAGGAGATTCATGAGTCTATAGAAGGTGAAGAAGAAGGGCTGAAAACGCGCGTATCCTCGTTCCTCGGGGCAATTGTGCAGATCATGTTGTTAGACATTATCTTCAGCCTGGACTCCGTCATCACCGCAGTAGGCTTGTCCGATCATCTGTTTATCATGATGGCGGCGGTAGTTATTGCCGTCGGCGTGATGATGTTTGCGGCACGCCCGATTGGTGAATTTGTGGATCGCCATCCCTCAGTAAAAATGCTGGCACTCTCTTTCCTGATCCTGGTCGGCTTCACGCTGATTCTGGAAAGTTTCGATGTGCATGTGCCGAAAGGGTACATTTATTTCGCCATGTTCTTCTCTATCGGTGTAGAGACCTTGAACCTGTTGCGCAATAAAAAGAACCCGCTCTGACCCCATCAGTCGCTCTCCTGCAAGGGGAGCGACGACCCACATCACCTTTTCTTCTCACAGATTAAGATTTTACTGCTTTCGCCCGGCATAACTTCGCGTTATTACTAAACTAGTGTCAGACGCAGGCCACGTGAGGATAAATAGATGAAAAAATGGGCAGTTTTAATTTCCGCGGTAGGATTGGCTTTCGCCGTTTCTGGATGCAGCAGTGATTATGTGATGGCGACCAAAGATGGTCGGATGATCCTGACCGACGGTAAACCCGAAATTGATGATGATACCGGTCTGGTGAGCTATCACGACCAGCAAGGCAATGCGATGCAGATTAACCGCGACGACGTATCTCAAATCATTGAGCGTTGATGGTTGAGGTCAGCCACGCTGCTGGCCTTAACAATTTTGCTTCCCTTTTTCCCTTCCCTCAGCCATTTTTATAATCCTTATGTTGTGATTATAAAAAGGAAACGGCTATGCAATATCACCGTATACCCCACAGCTCGCTGGAAGTCAGTACACTGGGGCTGGGCACAATGACGTTTGGTGAACAAAACAGCGAAGCCGACGCACATGCACAGCTTGACTATGCCGTAGCACAAGGCATCAATTTAATCGACGTTGCCGAGATGTATCCGGTCCCGCCACGCCCGGAAACCCAGGGCCTCACGGAAACCTACGTCGGCAACTGGCTCGCTAAACACGGCAGCCGTGAAAAACTGATCGTCGCCTCGAAGGTCAGCGGGCCGTCGCGTAATAATGACAGCGGCATTCGCCCGAATCAGGCGCTGGATCGTAAAAACATTCGCCAGGCACTGAACGACAGCCTCAAACGCCTGCAAACCGATTATCTGGACCTGTATCAGGTTCACTGGCCACAGCGCCCAACCAACTGCTTTGGCAAGCTGGGCTACAGCTGGACAGACTCCGCTCCGGTAGTCACTCTGCTGGAAACGTTGGAAGCGCTAACTGAATTTCAGCGCGCCGGGAAAATTCGCTATATCGGCGTGTCCAACGAAACCGCATTTGGCGTCATGCGCTATTTACACCTGGCGGACAAACACGACCTGCCGCGCATTGTCACTATCCAGAACCCCTACAGCCTGCTGAACCGTAGCTTTGAAGTGGGATTAGCGGAAGTCAGCCAGTACGAAGGCATTGAACTGCTGGCCTACTCGTGCCTGGGCTTTGGCACATTAACCGGTAAGTACCTGAACGGCGCGCAGCCTGCCGGCGCACGCCATACGCTGTTTAGTCGCTTCACGCGCTACAGCGGCGAACAGACGCAAAAAGCCGTCGCCGCCTACGTAGATATCGCCAAACGCCATAACCTGGACCCGGCGCAGATGGCACTGGCCTTTGTGCGTCGCCAGCCGTTTGTCGCCAGCACCCTGCTGGGGGCGACAACTATGGAGCAGCTAAAAACCAATGTCGAAAGTTTGCATCTGACGTTAAGCGAAGAGGTACTGGCAGAGATTGAAGCGGTGCATCAGGTTTATACCTATCCTGCACCGTAACGTGTAGTGCCTGATGGCGCTACGCTTATCAGGCCTACAAAAACAAGCCGTACTGTAGGCCGGATAAGGCAACGCCGCCATCCGGCAACAGCACGTAACAGGCTAATGGCGACGTTGCCAGATCCACAGCGCCGTAATCGCCAGCGCGAACAGCCCGCCAAAGCCAATTCCGATAGCAACTGCCGGAATGCCCACCAGCACCGCCAGCGAGTAAATACCGAGCATCAGCAGCATGGCGCTGTTTTCACCCAGATTTTGCACCGCGATGGCATTACCCGCGCCGACGCTTTTTTTGCCTCGTTCCTGCAACAACGCATTCAGCGGCACAACAAAGAAACCGCCCAGCACACCGATAAGCATTAGCAGCCCATAGGACGGCAACAGCGCATGCTGCAGAGATAAGAACAGTACGCCGACGCCAATCAGGATCCCCGCTGGCATACAGCGAGACACTGTCTCCAGCGTGACCAGCTTCGCCGCAGCACCCGCGCCAACAACAATCCCAATTGCCACCATCGCGTTGAGATAGGTCGGTGTGGCGTTATCGGTAATCCCCAACGCTACCGGCACCCACAGTACCAGCAGAAAACGCAGCGTCACCCCCGCGCCCCAAAACAGGCTGGTTCCCACCAACGAGAAACGCGTTTCACCGTTGCGCCACAACGAAGACGCCGCGCAGAAGAAGCTGCGCGTCATTTTCCCCAGATGCCACGACTGACCAGGACGCGCGGCAGCAAGCTTCGGGATTGACAGGTTAGCCACCACCGCACCCGCATAGGCCAGTGCGCAAACCGAGAGCGCGGCTATCACATGCCAGTCGGCAAGCACACCGCCAGCCACCGAGCCCAGCAGAATAGCAGCGATGGTTGAGGCTTCCATCAGACCGTTAGCTTTCACCAGTTTATCGCCGGTGGTCAGTTCCCCGAGAATGCCATACTTGGCCGGTGAATACGCCGCCGCGCCAACGCCCACTAGCGTGTACCCCAGAAAAGGGTTAACACCGAAGCAAATACTTGCCGCCCCCAGCAGTTTGAGACCGTTGGCGAACATCATCACTCTGCCTTTGGCAAAGCTGTCCGCCACCTGCCCGACAAAAGGGGCGAAAAGAATGTAAGCACCCACAAACACCATTTGCAGGATCGGCTGGCTCCAGTCCGGATAGAATTGCTCTTTCAGCAACGCCAGGGTGGCAAACAGCAGTGCGTTATCGCCAAACGCCGACAGAAACTGCGCGGCGATAACGGACATCATCCCTTTGGACCAGATTGAAGTGTTAGTGTGTACTGACTCACGCATGTTGTTGTTCCGGTTCATCAACCCAGCTTTTCAGCGTTACAAAGTCCGGCTTACCGCTGCCGAGGAGAGGGAATTGCTTCAGGTGGCGAATATCACGCGGCACGGCGAGCTCAGGGATGCCGTGGGCCCGCGCATGCTGCAGCAGTTTTTCACGCGTCAGCTCGCTGTCTGTGGTGAACAACACCAGCGCCTCACCTTTGCTGGCATCACTCTTGATAGCTGTGGCGTGCATTTTGTCAGCAGAGACCGCCAGCGCCAGTTGCTCCACCATTTCCAGCGATACCATCTCACCAGCAATTTTCGCAAAGCGCTTGGCGCGCCCCTGAATCTGCACGAAGCCGTTCTCGTCAAAACGCACAATATCACCGGTGTCATACCAGCCGCGCTCAACCTCGCCCTGTGCATTTTCTGCCGTCGGCACTTCCAGTACACCCGGGTTTTCAACGCGCAAATAGCCGCTCATAATGTTCGGACCTTTCAACTGCAAACGTCCGCCGTCTTCAATGCCTGGAACCGCCAGCAGTCGGGCATCCATACCGGGCAGAATACGCCCTACCGTGCCTGATTTTGCCGCCATCGGCACGTTAATCGACACCACCGGCGCACATTCCGTCACGCCATAACCTTCAAGCACACGCAACCCAAACTTCTCCTGCCACAGTTGCTTTGTGGTGTCCTGCAGCTTTTCAGCTCCCGCTACCACGTAGCGCAGGCGGTGGAAATCATAAGGATGGGCAAAGCGCGCGTAGTTGCCGAGGAACGTCGAGGTGCCAAACAACACGGTGCAGTTTCGGTCATACACCAGCTCCGGCACAATGCGATAATGCAGCGGGCTGGGATAGAGAAAGACTTCGGCACCGGTCAGGAGCGGCGTAAACAGCCCCACCGTCAGGCCAAAAGAGTGGAACAACGGCAGCGCCGACATAAAGCGATCGTCGGCGGTGAAGTCGGCAATGGTTTTAATTTGCTCGACGTTCGCCAGAATGCTTTTGTGGCTGTGCACCACACCTTTCGGATGGCCCTCAGAGCCGGAGGTAAAGAGGATCACCGCAGCTTCTTCAGGCTGCTGCTTCACCTGAGCCAGGTGCGGCATCAGCAGATGAGAGAAAATCCACACTTTATCGTTAAAGGTAACATCGGCTTTTAAATCTTCCAGGTACACCCAGCGCACCTGGGTAAGCTGTTCCGGCAGATGCCAGAGTTTGCCTTTGTCGAGAAACTGGCGGGAGGTAAAAATTGTTTTGATTTCGGAGGCGGTAATGGCGCTGGTCAGCCCTTTTACGCCCGCCGTGTAGTTCATCATGGCCGGAATACGTCGACGGGCAATAGCGCCAAAAATCACAGCCGCGCTAATCCCCGCATTGGGGAGCATCAGACCAATCTTCTCACCTTCTACGCTGTATTTTTCCAGAATACGGGCAACAAACAGCGTTTTAGTCAGCAGTTTGCGATAGCTGTCCGGGGTAAAGTTAACGTCTTCAATGCAGTTTTTTCCTGCACCAAAGCGGTACTTCGCCGCCAGCAGAGACTCATACAACGTTTCACGCGGTCGTACGGCCATGCGCGCTTCCATCATAATCTGGTGCAGCATTTCACCGGCCATCTTGCGGCGATCGCGGGCGCGCGGCGCTTCTGGCATCGGTAACTGCGTAGGCGGCAGGATATGTAGCTGAATGCGCGGGAAGAAACGTCGTTTAACTAAACCTTTCAGGCGGCTAAAGTAGCTCAGCTCAGCGCCCTCAATGCGCACGGGCACCACCGTCGCGCCAGATTTCGCCGCGACAAATCCGGCACCGTCATAGATTTTCATCAATGAGCCGGTGGTCGAAATACGGCCTTCCGGGAAAATAACCACCGGACGTCCCTGCTCAACCAGGCGAACCAGATGCTTAATTGACATCGGTTTAGTGGGGTCTAGCGGCACGAAATCAATCAGCGGGGTGAGCCAGCGCATGTACCATTGCTGGCTGATCGAGGTATAAACCGCAAAGACCGGGCGAATCGGCAAAAACAGCGCCAGCAGCATACCGTCGATAAAAGAGACATGATTGGGAGTGATTAAGACGCGCTCTCCCCGTAGTGCACTGACATCGCCCGTAAGGCGAACGCGGAAAAGCACGCGAAACACATTGCGAAAAAACCCTAATAGCATTTCAACTCCCTGTACCATCAATTATCTAAAGATGAATGGTGGCAGATTATACGAGTTGTGGGGGAGGCGCGACAGGTAAATGGAGTCCGAAAAAAGAGGCGAAAAAAAACCTGCGCATCCGCGCAGGTTGGTGCAAGAGACAGGTACGAAATGCGTACCGAATAATCTCACCAATCAATACCTCTGGGATCTTGATTGTGGTCGCCACCGGGCCGATACGCCAGTCCGAAAACGCAAAGGAATGAACCCAAGTGCAACCAGTTGTGTAAATTATCGCTTACTGTTACAGATGCGCGTAAAGGCAAAAAAAAACCTGCGCATCTGCGCAGGTTGGTGTAAATCTTGTGATCAACCCGAAAGCTGATTTCACCTATCAATACCTCTGGGATCCCAACTCTAGCAATCCTGTCTTTCTCCTCGCCAGCGAACAATCGCAACAGGTCATCGCAAAGTGTAAGCAAAGATTTTCATTCTCTCTTTCTGTCTTACTTCGCTCGTGTGCGCTCACATTTGCGCAGTCCTGATGGGCAATCTGCTTGAACAACCAGCCATTTTCCGTAACACTGACGGAATGTAAGCGTTTACCCACAACAGGTACTATCATGGCGACTATAAAGGACGTAGCCCAACTCGCTGGTGTATCAGTCGCCACCGTTTCTCGCGTGATCAATCATTCCCCTAAAGCCAGCGAAGCCTCCCGCCTGGCTGTGATGAGTGCAATGGAATCACTCAACTACCACCCTAATGCCAATGCGCGTGCGCTGGCACAGCAATCCACCGAGACCGTCGGTCTGGTGGTGGGTGATGTGTCCGATCCATTCTTCGGGGCAATGGTTAAAGCTGTCGAGCAGGTGGCCTATAACACGGGTAATTTTTTACTGATTGGTAACGGCTACCATAACGAGCAGAAAGAACGTCAGGCGATTGAGCAACTTATTCGCCACCGCTGCGCGGCTCTGGTGGTTCACGCAAAAATTATCCCGGACGCGGAGCTGGCGTCATTAATGAAACAAATCCCCGGCATGGTGCTTATCAATCGCATCCTGCCTGGCTTCGAACAGCGCTGCGTTGCGCTTGATGACCGTTACGGCGCATGGCTGGCAACCCGCCACCTCATCCAGCAGGGCCATACGCGCATCGGCTACCTGTGCTCTAACCACAGTATTTCTGATGCAGAAGATCGTCTGCAGGGCTATTACGATGCGCTGGCAGAAAGCAACATCCCGATCAACGATCGGCTGGTGACCTTCGGTGAACCGGACGAAAGCGGCGGCGAACAGGCGATGACGGAACTGCTGGGACGTGGCAAGAACTTCACCGCTGTCGCCTGCTATAACGACTCAATGGCGGCAGGTGCTATGGGTGTATTAAATGATAATGGCATCGATGTACCGGGAGAAATATCACTGATCGGTTTTGATGATGTGCTGGTTTCCCGCTACGTGCGTCCACGGCTGACGACGGTACGCTACCCAATAGTAACGATGGCAACCCAGGCCGCCGAACTGGCGCTGGCGTTGGCCGACAACCTTCCGGCACCGGAAATAACGCATGTATTCAACCCTACGCTGGTCCGTCGACATTCCGTTTCGACGCTGACAGAATCAGGGAATTCTTCGTCAAAGGATTAATCAGGATAGCGTCATGACAACGATGTTGGATGTTTCTCGTCATGCTGGCGTATCAAAAGCGACCGTTTCGCGTGTGCTGAACGGAACGGGTCAAGTCAAAGAAAGCACGCGCCAGAAAGTCTTTAATGCCATGCAGGCCTTAGACTACCGCCCTAATTTTTTGGCGCGTTCGCTGGCAAATCGCACCAGTAACAGCATTGGCCTGGTGGTTTCCACATTCGATGGCTTCTATTTTGGCCGTCTGCTGCAACAGGCTTCACGCCAAACCGAATCCCACGGCAAACAGCTGATCGTGACCGACGGCCACGATACGCCGGAGCGCGAACAGGAAGCGGTACAAATGCTGGCCGACCGCCAGTGCGACGCCATTATTCTTTATACCCGCTATATGAGCGAAAAAGCGATTATGTCGCTGATGCATAGCATTGATATGCCGCTGCTGGTCATTAACCGCGATGTCAGCCAGGCCCGCGACCGGGCAATTTTCTTTGAACAAGAAAATGCGGCGTATCAAGCGGTAAGTTACCTGATTTCACAAGGCCATAGCGATATCGCCTGTATCACCGTCCCGCACCATACCCCGACCGGTAAGTCACGCCTGATGGGTTATCGTAAGGCGCTGGAAAAGCACGGTATTCCCTGGGATCCTGCGAAAGTTAAATACGGTGATTCTACGATGATGAAAGGCTTCGAGGCCTGCCGTGAATTGCTGGAGGAAGGGGTGATTTTCAGCGCCCTCTTTGCCTGTAACGATGATATGGCATTAGGTGCCTCAAAAGCATTACATCAGGCCGGGCTGAAGATCCCGCAGGATGTATCGCTGTTTGGTTTTGATGATGCCCCCAGCGCCAAATGGCTGGAGCCGGGGCTGTCGACCGTCTATCTGCCGATTGATAGCATGATCACCACGGCCATCGACCAGGCCGTCCGCCTGGCGAACGGTGAGAACGTTGAACCTATCCCGCCATTTACCGGCACGCTGGTATTGCGGGATTCGGTGACAACCGGGCCGTTTTACGAATAGTGCCGGGATACATTCGTGCATATTTGTAGGCCTGATAAGCGTAGCGCCATCAGGCATCACCGCGCACATTGCCGGATGGCGGCTACCGCCTTATCCGGCCTACACCCGGCCAAGCGCAGCGCCGCCGGGAATCCCATCTCTCAAATAAGTTCCAGCGCTAACAGCTCATCAATGGTCTGGCGACGACGAATCAGTCGCGCCACGCCGTTATCAAACAGCACTTCCGGTAGCAGCGGTCGGCTGTTGTAATTCGACGACATCGACGCGCCGTACGCCCCGGTATCGTGTAGCACCAGATAATCGCCCGGTACAACCGCTGGCAGCAGACGCGTTTCGACTTTGCCGCCCTCCTGCTGGGTAAATACATCACCGGATTCACATAGCGGCCCGGCAACCACTGTGTCAATCTGCGCGGCCTGCTCTAACGAACGACCATCACCCGCCAGCGCTGAGATGTGGTGATAACTACCGTACATCGCCGGGCGCATCAGATCGTTAAAACCGGCGTCGATCAATACAAAGTGGCGGCTACCCATCTCTTTAACGCTGCGTACTTGCGCCACCAGCACACCCGCTTCGGCCACCAGAAAACGCCCAGGCTCGATCTCAAGTTTCACCGGATGCCCCAGATGTTTAGCAATTTGCTCACGCGCGGCGTTCCACAGACCAAAGTAGTGATCGGTATTGATCGCCTCTTCCCCTTCACGATACGGGATCGATAAGCCACCACCCGCCGAGATCGCGTCAAGATCCTGACCAAACTCCACCACTTGACGCACCATTGCGCCGCACACTTGCTCCAGATGACCGTAATCCACGCCAGAACCGATATGCATATGAATGCCGACCAGCTTCAACTGATAGCGCTGGATCACTTCCAGTGCCGCCGGAAGATTGCTATACCAGATCCCGTGCTTGCTATTTTCACCGCCGGTATTGGTTTTCTGGCTGTGCCCATGACCAAAACCAGGGTTAACACGCAGCCACACGCGGTGGCCCGGCGACAGCTGGCCCAGTTGCTCAAGCATATCCACCGAACCGGCATTCACCGGGATCTGCAGCTCGTGCACCCGCGCCAGCGTCGCACCATCAATCATATCTGCGGTAAAGACAATCTCATCGTTACCCGGCACGAACCCCGCCGCCAGCGCACGTTCAATCTCGCCTAATGAGACGGAATCCACCTTCACGCCCTGCTCGCGCATCAGGCGCAGGATATGAATATTTGAGCACGCCTTCTGGGCAAATCGCACCACGTCAAACTGGCCGAGTTTAGCAATCTGCGCGCGGATGATTTGCGCATCATAAACCCACACCGGACAGCCAAATTCGGCGGGCAGGCGCAGCAGGTTATCAGCGGTCAGGTCAGTATCGGTATTGTTGAGTGGGCGTGGCATAGCAAACTCCGGTATCTGTTTTTTATGATTACGCCACAGCCTGAAGACAATAAAAAATATCGTTTTATCGTGAGTCTATGCAAAAATGATATGGACTAGTTGATTCGAGGAATGCCCATGCCTGCCGTTAACCTGCGCCATATCGAAATCTTTCACGCCATCATGACGGCGGGCAACCTGACGGAAGCCGCACGGATGCTGAATACCTCGCAGCCGACCGTCAGCCGCGAGCTGGCGCGATTCGAGCAGGTACTGGGATTGAAGCTGTTTGAGCGCAGCCGTGGACGGCTACACCCAACGGTGCAAGGACTGCGATTATTCGAAGAAGTACAGCGTTCCTGGTACGGACTGGATCGGATTGTGAGCGCCGCTGAAAGCCTGCGTGAGTTCCGCCAGGGGGAGTTATCGATTGTTTGTCTGCCGGTCTTTTCACAATCCTTTTTGCCTTCGCTGCTGCAACCGTTTCTGGCGCGCTATCCGCAGGTGAATATTCAGATTGTGCCGCAGGAGTCTCCACTGCTGGAGGAGTGGCTGTCGGCACAGCGTCACGATTTAGGCATAACGGAGACGCTGCATACTCCCGCCGGAACCGAACGTACGCCGCTGCTGACACTAAACGAAGTGTGCGTATTGCCCCAGGGGCATCCGCTGGCGGAAAAATCAGTCTTAACACCACAGGATTTTCAGGGCGAAAATTACATCAGCCTGTCGCTAACGGACAGCTACCGCCAGTTGCTCGATGCCCTGTTCCTTGAGCATCAAGTTAAACGGCGGATGGTGGTGGAGACGCACAGCGCCGCCTCTGTTTGTGCGATGGTGCGTGCCGGTGTGGGGATCTCCGTGGTCAACCCGCTCACCGCACTGGACTATGCCACCAGCGGCGTGGTAGTGCGCCGATTTAGCCTCGACGTCCCCTTTACCGTCAGCCTGATTCGCCCGCTGCACCGCCCTACCTCCACGCTGGTTGATACGTTCACAACCCATCTGCAAACTCACCTTCCGCACCTGCTCGATCCACTGGATACTATTTTAAACCTGCCTACGACAACATAAATTCCACCGCATCCGCCGCGTGAATCGCTGCCGTATCAAATACCGGGATCGGGCTTAATTCTGCTGGCACCAGCAGACCAATCTCGGTACAGCCAAAAATCACCCCTTGCGCTCCCTGGCTCGCCAGGTCGCCTATCACACTCAGGTAATAGTCGCGCGAGGCGTCGCTGAATTCGCCGAGGCACAGCTCGTCAAAAATTATCTGGTTAATTTTCTGCCTATCGCCTTGTTCGGGAATCAAGGTGCTAATACCAAATTCATCCTGTAGGCGACCGCGATAGAAATCCTGCTCCATGGTGTAGCGCGTACCCAACAGCGCCACATTACTCATATTCTGCTGACTGATGGCGCGTCCTGTTGCATCCGCAATATGCAGAAAAGGCACATCACAGGCGGCTTCAATCGCCCCGGCCACCTTATGCATGGTGTTGGTACACAGCACAATGCCCTCGGCACCGGCCTGTTGAAGTCCCCGCGCAGCCTGCGCCAGAATGTCGCCCGCTTTATCCCACTCGCCACGACTCTGACACAGCTCAATCTCATGGAAATCCACGCTGTGCAGTAGGATCTGCGCCGAATGCAGGCCACCCAATCGCTGTTTTACGCCTTCGTTAATCAAGCGATAATAAGGAATGGTCGATTCCCAGCTCATACCACCTAACAGACCGATCGTTTTCATCATTTTCCCCGCGTTCGTTACCGTCATGCCAGTGAAGCAAAGATGTGATCAACTTTCCACATCTGTGAGCAAGCGTTTCTTTTTTACTCTTTCTGATATAAATTTAATGAAACATTGTTTCAACATACTACAGGACTGCCGGATGTTTATTTTTCATAAAGAAACCACCCTTGAAGATTTGGGCAATGGCGTGAGCCGCCGCATTCTGGCTCACGATGGCAAAATGATGGCCGTTGAAGTCAACTTTGAACAAGGCGCAGTTGGCCCAATGCACTGCCACCCGCACGAGCAGCTAACCTACGTGCTGTCAGGTGAATTTGAATTTACCATTGGCGAAGAAAAGCATGTCGTGCGCGCCGGTGACACGTTATATAAACAGCCCAATATTATGCACGGCTGCGTGTGTTTAAAGCCGGGAACATTACTGGATACCTTCACACCGGTACGTGAAGACTTCCTGAAAAGATAATGTCCCCCTTTATTTCAAGCCTTCCTTAGTGGAAGGTTTTTTTATGCCCGCAATAGCATTGTTAGCATGTTAATAATATAACTTTCATTACTTTAACCCGCCAAAAAAGCTGCCATACATGTCGTCATAACCCATAGAAATCCGGCAGGAATTTTTAAAATATGACGCGCACCTCACCTATTTGAAACGCCGTTTCGACTTTGATCACATTTCCATCATTATGTGAATGACGTAGAAACAAATCGCAATAAAATAAATTAAAACGATGTTTTACAAATCAAGAACGGCGGTTCATTCATGTTGATCGTTAGGATGACAACCGGTTAATGACAACATTAAAAGCATTGTATATCAATCATTAACAGGGAGTATTGGTATCGCAAACAGACACAGAACGCCGACACACCGGGCATCCAGAGAGTATGTCCGGTTCGTTACAACCGAATCCGTATTAAACCATTACTCGCCAGGTAGGTATGTATGAATGAAAACAGAATGCTGGGATTGGCGTGGATATCACCCTATATCATAGGGTTGATAATCTTTACCGCCTTCCCATTCGTTTCATCTTTCTTCCTCAGTTTTACTGAGTATGACTTGATGAGTCCGCCGGTGTTTAACGGCATCGAGAACTATCGCTACATGCTGACAGAAGATGCTCTCTTCTGGAAATCCATGGGCGTGACGTTCGCCTACGTATTTTTGACAATCCCATTAAAACTGGCATTTGCATTAGGGATTGCGTTTGTTCTTAACTTTAAATTACGCGGTATCGGCTTCTTCCGTACGGCTTACTATATTCCGTCCATCCTCGGTAGCTCCGTGGCTATCGCCGTGCTGTGGCGTGCGCTGTTTGCCATCGACGGTCTGCTGAACAGCTTTATCGGTGTATTAGGCTTTGACCCGGTTAACTGGCTGGGTGAACCCTCGCTGGCACTGATGTCCGTGACCCTGCTGCGCGTCTGGCAGTTTGGCTCCGCGATGGTTATCTTCCTCGCGGCGTTGCAAAACGTACCGCAGTCTCAGTACGAAGCGGCAATGATCGATGGCGCATCCAAATGGCAGATGTTTATGAAAGTCACCGTGCCGTTGATTACGCCGGTTATCTTCTTCAACTTCATCATGCAGACCACACAGGCATTCCAGGAGTTTACTGGCCCGTACGTGATAACCGGCGGCGGACCAACCTACTCCACCTACCTGTTCTCCCTGTACATCTACGACACGGCCTTCAAGTACTTTGACATGGGCTACGGCGCGGCGCTGGCCTGGGTATTGTTCCTGGTTGTTGCGGTCTTTGCGGCCATTGCCTTCAAGTCTTCGAAATACTGGGTGTTCTATTCCGCCGATAAGGGAGGCAAAAATGGCTGATATCCAACAAATCTCTGAAGCTCAGAGCATCGCTGAGCGTGAAGTTGCCCGCACCCTGCGTCGGGAAAAAATTAACGCGGCCATCCGCTACGTGATCCTGCTGTTGGTAGGGCTGCTGATGCTGTACCCGCTGGTGTGGATGTTCTCGGCCTCGTTCAAACCGAACCACGAGATCTTCACCACCCTGAGCCTGTGGCCTGCAAACGCCACCTGGGATGGCTTCGTCAACGGCTGGAAAACCGGTACCGAATACACCTTCGGCCATTACATGCTGAACACCTTTAAGTATGTGATTCCGAAAGTCATCCTGACCATTATCTCTTCCACCATCGTGGCATACGGCTTTGCCCGCTTCGAGATCCCATGGAAGAAATTCTGGTTCGCCACGCTCATCACCACCATGCTGCTGCCAAGCACCGTCTTGCTGATCCCGCAGTACCTGATGTTCCGTGAAATGGGCATGCTGAACAGCTATATGCCGCTGTACCTGCCGCTGGCCTTCGCCACGCAAGGGTTCTTTGTCTTCATGCTGATTCAGTTCCTGCGCGGCGTACCGCGTGACATGGAAGAAGCGGCGCAGATTGACGGCTGTAACTCCTTCCAGGTGCTGTGGTACGTGGTGGTGCCGATTCTGAAACCGGCCATCATCTCTGTCGCTCTGTTCCAGTTCATGTGGTCAATGAACGACTTTATCGGGCCGCTGATTTATGTCTACAGCGTGGATAAATACCCGATTGCACTGGCGCTGAAAATGTCCATCGACGTTACCGAAGGTGCGCCGTGGAACGAAATTCTGGCAATGGCGAGTATCTCCATTCTGCCATCCATCATTGTGTTCTTCCTGGCACAACGCTACTTCGTACAGGGCGTTACCAGCAGCGGAATTAAAGGTTAAGAGGGAAATATCATGGCTGAAGTGATTTTTAATAAACTGGAAAAAGTGTACTCCAACGGCTTCAAAGCGGTACATGGTATCGACCTGAAAATTGCAGAAGGGGAATTCATGGTGATTGTCGGGCCATCCGGCTGCGCCAAGTCCACCACCCTGCGTATGCTGGCCGGTCTGGAAACCATCAGCGGCGGCGAAGTGCGTATCGGCGAGAAGATTGTGAACAATCTGGCACCGAAGGAGCGCGGGATTGCGATGGTATTCCAGAACTATGCGCTGTACCCGCACATGACGGTGCGTGAGAACCTGGCGTTCGGCCTGAAGCTAAGCAAAATGCCGAAGGCACAGATTGATGCCCAGGTAAACGAAGCAGCGAAGATCCTCGAACTGGAAGAACTGCTGGAGCGCCTGCCTCGCCAGCTCTCCGGTGGTCAGGCACAGCGTGTGGCCGTTGGCCGTGCGATTGTGAAGAAACCGGACGTGTTTCTGTTCGACGAACCGCTGTCCAACCTTGATGCCAAACTGCGTGCCTCAATGCGTATCCGTATTTCCGACCTGCACAAGCAGTTGAAGAAATCCGGCAAGCCGGCCACCACCGTGTACGTGACCCACGATCAGACCGAAGCGATGACCATGGGTGACCGCATCTGCGTGATGAAACTGGGACACATCATGCAGGTTGATACCCCGGATAACCTGTACCACAAGCCGAAAAATATGTTCGTGGCTGGCTTTATCGGCGCACCGGAGATGAACATTCGCCCCTGCAAGTTGGTGGAACAAGAGGGACGTCTGCACATTGCCATCGGCAATGAAACCATGCCGTTGAACGACGAAAAGCAGGAGAAAGTCTCTTCTTATGTCGGTCAGGATGTCTTCTACGGCATCCGTCCGGAATTCGTCGACGTCGCCGAAGAGCCTTTTGCCGAAGGCAACTGTAGTGGCGAAATGGTACGCGTGGAAAACATGGGCCATGAATTCTTTGTTTACCTGAAAGTGGCAGATTACGAACTGACTGCTCGCATCCCTTCAGATAAAGCTAAGCCAATGATTGATAAAGGTCTTAACCGCAAGGTGCATTTCAAGTTCGATATAAATAAATGTCATCTCTTTGACGCAAAAACTGAAAAGAACATCTCTCTCTAATGGAGTTATAAAAATGAAAAAAGTGCTTTTAAGCGCCGCTATCTCCGCCACTCTGGGCCTGACCGCGCTGCCTTCTATGGCAAAGGATGTTGATTTACGTATGTCCTGGTGGGGGGGCAATGGCCGCCACCAGGTCACGCTGAAAGCGTTAGAAGAGTTTCACAAGCTGAACCCGGATATCACCGTCAAAGCCGAATATACCGGCTGGGATGGTCACTTATCCCGCCTGACCACGCAGATTGCGGGCGGTACCGAGCCGGATGTGATGCAAACCAACTGGAACTGGCTGCCGATTTTCTCGAAAAATGGCGACGGTTTTTACGACTTGAACAAAATGAAGGACGTGATCGACTTAAGCCAGTTCGATCCAAAAGAACTGCAGTCCACTACCGTTAACGGCAAGCTGAACGGGATCCCCATTTCCGTCACCGCGCGCGTGTTCTACTTTAACGATGAAACCTGGAAAAAAGCGGGCGTTGAATACCCGAAAACCTGGGATGAGTTGATGGCTGCGGGCAAAACGTTCGAAAGCAAGCTCGGCAAACAGTACTACCCGGTGGTACTGGAGCATCAGGACACGCTGGCGCTGCTGAACTCGTACATGATCCAGAAGTACAACATTCCAGCCGTAGATGAAAAGACCAAGAAATTCTCCTACTCCAAAGAGCAGTGGGTTGAGTTCTTCCAGACCTATAAAAAGCTGGTTGATAGCCACGTAATGCCAGACACCAAATACTATGCGTCGTTTGGTAAGAGCAACATGTATGAAATGAAGCCGTGGATCCAGGGCGAATGGGGTGGCACCTACATGTGGAACTCCACCATTAACAAGTATTCAGATAACCTGAAGCCACCGGCGAAGCTGGATCTGGGTAGCTACCCGATGATGGAAGGTGCCACGGACGCAGGGCTGTTCTTTAAACCTGCGCAGATGCTGTCTATTGGCAAATCCACGAAAAATCCGGAAGCCGCCGCGAAAGTGATTAACTTCCTGCTGAACAGCAAAGAAGGTGTCGAAACGCTGGGTCTGGAGCGCGGCGTGCCGCTGAGTAAAGCAGCCGTTGAAATCCTGACGCAAAACGGCACCATCAAAGAAAACGATCCGTCCGTCGCTGGGTTACGTCTGGCGCAGTCGCTGCCAACCAAACTCACCGTGTCGCCATACTTTGATGACCCGCAGATCGTGGCGCAGTTCGGTACGTCACTGCAGTACATCGACTACGGTCAGAAAACCGTGGAAGAAGCTGCCGCAGACTTCCAGCGTCAGGCTGAACGTATCCTGAAACGCGCGATGCGCTAAATAAAAAGCCGGGTGGCGGCTTCGCCCTACCCGGCCAATGCGAACCTGTCGGCCCGGTAAGCGAAATCCGCCACCGGGCATTAACATTACACGCCGATGTTCCGCAACTTCTCTCCCGCCATCAGTTTGCGTTCGATATGTTCCAGGGTGACATTTTTGGTTTCAGGAATAAGCCAGAACGTAATGCCGATGAATACGACATTCAGCGCGGTATAAAGCCAGAATGTACCGGCCGCGCCAATACTGTCGAGCAGCGTCAGGAACGTTGCCCCGATGATCATATTCGACACCCAGTTGGTGGTGGTGGAACAAGTGATACCAAAGTCACGGCATTTCAGCGGCTGAATTTCCGAGCACAGGATCCACACCACCGGCGCGGCGCTCATCGCATAGCCGGCGATACACATCATGGTCATGCCGACGGACAGCCACGATAACCCGCGGGATGCCGTGCCGTTATCAAACTGCATCAGGCAGTAGCCCAGCACCAATGTTCCCAGCGCCATCACGGTAAAACCAATTTTCAGCGCCGGTTTACGCCCGGCTTTATCGACGGTAAAGACGGCGATAAACGTAGCAAACATAAAGGTTAAGCCAACCACCAGGGTGGCAATCATCTGCTGTTCTGTGGTGGTAAAGCCCGCCATTTTAAAAATCCGCGGCGCGTAGTACATGATGATGTTCATCCCGGTGAACTGCTGCATCGCCTGCAGCAACATACCGAGGAAAACCGCACGACGCACGTTACTGTTAATCTTAAACAGCGCCCATCCGCCCTGCTTTAGCTTCAGGCTTTCGCGGATGTCATTCAGTTCATCGCGGGCTTTTTCCGAGGTATCTCGCAGCATACGCAGCACTTCTTCGGCTTCAATATGACGCCCTTTTTGTGCCAGCCAGCGCGGGCTGTTCGGTAAAAACACCACCAGAACAATCAGCACCACCGCAGGCAGGGCCAGCACGCCGAGCATGGCCCGCCAGTTGCCGGTGTAGCTGAACGCCGTATCGGATAAAAAAGCCAGCACAATGCCCAGCGTGACCATCAGCTGGTACATGCTGATCATTTTTCCGCGCACGTTTTCACTGGCCATTTCGGAGAGATAAAGCGGCGCGGTATAGGAAGCAATCCCGACGGCAACCCCCAGTACTACCCGGGCGGCGATCAGAAGCTCAACGCTTGTCGCGAATGCCGATCCCAACGATCCGAGAACAAAGAGGATTGCCCCGACCATCAGACTGTATTTTCGCCCGAGGCGGAAAGAGAGCCAGCCGTTGAACAGTGCGCCAATTGCCGCACCCAGCATCATGCTGCTGACTACCCACTCCTGCAAACGACTGCTTAGCGCAAAGTGTTCAGTGATAAACGGCAGCGAACCTGCAATCACCCCAATATCCAGACCAAATAATAATCCTGCGACAGCAGCGGAAACTGAGACAAACAGATTCATACGTCGCGTGTCGCGCATTGCGCGCGGTGCTAAAGCAGCATCATGATTAATTGAGACCATTTTTTCCTGCCAGAAACAGAGTAAGACATAAAACTGAAAATAAGGGATCCCTTGCCAGGGGCGTCAGGCTGGAAACGGCATAGTTATGGATAAAATAGCTACCCCATACCGTTATGTGATGGACATTACAATTTTAAAATTTATAGATAATTACTCAATAAAATTTAATATATTGATATTAAAGAGTATTAAATATTACCGTTTCATACATATGAAATTATTTATGGATTAATTTATAACCATAATATGGATTAAAATAACTTAAAACCAAAAAAAAACCTGCCGTTGGCAGGTTTTTTAATACTGGAGAGGGAATTAACGCGCCAGCCAGCCGCCGTCTACTGCAACGGTATAACCATTGATGTAGTCAGATGCGCTGGAGGCCAGGAATACGATTGGCCCCTTCAGATCGTCAGGCAGACCCCAACGGCCTGCCGGGATACGATCGAGGATTTCTGCGCTACGCTGCTCATCAGCACGCAGCTGTTGCGTGTTGTTGGTCGCCATGTAGCCCGGTGCAATCGCATTGACGTTGATGTTGTGTTTTGCCCACTCGTTCGCCATCAGGCGGGTTACGCCCATCACGCCGCTTTTTGATGCGGTGTAAGACGGCACGCGGATGCCACCCTGGAAGGAGAGCATAGAGGCGATGTTAATAATTTTCCCGCCGTTGCCCTGCGCGATGAAGTGCTTCGCCGCCGCCTGGGACATAAAGAATACGCTCTTAATGTTCAGGTTCATGACGTCGTCCCAGTCTTTTTCGCTGAAATCGATCGCATCATCACGACGAATAAGACCTGCATTGTTCACCAGAATATCGATATGGCCGAATTCTGCCACCGCGCGCTCCAGCAGTGCCGGAATACCGTCAATCTGACGCAGGTCGGCAGTCAGGCTTAAAAAGCGACGGCCCAGGGCAGTAACACGTTCGATAGTTTCTGTCGGCTCAACAATGTTGATACCCACGATATCGCAGCCCGCTTCCGCCAGACCCAGCGCCATACCCTGGCCCAGACCGGTGTCACAACCTGTCACAACGGCGACTTTACCTTCAAGAGAGAATGCATTCAAAATCATTGTTAATCCTTATTTTTTATAGTGCCCATCACCGACAGGCTGAGTGGCCGCCCGCGACTAGCGCAGATCTTTTACTGCAACGTGATCCATGTCATCAAAGACCTGGTTTTCGCCGACCATACCCCAAATAAACGTATAGGCTTTTGTGCCCACGCCAGAGTGGATAGACCAGCTTGGAGAAATAACAGCCTGCTCGTTGTGCATCACAATATGGCGCGTTTCCTGAGGCTGCCCCATCATGTGGAAAACACAGGTGTCTTCTTCCATATTGAAGTAGAAATAGACTTCCATGCGGCGTTCATGGGTATGGCACGGCATGGTATTCCACAGGTTCCCCGGCGCCAGTTCAGTCAGACCCATGCTCAACTGGCATGTTTCCAGAACATCCGGCACAAAGTATTTGTTGATGGTACGGCGGTTACTGGTGAGATCATCGCCTAGCGTCACCGGCGCAACGTCTGCTGGCGTGACTTTTTTGGTTGGGTACGCGGTGTGTGCCGGTGCACAGTTGTAGTAAAACTTCGCCGGAGTTGCCGCATCAAGGCTGGCAAACACCACTTCTTTGGCGCCTTTACCGACATACAGCGCATCGCGGTGACCGATTTCATAGCATTGACCATCGACGGTAATCGTGCCCGGACCACCGATATTGATCACGCCCAGCTCACGGCGTTCGAGGAAATACGTTACGCCCAGCTGTTTGCCAACTTCACCACCAACGGAAACGGTTTTGGCCACCGGCATAATCCCACCGACAATAATACGGTCGATGTGGCTGTAAACCATGGTGTATTCGTCTGCGACAAATACCTGTTCTACCAAAAATTCGTTACGCAGCGCCTGGGTGTCCAGGGTTTTAGCATGCGCACTGTGGATACTTTGTCTTACGTCCACATTTACCTCCAGTGATAAATTGACCGTGAATACGTTATCGGATAGCGAAACGTCGTTCCGTTTTCCTAATGCGTTAATGATATCTCTCCCGGAACGCGTTTTCAATTACAACTAAAACGATGTTTCACTTTTTCTGCATCTTATTATCAAAAGTGTAGTTGCGATCACGCTAGCGACGGAAAATCGGCAGATAACAAAAAACAACTGGATTTAAAAACCATATAAAACAGATAGATGTAAAATAATAAGAAATGATAACTCCATGGAGGTAGAGATAAAGCATTCAACAACCTCTCGCCGCAGAAATGCTTTCTTATGCTTTTTGTTACAAATTGCGTCATCAATCACACATGATGAAACACTGTTTTGATAAATTATCACTTGGTTTTTAAATTCATCATAAATCTGGGTGCTGACGCAGATTGCTGAAATCCTGCGTACGGTAAAAGGAGTGCATTATGGCTAAAGGCATGCGGGTCAAGCTGAACTATGAGATCAGCCGCGATCCGGATACAGGCGTGGAAGTCACCCGACTGACCCCACCAGAAGTAACCTGTCATCGAAACTATTTCTATCAGAAATGCTTCTTTAATGATGGCAGTCACCTGCTGTTCGCCGGTGAATTTGATGGTCACTGGAACTACTATTTACTGGATCTTGCCAAAGCCGAAGCCGTTCAGTTGACCGAAGGCGCAGGTGATAATACCTTCGGCGGTTTTTTATCGCCGGACGACAGCGCCCTCTACTATGTCAAAAACGACCGCACCCTGCTGGAAGTGAATCTCAAGACGTTGGCAGAACGCGAAGTGTACCGCGTGTCTGATGACTGGGTGGGCTACGGTACCTGGGTTGCCAACAGCGACTGTACAAAACTGGTCGGTATCGAAATTGCTAAAAGCGACTGGACACCGTTAAACAGCTGGCAGCTGTTCCATGACTTCTTCCATAAAGGCCCGCACTGCCGACTGCTGCGCGTCGATTTACGTACCGGCGACAGCGCGGTGATTCACGAAGAGAAAAACTGGCTGGGTCATCCGATTTACCGTCCGTTCGACGATAACACCGTCGCTTTCTGCCATGAAGGTCCGCACGATTTGGTCGATGCGCGAATGTGGCTGGTCAATGAAGACGGCAGTAACGTGCGTAAAGTTAAAGATCATGCGCAGGGTGAAAGTTGCACCCATGAATTTTGGGTCCCGAACGGCTCGGCGCTGGTCTATGTCTCGTACCTGAAAGGTCAGCAAGGACGCACCATCTCCAGCTACAATCCTGATACCGGCGTTAATGAAGCCGTAATGTTAATGCCTGCCTGCTCGCATTTAATGAGCAATTTTGATGGCACGTTGCTGGTCGGCGATGGTTCAGGTACACCGGTAGACGTGAAGGATACTGGCGGTTACACCATCGATAACGACCCTTATCTGTATGGATTTGATGTAGCGAAGAAAAGCTGTTTCCGCATCGCACGCCACGATACTTCCTGGGCTACCGTGGCAAACAGCCGTCAGGTCACCCACCCGCATCCGTCGTTTACACCAGACGATCGCGCGGTACTTTTTAGCTCAGACAAAGATGGCAAACCGGCGTTGTACATTGCCAAACTGCCCGAGCAGCCGGAACTGTTTCAACTGTAGTCCCCGAAATGATTGTGCCCTGTTTTTAATTTAATGTTTCTGTAACTGGCCTTGCCCTCCTCGCGGAGGGCTTTTTTTATTAATAGAAAAGCTCAAGACTATAAATAATAAGCAGCAGAAAACCCCGGCCAACATCTCCGGGGTATTTCGCCAGCTATTGATGGTATTTAGAAAGAATAGGCGACGCCCATACGGAAACGAGTTTGACGCTCATCCGTTGTTTTCACACCCACGTTCCCGACTTCAACATACGGTGCCCAGTTTTTATCCCACTTATAGGCTAACTTGGCATTATATTCATTGGAGTAGGTTTTATTATTATTACGCGCGACACCTTCGGTGCTTTTGGCGTAAACATAGTTCAGCTCAGTACGCCAGTCACCCAGCACAAAACCAACCCACGCATCCCCACGGTTTACCTTATCATCTTCTTTATTGGAGCTTGAAGGATAGCGTGTATATTCATAACGATAGCGGGTAGCTACATAGAAACCATTCTCAAAACTGTACTGCAGGTGCAGGTTCGGTTTGTAGATGGTGCGGCTGTCATTACTTTCAAGTGTCAGACCTGGCGTTACCGCAATATTGCTGGTTGCTTTCCAACGCCAGTTAATTGAGTCTTCATGACCGTTACCCACTACATCAGCAAAAGGCTGGTCAGCTTTATCACCACCCGATTTCCATTTTGCTTCAACGGTAAAACCTAAACCATTTTCAAAACGATGCGACACCGACACGCGATCAGCATTAGACCCGCTATCAATATATTCATGTCGTAAGTCAACGGTGACAGCCTGCGCTGCAAATGACGCACCAATTAAAGACGCAAGCACCAGAGTGTTCTTAAACATATGCTACCCTCAAATTAAAATGATGTTCCTTTTTTATGGAATTGCATTTTATTTTTTTAACACCACTATTTTAGTGATCATGATCGTAATTATTTGTTTCAAAAAAAATGGACAACAACAGCGTGATGAATATCAAACAAAAATCATCTAAAAACCCGAAAACAAAGATCATGATCACGTTTCATTTTATTTAAAATGAATAGCAGAAGTATTAATCACAACAATTGACATTAAAAACAATGAGATACAATAAAACACGCAGTTAATAACGCAAGTTATATTACCCGTGATAATTATACGCTTTTGTATTATTAATTAAGTTATAAGCGAAAAGGGTAAATCAGAGGAAAGATTTTGCTTCAGAGTTTTTCTGAATAGATTTTACTTATTTCAAAATATAACAGGTGAGCGCTGTCACATTTGCATGGACAGCGCGGCAGGAAGGCATATTTGAGAGGATTAATTTAGAGCGGATCAGTCACGTTCGATGGCCAGCGCCACACCCTGGCCGCCGCCGATGCACAGCGTTGCCAGACCTTTATGCGCCCGGCGTTTCACCATTTCATGGACCAGTGAAACCAGAATACGGCAGCCGGACGCCCCAATCGGATGACCGAGCGCAATGGCCCCACCGTTCACATTCACCCGGCGTTCATCCCACTCCAGCATTTTGCCGACAGAAAGCGCCTGCGCGGCAAACGCTTCGTTGGCTTCGATAAGATCAACATCCGCCAATTGCCAGCCAACTCGTTCCAGGCAACGTCGCGTCGCGTATACCGGCGCAATGCCCATCAACGCAGGATCAACCCCGACGCTGGCAAAGGCACGAATGCGCGCCAGCACGGGTAAGTTCAGCTCTTGGGCCTTGGCTTCGCTCATCATCATCACGGCAGCAGCACCATCGTTTATTGATGACGCGTTACCCGCCGTAACGGACCCCAAACGATCAAAGGTAGGATCCAGACGCGCCAGCCCTTCTGCGCTGGCATCGGTTCTCGGCTGTTCATCGGTATCCACCACTATCGATTGCCCGTTACGCTGAGTGACCACGGGCACAATTTCATCTTTAAACCGCCCAGCATCGATCGCCATACGCGCCTTGTGTTGCGAGTGAAGCGCGTAGGCATCCTGTAATTCACGGCTGATACCGTATTCCCGCGCCAGGTTTTCCGCGGTAACGCCCATGTGATAATCGTTGAAAGCATCCCACAGGCCGTCGTGCACCAGGCTATCGACCAGTTGACTATTACCGAGTTGCGCCCCGGTGCGACTGTCGGTCAGGACATGTGGGGCGCGGCTCATATTCTCTTGTCCACCGGCAATCACAATGTCGGCTTCACCGCACTGGATAGCCTGCGTCGCCAGATGCAACGCCTTCAGGCCCGAGCCACAAACGTCGTTAATGGTGATGGCGGAAACGGTGTTGGGGAGTCCCCCGTTAATGGCAGACTGGCGTGCCGGGTTTTGCCCTGCCCCCGCCGTGAGGACCTGACCGAGGATCACTTCATCAATAGAGTGAACATCCACCCCGGTGCGTTCCATTAACGCCCTGACCACCATACTGCCTAATTCAACGGCAGAGTGGCGTGCCAGCGTACCCTGGAAGCAGCCAATCGGTGTCCTCAACGCCCCCACTATCACAACCTCTTTCATCACCACCTCAGCGCAAAATAACAGCGCAATAGTAGATGATTGTTAAGAATAGTTATCTTAGTTGTTTAGAAAATGGTGAGTTTTATCACAAAGGAAATGTGTATCATTTATCTATCATCGAAACGCCACCCTGTTGTAAGTGATCGCGTAGCCAGCTTCCCGCCACGCCAGGCGGCGATTTCTTGTTCCACAGCAGGTCGATAGAAATAGCCTTTGGCCAGCCAGGCACTTTCAGCTGTACCAGCTGTTTTTCCGCAGCAAACTCCTCCACCAGCGCACAAGGCAGCGCACACCAGCCAAATCCCTGCACCGCCATACTGAGCAACAATAAATAGTTAGGCGCTGACCACACCGGACCGCGCGCCACGTTAGTGCCGCTTTCCAGATAGGTATTTAGCCGCAGCTCGCGCCAGGTACGCAGTTGCTCCCACTGCAGTTTTTCCTGCGCCGCCAGCGGGTGCGAAACCGCCACGTACAATCCCATCAAGGTTTGCATCGGCAGGCGTGTGACGCCCATGTCCGTGGGGTAATCCTCGCGCGCTTCAAGGAGACCAACCTGCGCACGTCCCTTTTGCAGCAGATCGATTACGTCCTCATCTTCGCCAATCAGACATTCAAACTCGGTGTGCGGAAACAGTCGGTCAAACTGCACCATCAAATCTTCCAACACATCCGGATGCAGGGTGTCCGAAAGCACAAAAGTCAGACGTGCTTCCGTTGCACCCGACAGCGAAATCGCCGCTTCATCCAGCCGCTCGCTGGCCGACAGAATCGCCTGCACATAGCCAAGAATCCGCTTACCTTGCTCGGTGAGCGTGGGTTGACGTGAAGAGCGGTCAAACAACGCAAAGCCGAGATCGGCTTCCAGATTGGCTATCGCCGTGCTGATGGTGGACTGACTTTTGCGTAACCGCCGCGCCGCCGCAGAAAATGAGCCGCAGGAGACGGTCTCAACAAATGCCGTTAATGCTTCAGGAGAGTAGCGCATAAACTATCTACTTTATCGATGGATCCTATCTTTTAGATATCACATAAAACGATAAAATTACCACTATTCCGTTATCCGGGCATCAAAGAAGGTTTCAGATTATGCAACACGATACAGTCCAACGCCGTTCGTTAATGGAACGTATTTTTCACGCCGTCTGTTTTGAGGGTATTGCCACCGCCGTTCTCGCGCCAACCGCCGCGTGGTTGATGCAGCGCTCAGTGCTGGAAATGGGCGGATTGACCATACTTCTGGCGACCACGGCGATGATCTGGAATATCATTTATAACGCCCTGTTTGACCGCTTATGGCCGACTCACCTGGTAAAACGTACGGCTAAGGTCCGCGCATTTCACGCGTTAGGTTTTGAAAGTGGGTTTATTGTGATTGGGGTGAGCATTATGGCGTATGTGCTGAACGTCAGCCTGCTGCAAGCATTCACCCTGGAAATTGGTTTCTTCCTGTTCTTCCTGCCGTACACCATGTTTTATAACTGGGCGTATGACACATTACGCGAGCGCGTAATGAAACGTCGCCAGCAGCGCGTTACTGCCTGATAATCCAATGAATAGTCGGAATTATCTCCATTCCGGCTATTCATCCCTTCTCCCGTCCACATGCTCACACCTCCCCCAGCCCCGCTCATTTGTGGTAAATTGCGCTTCTTTTTGTTTATTTTATAGTTGATACGTTCAAATAATGTCGAAAATTTGGTCAAAAGAAGAGACTCTCTGGAGCTTCGCGTTATACGGGACTGCCGTCGGCGCAGGAACCCTTTTCCTCCCCATACAGCTGGGTTCTGCTGGTGCGGTGGTGCTGTTTATCACCGCACTCGTCGCCTGGCCTTTAACCTACTGGCCACATAAAGCGCTGTGCCAGTTTATTCTGTCATCCAAAACCTCAGCGGGTGAAGGGATCACTGGCGCAGTCACCCACTATTACGGCAAAAAGATAGGCAGCCTGATTACCACCCTCTATTTTGTGGCCTTCTTTGTGGTGGTGCTGATCTACGCCGTGGCGATCACCAACTCACTCACCGAACAGCTGGCAAAACATATCGAGATCGATCTCCGCGTACGTATGCTGGTCAGTCTCGGCGTAGTGCTGGTGTTGAATTTGATTTTTCTGATGGGTCGCCAGGCCACCATTCGGGTGATGGGTTTTCTGGTATTCCCGCTAATCGCTTACTTTTTGTTTCTGTCGCTCTACCTGACCGGAAGCTGGCAGCCAACGTTACTCACCGGCCAGATGTCGTTTGATCAGCACACGCTGCATCAGGTCTGGATATCGATTCCCGTGATGGTTTTCGCTTTTAGCCATACGCCGATTATCTCCACGTTTGCTATCGACAGACGTGAGAAATACGGCGAGCAGGCCATGGGTAAATGCAAAAAAATCATGAAAGTCGCCTACGTTATCATCTGCCTGAGCGTGCTGTTTTTCGTCTTCAGCTGTCTGATGTCGATTCCGGTAAATTACATTGAAGATGCGAAGCACGAGGGCGTGACCATTCTGTCCGCGCTGTCGATGATGCCCAACGCGCCCGCATGGCTGTCGATTTCCGGGATCATCGTCGCCGTAGTGGCGATGTCAAAATCGTTCCTCGGCACCTACTTTGGCGTGATTGAAGGGGCGACAGAGTTGGTCAAAACGTCTCTGCACCAGGTCGGCGTGAAGAAAAGCCGGGCCTTTAACCGCGCCCTGTCTATTATGCTGGTCTCCACCATCACGTTTATCATTTGCTGCATTAATCCAAATGCAATTTCAATGATTTACGCGATTAGCGGGCCGCTGATCGCCATGATTTTGTTCATCATGCCGACGTTGTCTACCTATCTGATCCCGGCCCTGAAGCCGTACCGCTCGGTGGGCAATCTGATCACCCTGATTGTCGGTCTGCTGTGCGTATCTGTGATGTTTTTTGGCTAGAACGTGTTGTTTAACGGCTCATTACACTATGTGGATGAGCCGTTAAACTGAATTATTTGATGTAGGAGTCCAGCACCTTCAGCACGACGTCCAGATCCTCTTCACGCTTGATTTCATCACCCTGATGCACGATATGCTCGGTCAGATGACCTTTAATCACTTCACGCATTAATCCATTTACCGCGCCGCGAATTGCCGCAATCTGCTGTAAAACGGCGGCGCATTCATGCGGTTCATCAAGCATAGTTTTCAGCGCGGCTACCTGCCCCTGAATCTTACTCGCGCGGGCTTTGAGCTTTTGTTTGTCGCGGATCGTATGTGACATCGTCCTGTCCCCGTTGCATAAATCATGACGTACTATACCGTGCCGATCTACTGGGGGGTAGTATTCGGTACTGGGGGGGAGTAGAATCTGACGAAACAAACCAACTAAGAATCATTCTCATGGGTGAATTTTCGACGCTTCTTCAGCAGGGCGACGCCTGGTTCTTTATTCCCAGTGCGATTTTATTGGGCGTGCTGCACGGCCTGGAGCCGGGGCATTCCAAGACCATGATGGCGGCCTTTATCATCGCCATTAAAGGCACCATCAAACAGGCGATCATGCTGGGACTGGCGGCGACGCTGTCGCACACCGCCGTGGTGTGGTTGATTGCGCTGGGTGGGATGTATATCAGCAAAGCCTTTACCGCCCAGGCGGTCGAACCCTGGTTACAGTTTGTCTCGGCGATTATTATTCTGAGTACCGCATTGTGGATGTTCTGGCGCACATGGCGCGGGGAGCAGAACTGGCTGGCCGACGCGCATCACGACCACGGGCACGATCATCACCATCACCATGATCACCACCATGACCATGACCACCATCATCATGCTCACCACGACGCTCATCATCATCATGATCATCACCACGAACACGATCATGCCGCGCTGGCAGGCTTTGCTGAAGGTTCAAAAGAGTATCAGGATGCCCACGAACGGGCGCATGCCACGGATATCCAGCGCCGCTTTGCGGGTAAAGAGGTTACCAACGGGCAAATTTTGTTGTTTGGCCTGACCGGCGGGCTGATCCCGTGCCCTGCCGCCATCACCGTATTGCTGATTTGCATCCAGCTCAAAGCTTTTACGCTGGGGGCCACCATGGTGTTGTGCTTTAGCGTCGGTCTGGCAATAACGCTGGTTACGGTGGGTGTAGGCGCGGCCATCAGCGTGCAGCAGGCAGCCAAACGCTGGAGCGGGTTTAACACGCTGGCGCGCAAAGCCCCCTATTTTTCCAGTGTGTTGATTGCTATGGTCGGCGTATATATGGGCATTCACGGTTATATGGGGATCGTGGGGTAACACGAGTCACAATAGCGCGCAGCGACCTTTGCCGCTGCGCGTGAAACCTGACTAGCTCGCCACATTCCCCCACACCAGTTGGCCTTTATGGAAGGTTGCGGTACGGGGAGAAATTCGAGCGACAGCCTCGGCAGAACAGGAGGCATCCACCAACACAAAGCTGGCCTCATCCTGTGCTTTTGGCCATACGCGTTCGCCTTTATCATTGAGCGGCAGCACATCGCCGGTGGCAAGGAACAGCGCCCGCGACAGGTTGAGTTCGTTAGGGCGAATATAAAGCTGCGCGTACAGATTGGCCTTTTCCAGCATGTCCCCCAGCCCGTACGGCGACCAGTGGTCGATCACGCTGTCGGTGCCGGTAATCACCACCACGCCTTTGTCGCGCAGCTGTTTCAGCGGCATGTGCATCGTGCCAATCGGCACCGTCGAGGCAATGGTAATTTGCTGCGCCACCAGGCGGATCGCCAGTTCATCCACCTGCTGCTCGTTCAGCGTAGACAGCGCAAACGCATGGCTGATGGTCAGCTTGCCCTTCAACTGCGGGGTTTTCTCTACCGTTTCCACCATGTAATTCACCGCCGCCACGCCTGCCGGGCTGGTTTCATGCAGATGGATATCCACGCCTTTGTCGTAATCGAGCGCAATCTGGAACATGGTGTCGAGGGATTTCTCCATCGCCCCGTCCACGCTGGTTGGGTCCAGCCCACCTACGTACTGCGCCCCCGCCTGCATCGCTTCACGCATCAGCGGTTCAGACTTCGATAACAGCAGGCCATGCTGCGGAAATGCCACGATCTCACAGGCAAAACCCGGCTGACGACGCGCCAGCACCGCCTGTAGATTATCCAGATTTTTCAGCCCGGAAACCGGCTCAATATTGCAGTGGCTGCGGGCAATCGAGGTACCTTTTGATTGCAGCAGGTCGATAAGCTTTTCCGCACGCTCTTGCGTATACGGCTGCAGTTCAGGCAGCAGCTTTTGCTCCAGGCGAATCATATCCTGAATAGTGGTGCCCGCCGGGCGGTTGAGTGAGCGCCATGGACCGCCATAAAAGGTTTTATCCAGATGGATGTGCATGTCGCGCATGGCGGGCAGCATCAGCTTTCCGCCTGCATCGTAGTGCGGCAGCGTGACATCCGGATGCTGCTTATTCTCACGCAGCGCAACAATTTTCCCGTCCTGAATCTCTACGGTTTGCAGTGCGGTACGGGTATGCACCACCACGGCGTTTTCGTAATCAAATCCCGCTTCCAGCAGGACGTTATCCAGGTAGTAGTGTTTATCGTTAATCGTCATCGTGTTCTTCGCGCAACGGGTTGTCCCGACAGGATCCGCAGCATACGCGACCGGAGCGACCGCGCCAAATAGCGCGGCAGCGGTGACCATTTTTCCGCTCTGGCTTAAAAACTCACGGCGGCTGTTACTTTCCTTCATTCGCATCTCCTTTCAGGAATGGACAATATGGGTGCCTGTTTCACCGCGCAGCGCGGCGGGCAGGCATTCCGGCGTGGTGATGATCACCCGTTTGCCGCCACGGGCGAGAAACGTCAGGCTGGCAACGATTTTGGGTAACATGCTGCCCGGCGGGAAATGCCCTTCCTGCATGTAGCGGGTCATTGTTGCAATATCCACGGTGTCCAGCGCCTGCTGCTCAGGCTTGCCAAAATGAATACACACTTTCTCAACGCCGGTGGTGATCACCAGCACGTCGGCGCGGATCTCCTGCGCCAGCAGCGCGGTGGAGAGATCTTTATCAATCACCGCATCTACGCTCTGGTAATCCCCCTGATCGCTACGTACCACCGGGATCCCACCGCCGCCCGCGCCAATCACCACAAAGCCTTGTTGGGTCAGTGCTTTAATCGCCTCGGCTTCGACGATGCGCTTCGGCTCCGGCGAAGCGACAACCCGACGGTAGCCGCGCCCGGAATCCTCAACAAAGCGCCAGCCCGGATTGGCCAGCTGTAGCGCATCACGCTGAGCGTCGCTAAAAAACGCGCCGATCGGTTTGGTGGGGTTGGCAAATCCCGGATCGTTTTTGTCGACCTCCACCTGCGTGACCACAGTGACCGCTTTCTGTTCGCCACGCCGCGCCAGACGGTTATTCAGCGCCTGTTGGATCAGATAACCAATGCCGCCCTGGGTATCGGCGACGCAGTTTGCCAGCGGCGTCAGCGGCAAGCCTTCACGCTCGTGGGCAATCTCTGCGCGCCGCAGATCGAGTCCCACCTGCGGCCCGTTGCCGTGCGTCAGCACAATGTTGTAGTCCGATGCCAACATCTCCAGCACCGTATCGGCAACGGCTTTTACGGCTTCAGCCTGGTGCTCAATCGACTGGCTGGCGTTATCTTTGATAATGCTGTTGCCGCCAATGGCAACGACCACAAGTTCTTTCATAGCGTCATCTTCCACAGCAAAGCGATTCAGGAGGTTTTGGTCGGTTGCTGCTCAAGGGCAGTCACCGCTTCACGGCTGTCGAGCACATGCTTTATCACGAACATCCCGCCCATCATCAGGTAGGCCATGACAAACATCAGCGAACTGCCTTCAGCAAACCCAACGGCCGGGGAGTGGATCACGCCAAACAGCGACAGCAGCGCCCCACCGGCGGCGGCAATCGCCCCACGTAATGGTTTGTTGATAATGGCGAAGATGGCGATACAACCCCACAGCATACTGGCCAGCGGCGCGCCGCTACCGAGGTGCACCAACCCGTCGTAGTACACGCCTTTACTGTGCAGCAGGTCGGTTCCGAGTTTAGCCGCTGACGTTCCCGCCGCCCCCATCACGCTGTTCACGATGGTTAACGCCCAGTTGGCAATCCACGGGAACAGACAGATGAAGATGACGGGCACCTCAACTTTGGGCGTTTCTCGCACCACCTGGTTAGCGGTTACCACGCCGATAAACACCAGTATCGGCACGATCGCGGTCATCGGAATAATGGCGAGCATAAACGCGCCCAGACCAAACAGCGGCACCAGAAACATGGTGATCCCCGACGCGAGGGTATAGCCGATACTGGCCCCCATCGCTTTCCAGCCCGCGTGTCCGACATACACGGTAACCGGGAACGGATTACCCAACATGCAGCCCAGCATTGATGCAAAGCCGTTCGCCATCATGACTTTACGGGTGTTGTACTCATCGCCTGCGGCGTGCGCACTTTCAATGTTCTCAAGGTCAAAAATGTAGTTCGCCAGTCCCAGAGGAACCGCAGAAGCCAGATACGGCAGTGCGTGCGGCAAGCCTTGCAGGAAGCTGTCGACGTGAATTTCCGGCGGGTTGAAGCCAAAGGAAGACATCGACGCTTTGATCGCTTCCGGGCTTTGTAGGCCGGAGATCCACGCCAATGCCGTACCGGCGATCAGCAGCAGCAGGCCGGTAGGGATACGGGCAAAAATCGGCTTCTTACCGAACCAGTTAATGAAGATCAGCAGCAGCACGATGAACGATACGGTTGGCGCTTCAAACGCCTGCAGCATCGGGTTCATCGCCAGCAGCAGCAGACCCAGGCCGGATAAACAAGAGAGCAGCACCGTGCGTGGGATCATCTTGCGGATGGTCTCACCAAGGAACGAGCCACCAACCAGGATCAACGCTTCGACAAAACACCACACCAGCGCGATTTGGATAGCAAAGTTGGCATCTTTGGTTTGCTGATACACCGGCATCAGCACCAGGAAGGTGACGGTGAAAATTGACGGGGCGCTCGGCCCGGAAGGCAGCGCCGTCACATCTTTACGTCCGGTCTGTTTTGCCATCTGCAGGCCAAACCAGGCGTAGCAGACGCTGGCCACCAGCACCGCCAGACCAAAGGCAGGCGCAATACGGCCGTAGACAATTTCGGTAGGGATCCCGACGACAAAGATGAGTAACCCCATCATTGTCAGCAGGTTAGTCAGGTTGTTGGTCATCAGCCCAAAGTAAGCCGCCCAGTCACCCCGTTTCCATTCTAGTTTTGTGCTGTTCATGGAATATCCTTTACAGGTTAAGCATCGTTTGCGATCGCGGGGATCGCCCAGCCCTGCAGGTAAGCAACGTTATTCGCTTCACGATCAGGGGCTAACGGCATTAGCCCCTGGTTATCGTTATTGGCAGTAGCGATCGCGCCAGCTGAGAATTGCCTTTTCAAAGCAAGCAAACGGCGGATGGACAATTCCCGCGCCGATCATGCCGATCCCCGCATCTTTGTGGGCAATCGCGGTGTTGATCACTGGCAGAATGCCGGTGCTGCCGACGCGCGTAATGTCGATAGCGGTAGGTACGCCCATAAAACCGAGCAGCGGAATAGTGACGTTCGGGTTTTCGCCAAGGGTGATTTCACGCATCTGGCGAGAGAAGTCGACCGCTTCCTCAACCGTACCGCCGACCAGCGCCACGATGGCCGGCGCCGTCGCCATGGCAAAACCGCCAATGCCGTAGGTTTCGGTAATCGCACTGTCGCCGATATCACGCCCGGAATCTTCCGGCTTATAGCCCGCAAACATCGGGCCAATCACCTGCTGCGCCGGGCCGGTAAACCACTGGCCTGGTAACCCACTGACGCGCAGACCAAACTCAACGCCGTTGCGCGCCATCGTCGTCACCACGGTGCTGTATTCAATACCGTGCGCAGCATCCATCGCGGCTTTGCACATCGCCATCCACGTCGGTCCGGAGAAATAGTCGCTGCTAAGGACAAACTCAAAGACCTCGCGCTGCTGCGCCACCGGATAGCCGGTCTGGATAATCCATGGGGTCAGCGCCTGAATCAGCAGCGCCGTCCCGGCATTATTGCGGTTGTGGCATTCATCGCCCATATGCAGCGCCTGCGCCAGCATCAGGCGCAGATCAATTTCCCCCGCCAACTTCATGGCGTCGCGCAGCATCGGTCCCAGCACGTCGCGCATCCAGTTCAGGCGATCGATAACGCTCTGATCGTTCGCCCCCATACGCAGGATCTTCGCCATTTGCTCGCTCATATTGGTATATGCGCGGTTGCCGTAGGTTTTGTTTTCCACAATGTGCATGAACATTGAGGCCGACGTGACGCCCGCCATCGATCCGACGCAGTCGTGCTCGTGGCACGGCGAGAAGATGATTTCACCGGAGGCGGCAAGCTCGGCGGCAGCATCGAGGTCTTTCGCCAGTCCTTCAAACACCAGCGCCCCGGTCACGGCCCCTTTCATAGCGCCGCACATGTTTTGCCAACGGGTCGGCGGCCCAGCGTGCAGGATGGTGTTGCGGGTCATGCCCGGTACCACGTTGATGGCCTGATCAAAACCAATCAGCACCGGGTGCGACTGGATAATACGTTCCAGCGCCTGCTGGTTTGCGGCAGCAATTTTGTCTGCCAGCGGCGAATCGGCAATCTCGTCCAGCGCGGCAACCACCTGCATATTGCCCTGGCCCGGCGGCGTCCAGTCGAGCTGAGTCACCGGTACATTTTGCTTTTTCAGGTCATCACTGAACATCGCGATGCCGACGTTAATCACGTTCAGCGGCTGGGTAAACAGCGTCTGGCTCATCAGGCTTCCTCCCCTTTACAGATAAATTCACGCGCCAGCAATCCGGTGTTGGTGCTGCTGCTCGCCCAGATAACCCCGGCATCGGTCAGCATCTGGCACTGTTTTTCCAGTGATGGCGTATCCTGGTCGGTTCCCAGTACATAACCGAGGATCTCCAGAGGACGTCCGTCTGCGGCAGCGATCGCTTTCGCCTCAGCGATCGCCTCGATCATCACGCCCACCGGATCTTCATGCGATCCAAAGCCGAGGACGAAATCCATCACGATCACGCCGACTTCAGGATCCCGCGCTTCCTGCAATAAACGGCTGATGCGGTTGGTCGGGTCGATCATCGGGTGCGGCTTGCCGTTGGTGAAGTCGTCATCACCAAAATCGAGGAAGGTATGCGCCACGCTGCGGTTAATATCCGGCAGGCGGAACGCCGGGTCCGGGTGAATGTTGCTGTACACCTCGGCATGTTTTTCCATCGCGGCAAACATCGCCTCATCGCACAGCGTGCCGCCACAGAACAGCCCACGGATATATTTTTGCTGCGGTGTCAGACGGGCGCGCACTTCTTCAATCAGCGGCCAGTTGAGCGGATGCAGATCCAGGCTCTCTTTTTTCACGCCGCTGAGCAGGACCGCGCGCAGCGCCGCATCTTTGGTGCCTCGGGCGAACTGCAATCCGTCTTCATCCGCCAGCGCGGCGTCACGTCCGAGGAAGCACACCACCACCGGTTTGTGACAAGCGCGCGCGCGATCCAGCACTTTTCGGGCCACCGCAGGCGCAGGCGGTTTGGAGATCAGCGCAATAATCTCGGTTTGCGGATCGGCCTCCAGCATAGCAATCGCGTCGAGCATCATCAGGCCGCCAATCTTTTCGCTCAGGTCACGTCCACCGGTGCCAATCAGCTGGGAAATACCGCCGCCAAATTCATGAATACGTACGCTGAGTTCCTGGCTACCGGTGCCGGATGCGCCGACAATGCCGATATTGCCGCGACGCACTGCGTTACCAAAACACAGTGCCGCACCGTTAATAATGGCGGTTCCGCAGTCCGGCCCCATCATCAACAGCCCTTTTTCGTGCGCCAGTTGTTTCAGCGCCAGCTCATCGTCGAGGGACACGTTGTCAGAAAACAGCATCACGTTGAGGTTATTTTGCAGCGCCTGACGCGCTTCACGGGCCGCGAACAGGCCGTTGACCGAAATCACCGCCAGGTTGCTGTCGGGAACATGCTTCTTCGCACTGGCAAGCGTGGCATAGCGTGCTTCGTGCTGGCCGCCCTGCTCCTTGTGCGTGAACAGCTCATCGATAGCCACCAGCGTTTGCGCGTTCGCCGCCTCGCTCGCACCCTTGATGACAATCATCAGATCGCCACTCTTCGCCTCTTCCAGTTCAGGCGTCAGCAGGCCGAGATTCTTCAGCACGCCTTTGTTCATTTCCGTTGCCATCGCCACGAACGCCTGCTCCACGCCATCGAGCTTGTTAGCGCGCGTTGAGATAGACATCAGTGACACAGAATCAAAATACGTGTTCTTTTTAACAACTATCCTGATCGACATAATTCCCTCCGGACCGATGGCTCAGGGTGCAGGCGTCCGCCATGCCATACAGCATGTCGCAGCCAGAACTTGAGCCGATATTTTTAATGTCAGTAATAAATGGCGTAGCAACGTGGTGTTGCCGCGTAATAATATGGGTTACCAGTCGTGCAACGCTTTCCCGATAACGCTGATGAAAAGCCTCTTCCAGCGTTATTTTACTGAGCAGCGTCGTGTTATTTCCGGCAATCCGTAATGCTGCTAAAAAATCGTGGTGATATTTTTTAAACGGGTGACCGTTAATAAATAAAACCGTACTCAGACCAACTAAATAATCATCGGATGATGGCGTCAAGCCAATTCCCAGACCGATTAACTGGCCAACTGCGAAAGAAATATTTTCGCCATTATTCAGGGCGGCGATTAATGCCCGGCGGCGGTTCTGTAATTCACGGGCGATTTCCTGATAAAACGGGTTATCGCCCTGGTACAAAAATAATGTGTCGCGGTGATTCAGCTGTTGGCGGATAACCTCTGCCCAGCAACGCCAGGAAATTGCTGCGAAGCGGTCTGCATCTGGCGACCAGCGCGGCATTTGCCAGGTCTGGCACCCGGAGGTTGCTATCCATTTATCCGTGCCAACGGCTATTCCCGTCTCGGTAAAACTCACCGGCTCGCCGGGATGAAACAGATCTTCACAATGCGTCAGCGCCAGCCGACAACTGTTAGGCGCGTTATCGCCGCTCTCGCTCAGTAAGGTGAACAATCGCTGCAGCTCGGGTATGAACAGGTTTACCGCGCGGGAAAAAACCTGTTCTACACGCCCCGTTCCCCGAAATTCAAGAAACGCGCCGTCGGCGGTTAGCGCCGTTACGCATCGCCGTGATGGCGTGGCGATAGTGGCGCTCCTCGGTCAAGCTCCGGCGGCAATCAGCAGCTCGGCAATTTGGTGATACCCTTTCTCCCGCGCCAGTTCCAGCGGGGTTTTGCCGTACTTGTCCGTCATGTGCGGATTCGCACCATTGTCGAGCAGCAGCTTGACGATTTCCTGCTGCTTTGCGCCGCCGTCGTTGAGTACGATGGCTTCCAGCAGCGGCGTCCAGCCGACAAAGTTGGTGTGGTTAACGTTGATGTCGGTACGCAGCAGCAGTTCACGCACGATCTCCACGTGGCCTTTTTCGCTGGCAGGCGTAATGCCAACGCCGCCAAAACGGCTGAGAACATTGAGATCAGGGTTAGCCGGTAACACCAAACGCAGCAGCGTTAAATCATTGGTCAGGCAGCTAATCAGGAAGGGATTAAAACAGGTTTGATCTTGTTTATTAATATCGGCGCCAGCCTCAATCAATAAAGACACGCAGTCATAATGTTTATTCAGGCTGGCAATAATGATGGCGGTACGTCCCTGGCGATTGGTCGCATTAATATCCACATTTTTTGCCAGACAGGATGTTAATCCCTGCGCATTGCCCTGCTCTGCCGCCAGCAGAAATTCAGTAATAAGTTCTTTCTCTGACATAATCCTTCTCCTGCAGTTTTTAAGGCTTTTTAAAATTCCGATAACCTGAGAATAGCAACAGAGAGATGGGAATAACATCCGCTTAAATTTCATTCATCGTTAGCGAGTCGATTATTGAATAGTATTTAATAATGAGAGCAAAAACGTGCTGTAGTGCAATCTTTCTCTTATGACCGCTGCTCTTTTAGACATTATTCAGTCATCCGGGAAATAAAGCGGGATGCTGCACGGATAGCGGCCTGCAACTAAAAGACAGAAGTGTGATTGCCTTCAAATCAAATGTGAACCTAGTGTTAAATTCTGTTCAAAACTGGTTGCTCTGCATAAGGATTACAAATACATTCAACAATCATCGTATGGCAGGGGGTAGACGAGCCCGAGGGGAGAGAGAGGATGAATTCAATTTTTACCGAGGAGAACCTGCTGGCGTTCACCATGGCTGCGCGCTACAGCAGTTTTAGCAAGGCCGCCGAAGAGCTGGGTTTAACCACCTCCGCCATCAGCTACACCATCAAGCGAATGGAAACGGGGCTCGACGTGGTGCTGTTTACCCGCAATACCCGCAGCATTGAACTAACCGAGTCCGGGCGTTATTTCTTCCGCAAGGCGACCGACCTGCTAAACGACTTCCACGCCATCAAGCGCAGTATTGATACCATCGCTCAGGGTATTGAGGCGCGGGTGCGCATCTGCATTAACCAGTTGCTCTACACCCCGCAGCATACCGCGCGGCTGTTGCAGGCCCTCAAAAAGCAGTTTCCAACCTGCCAGATAACCGTGACCACCGAAGTGTATAACGGCGTCTGGGATTCCATAATTAATAACCAGGCCAACATCGCCATTGGCGCGCCGGACACATTACTGGACGGCGGCGGAATTGATTACACCGAGATAGGGGCGATCCGTTGGTCGTTTGCCATTGCCCCGGATCACCCGCTGGCGTTTATGCCTGAACCTATTTCAGAAAGTCAGCTACGGTTGTACCCAAACATCATGGTCGAAGACACCGCGCATACCATTAACAAGAAGGTCGGCTGGCTGCTGCACGGGCAGGAGTCCATTCTGGTCCCCGATTTTAATACCAAATGTCAGTGCCAGATCCTCGGCGAAGGTATTGGCTTTTTGCCGGACTACATGGTGCGTGAGGCAATGGAGAAGTCGCTGCTGGTGACGCGTCAGATCCATAATCCGCGTCAGGATTCACGCATGCTGCTGGCAACCCAACACTCGGCAACCGGCCGGGTCACTCAGTGGATTAAAAAGGAGTTTGGCCCACACGGGGTTCTGACGGGGATTTATCAGGATCTGCTGCATCGGGAATGAGATGCCGGATGACGGCGGCGCCGATCCGGCCTACAACTGCGCATATCAGGCGCGGATATCGTCATACTCGCGGGTTTTATCAAACTCATGTTTGGCAAATGGACACAGTGGAATAACCTTGCGGTTTTCGGCGCGCATTTTCTCCACCACCTTTGCCACCAGCAGTTTACCCACGCCCTGACCTTTCAGACTCGGGTCGACATCAGTATGTTCAATAATGCTCAGATGCTCGCCAGTCGGCACAAAGACGATTTCAGCGACCTGGTTGCCCTGCGCATCATTCACATAAAATTTGTTATGGCCTGCAAGAATTTCCATGGTTCCCTCACTTATTTCTGACGGTATTTCAGCGCACCGCTTGGGCAGGTATCGATAACCCTGATAACCGTGGCAACATCAACTTCATCAGGAATAATCCACGGTTTACGCTTGAGGTTGAACAGCTTCGCGCTGCCGCGCACACAGTTCCCCGAGTGCTGGCACATTGTCGTATTGAAATAGACGTCGATCTTCTCACCGGTATAGGCCCGGTAGCCTGCATCCAGTAGTTCCTTATCCATGACATTGCCTCAGTTATTTTTATTGTACCGAGTCTAATCATAGTCCGATGCAGGGTTGAAGGATGTAACAGGCGGCACAAATTGTCTCATGCCGCCTGAGGGTCATTATTTTGCGTCTTCAGACTCGAGCGTTCTTTCCGACAGCATCGTCAGCATGGCCGGCGTGGGCGGTGGCAACCGGTTATCGGCAATGTGCTTGTCCACATCGACGTGACTGATTTCACCATTCTCATGGTGATGCACCGTCAGCACCCTGGCTTTGTTGAGCTCTGTTACCAGTTCCGGGGTAATACGCATGCTTTCTGCCAGCTCATGATGTTCAAGCCCAGGTCTGCGGTTACGTCGTTCCACCCGAAAACGGTACTGGTTGTACTTCGCCCAGCCAATCAGCACCAGTCCGTTGATTAAGGCGACCAGCATGTAAAAAGTCACCGTATCCAGGGTGGTGAAAAACGGCCGCACGCCCATATACGGTGAGTGCGCCAGCGCGGTAATCAGCCCTTTATAAATCAGGTACAGAAACCCAACCCAGGCAATCAGCGTCAACAGCACGTCAATTATGCGTGGCAGGAGACGCCGCTCGGTAAAGATCAGTGGCTGGTTCATGGTTCGATCCTCCCTATTCCACGGTCAGGGCTCACCCAGCGCGCGCGCCCGCGTTTGCGTTTGAGCATCACTTTGGGGAACGCCACCAGCGTGGTAAACAGGCTAAGCATCCAGTACACCACCGGGAACCAGATAATCCAGAACAACGAGGCGCCAATGCCTTTTTCATAGCGTCGTTCGATCATCAGGCTCACGGCAAACTGCAGTAAACAGACCACGCCGAGGATGAGTCCGGTAAAGGCTGGCGGGAACAGATGCTGCACATATAACGAGTCAGGCATCGGCATGATCAGCCCTAACACGAACAGCAGGATGCTGACCGCATAGGCAAACGACCAGGCGGTCGAAAAACAGAACTCGAGGAACAGCGGCCACATGCGGCGGAATTCCCACGACCACAGGCGGCGCATGTTAACAATAAACACCTCAGCCCCACCCTGCGCCCAGCGCAGACGCTGTTTCCACAACCCTTTTAAGGTTTCAGGCATCAGGATCCAGCACAGCGCCCGCGGTTCAAAGAATACCGACCAGTGGCGCAACTGCAGCTTCCAACTGATGTCGATATCTTCGGTGATCATGTCGGGGCTCCAGTATCCCACCTCAGCCAGCGCACGACGGCGAAACGCCGCAATTACGCCGGAGACGGTAAAGATCTGCCCATAGACTCGCTGGGTACGCTTGATAAGACCAATGATTGACGAAAACTCGCCGACCTGCACGCGGCCGATCAACGTGGAACGGGTACGGATACGCGGGTTCCCGGTTACCGCCCCCACACGCGGGAACTGGATCAGCGGGGCCACAATATAGGCCACCGCATCGCGATCCAGTAGCGCATCACCGTCGATGCACACCAGATAATCGCTACGCGCAGCGGCTGCACCGGTCTTGAGCGCCAGCGCTTTACCCTGGTTTTCAGCTAAATGAATCACCCGCAGGCTCGGGTACTCAATTGCCAACTGTTCCAGCACGTCGTGCGTGTCGTCCGTTGAACCGTCGTTAATGGCAATAACTTCAATGTTCTTATAGCGCTGTGCCATCGCGGCACTGATGGTTTCGCGGGCGTTGATCCCTTCGTTAAAGCAGGGGATCAAAATCGAAACCAGCGGATTTCCTTCCAGCGTCGGTGGCGGCGTGTCGTCTCCCCATTTCCAGTGGCGCTCACGGTAAAACCAGAAGTACACCCCACCGCTTATCCACAAAGCAGACATGAACAAGGGCCAGAAGAAGACAAAGTTCAGCATCACTTCACCCGTAAAGATGACAGCCACGCCAAACGGCAGGCTGAACATCAGGCAAAGTATCAGGAAAGCAATAATGCGATCGGTCATTTTTGCGGGTACCAGTATGATGAGAACGTCGAGCGAATCTCTGACATCTCGGGTTTGTCGCTGATGAAATCATCCGGGTAATAACCGTAGTTACCTGCACCGCTTAATTTAAGCTGGCGCATCCATTCGGCTATCTGTTTACCACTGATTTCGGCCTGTTCGCCGGATTTACGCCAGTCGCGTGCCTGCAGCTCAAACACGGTCTTATCCAGCGCGCCTGGGGTCTGCGCAACGGCATTCACCAATCTGTCGAGCCAGGCATTGGCATCATTGGCTGGAATATTCTCCATTAATGGCATCGCCATCGGTGCAGTCCAGTCATAGGTATTGAGGAAGTCATTCAGGTTTTGTGCAAACCAGGCTTCACTTTCTGGCTCCAGAACCGGCATGGCGTAAATATTGCGCGCCGTTTGTACCTGCGGGCCGCGAATATTACGCACCGAACGTGTCAGTTGCTGGGTAAAGTCGATCAGCATCTTACTTTTCAGGCGAGTCCAGCGCTCAAACGCCTGCGGATCGTTACGGATTTTCTCAATGCTGTCCGGAAGGCCCGCAGCGCGGTAGGCGGCTAACGCATCCGGCGAGGCATCTTCGAAGTCCGTCAGGAATGCATCATCATGGAACAATATGCCTTTGAAGCTGGCGTGCTTCGCCAGGTCTTCATAGATCTCGGTAATGCGCTGACGCGCTTCGCTACTCCAGGGAGACAGACGCACATACTGTTCGTGGTTAATCGCACTGCGTCCGGTTTTCGGATCCCATGCGGTGACACGCGGAATAGACGCATCGAGATCGAACGCCAGCACTGGCATCCAGGCATAAACCGTCACGCCAGCACGCGTTTGTAATTGCCAGGAGATGTAGTTAAAGAGATCGGCACGCATCGGCAGCCAACGGTTAGGGAAATAGAGTTCGCGAATATTCCCGTCGCCTTTGGGGTCGGCATACGCCTGCAGGAAGACATGTGAAATGCGCATGTCGTAAACACGCTGGATCAGCTTATCTATGTTTCTCTTCTGCTGGGCAGGATCTTTGTCATACACGTAATCCAGATCGACATGCATCACGCGCATGGTCTGCGGTTCACGTACCTGAGCGATCTGACTGGCAAAACGCTTAAGAGAAGGGTTATCTGAGATCAGTACACGCGGAATATCATCAAGGAACGCCGCATTCGCCAACCCTTCGTTGAGCGTAAACGCCATTTTATAGCCGTGCTCTTTGGCCAAATTCAACGTCGTACCGTTAGCAGCACCGTACGGCCATACCCACGCGCGGGGCGATTTCCCGGTTACAGACTTAATTTTGTTGGTGATCAACGAGATATCGGTATTAATGCGGCGAGTGTACTGCTCATCCGTTTCATACGTATCGGTTTTCTTGTCATACAGACGGTTCGCCACCGCCGGTTCTTTACTGCCCTGCGGGTTTGCCTCTGCGCCGAAGTGTGAGTTCCAGGTATGCGCCCCGACTTCCACCAGCGGCGATTTGCCCATTTCCTCAACCATTTTCCAGGTAGCGAACTTGTCTCGGGCCGTCATCAGGCCACCAAAATCCACTTTTTTGTTGGCTGGGGCATCCACCCAGCTTCCCACCGGCGCCCATAGCGCAGGCCAGTTGTAGGCTTTTAGCAGCGGCCAGACGCGGGTATAAAAGCTGCTATAGCCGTCATCAAAGGTAAGTAAGACGGCTTTTTCAGGCAGCACGATTTTTCCGTCATGGGCATCGAGAATTTGCTGCACGCTGATCGGGTTATAGCCGTTGTCACGCAGCCAGCCGATCTGATCGCTCAGCGCACTGGTACGTACTGAAAGATAGCGTTGATCCGCTGCGCCATCCTCAACATCGTGATAACCCAACACCAAGAAACTATTTTTTGGCCACGGATGGTCCGCCGTCAGCTCGGTTCTCTCTCCTGGAGGAACATAGCGAGGTGTCGTATTGTGCGCGCTACTACACGCGGTGATCATCAACCAGCCAGCGATGAGTGCGCCAAGCCACAGGCATCTTTTCAGCATGTTCTATCCTTAAAACCTAACATTCAAATCGAAAGCGAGGGAGATATTCCGCTCACGTTTACCGTCGTAGGGGCGTTTATCCCACATAAGCATCACCCCGCCATCCACGACGTTATTCCATTTAAGCCGCTGTCCGTAACCTAACTGAACTATCGCACCGCCATCTTCGCCTTGCTGCCAGTAGTTACCCACACCGCCCACGCCTTGCTGGGTCCAGACCGTGTCATAGTGTCGGTAAAGGACCTGCTCCGCGCTCAAGCCGGGTACCACAGAGAAATCGCTTTTGGGGTTGTAATACGGCACATTTTCTTTGGTGTTGGTACTGCCACCGATACCCGGCGTGAAGTCCAGCGTAAAGCGCGGCGTCGTCCACAGGCGCTCTTTTCCACTCAGCCCGTACTCAATGCGATCGTTACCATCCGAGAAATGTGATGCGGCAAACGACAACTGATACTCTCGTCGTTCGTTTTGATACCAGCGGACAAACATATCTCCACCGTTGGCGTACACGCCGCTACGCAATGCGCGTAGCGGTGTATTACGCGAAAGACGCTCCGCCGAACCGCCGACGCGCCAGTTATCGTTGAAATCATGCCAGCCAGAAAGACGGCCACCTATTTTCTGACCATCGCCATAATTACGACCTGAAACTTCCATTTCAGCCCAGTAGTCACGGGAGGTCCATTCCGCACCGGCCGCCAGATCGCGGCTGATGCCCTTACCTTCTTCAAATTCACCAGTAGCGAAGTTGAATCCAGTAAACAGTCGCCAGTTATCATTGATCGGTGGGCTGTAAATGGCGGTATTGATATTGAAGTCATTCTTACCGCTGACCGGGCTATCAGAGGAGATCCCCTGCGTGCCGCTGATCCGCAGTTCAGACATTTTATGCACATCGCGAATGCGCGCGAGACGCAGCGTTGCCTCATCATCCGGGCTACGAGCGATGACATCATCAGTCAGTTCATCGGCCTGCTTCCATTCCTGGAGATCCAGCGCCACATAAGCCTGCTGACGCTCCAGTTCCAGGTTGCTTGGCTCGATCACTTCCGCAAGCTTCAGCTCTTTTTCGGCGGCATGCGGCAAACCGCGGGCTTCGAGTACGGAAGAATAGAGGATACGTAGCCCCTGGTTACCCGAGCCAGTACGCGCCAGATGTTCCGTCAGCTTTTCGGCTTCGGGCAGCTCATTAGCGGCAATGTGATATTGCGCGAGTAGCGTCTGGCCAAGCAGCCAGTTATCGTTAGGCTGCGGCGTAGGCGAACCATAGATCCGTCGCAGGTACGGGCTGTCTTTGATTAACGCATCGACCTGTTTTTTGGCATCAACAAAGTTTTCATTATCGATATGCGCGTAGAACAGATCCTGTTGATCTTCAGGGCTAAGCGGCGTAACGGGTATCGGCCCGTTCGGATAGTAGATGCTCATCAGCATCGCTTCGGTTTTTTCCGGCTGACGTTCACTTAACCACGCGGAAGCCACCCAACGTTTTGCATAGTTGGGGACTTCGCCTTCGGCTGACAGTGATTCGTATTCGGTAATAACGTCAGCGGTACGCTTGCGGACCAGCAAGGCCCCCATACGGTCTATTCTCGCCCGACGCACATCGCCCTGGGCTGCGGGATCATCTTTCCAGGCAGCAAGCAGTTGGTCATAGCGGGCAAGGGCTTTGTCCGCCACGATAAAACGTTCTTCTTCATTGCGCGCGGTCGTATACGAAGAGCGCACCTTTTCGGCCGCGGCATCAAGCGCAAGGCGACGCTTCACGGGATCGGATGTGGGAACCTCTTCCGCCAGTCCCAACGCAGGTTCGGCTATGCGGTTGGCTGCCAGCGCGGACAACAGCGTTGATTTTGCATTTTTGTTGCCCGGATCAACGTCAACCGCCTGACTGGCGACAAGCAATGCATCCCAGTTTTTATTCTGCGAATGGTACACGTAGGCAAGCAGGGCATCGGAATCGGCTCCCGGATGCGCTCGCGCCCATTTATTCGCCTCGGTCAGGGCTTGTTGATTGTAACGGGCATCGGCCAGCGTCATTATCCAGCCGGTACGAACATCCGCGTTATCAGGCTCTTCCTGCAACACGCTTTCCCAGATAGCTAAGGAATCATTCCAGCTTTTCTGATTGCGATACGCACGCGCAGCGGCAACTTTACCGCGCGCAGGCACATCCATCTTCCCGCGATACTGCTGCCAGATAGCAATTGTTGTTTTGTCGTTGTTATCAACCCAACTGGAGACTTGCAGCCAGTCGGCAACCTGATTGGGCGTGAGCGCGCTTTTCTTTCCCTGATCTTCAAGGTAGCGCAATAGTGGCGCGCTATTACCCCCTCGCGCTTCAATAATCAACGCATCATAATCTGATACTGCCGCAGAGATTTGTAGGGGGAAAAGAACGCTGGCCGTAAATAAACAGCTTACAGACTTAAAGCGTGTAATGAATTTGGCATGTCGACGCATACTGAACATATCTTCCCTTATATCTTACACCAGAGTAAAAATAAGCGTTATCAATAGGTTATCGTCACTCCCTGACGGTTGCCGACCATGTAAAGAAACAGTGCCGCTTATTTAGCAATGTGGTTGTAACCCATTTAATTCTTTCGTCTTATTGACGACCAGCACCTCATCCACTAGTACAAGGAGGAGATCAAAAACTCATGAATTTTAACACTACGCGAACACGGTTGCTACGCGATAGGAAAACTCTTAAGCAAAAAAAGTATTTTAGACCATGTTCTCCTAATACTCCTGGGATTGAACACTGCGTTTCGGTTAATTTTGGCGGCAAAACCATGCCATTGCGGATAATATTTCAAAAAAAGATAAGAACGTTACGTAACTGTTTGCCTGTTAACTAACTTGGGCGGTAGACAGAGAGATCTCTGAGATGTCTCTACCGGTCAGCATGCACATCCTACGAATGCGCCGACGTCGGTCAGGTCAACGCGGCGTATTATGAATGACGGTAGAATACGAACAGGCAGATTAATTTCCTGATAATTTTTATTTGCAGTGTACGCTCATGGTTAAAATACAGACGCCAATATTAAAATCGCCACTATAAAAAGAAAAGCATTTTTACAGCACCCGTTATTTAAAGGTTCGACATCATAGCCAATCCGGATCCGCATAATGTAAAAATATCCAGTTAACTGCGCGATGAACAGGTCTTGAATTTTCCCACTAAATACATATATTACGCATCCCGTTCAGTACATGGAATAACCTTTAATTTTTTTAATTGATATTGGAGTTACGAATGTCAAATAAGAAAATTTCACGGAACAATGGGGCAACAGGCTCCGTTAATAAGGTTGTCGCATGGTCAACAATCGCTTTACAGGCTCTGTATCCAGCCCTTCTCAGCTTCACGCCGACCATCAGCCATGCTTCAGCCGTTAAGGCATCACAGGCCGCAGCTGAGCAGCAAGAACTGCGCGGCCTGTCTTCCCTCGCCGCACAGGCTGGCAGAAGCATTGAAAACGGCCATGCGGGCAGTTTTGCTGCCAATACCGTCTCGGCACAGGCAACGAAGGAGGTGGTAGAATGGCTGCAGCAATACGGTAATGCGCGTATTCAACTCAACGTCGATGACGCTTTCTCGTTGAAAGATTCTGCGTTCGATTTCCTTTATCCGTGGGTTGATACAAAGCAGCATGTTTTATTTACCCAGACATCGCTTCACCGTACCGATGACAGAACCCAAACCAATATCGGCATGGGTTATCGCTACTTCACGCCGGATAATTCAATGCTGGGCGCGAACTTATTTTATGACTACGATTTAAGTCGGCATCACGCACGTATGGGTGCAGGCGTTGAGTACTGGCGAGATTATTTACATGCAGGCGCTAATGCTTATTTAAGATTGTCAAAATGGAAGGATTCCCACGATCTGGGCGATTATCAGGAACGTCCGGCTGATGGCTGGGATATCTATACCAAAGGTTGGTTGCCGTCATATCCGCAACTGGGTGCATCGCTTAAATATGAAAAGTATTACGGCAAGAATGTCGGCCTCTTTGGCAGCGATCATCTGCAGGAAAATCCATACGCCTTTACGGGCGGGATCAGCTACACGCCGGTTCCGCTGGTTACGCTTTCTGCTGAACACAAGCAGGGGCAGAGTAATACTCATGATTCACGCTTCGGCATTGAAATTAACTATCGCCCCGGCATCCCGCTGGCGAAGCAACTGGACGGCGATAACGTTGCAGTGATGCGCGAAGTTCAGCACGGGCGCTACGATTTTGTCGAACGTAATAACAACATTGTTCTGGAATACCGCAAAAAATCGGTTCTGAAGATCCGCCTGCCTGAAAGCGTGCAGGGGGAAGGTGGCGCCGTTATTCCGGTGACTATTTCGCTGGATAAATCCCAATGGGGCATTCAGTCGGTAGAGTGGAACGATAGCGCATTTACCGCCGCTGGCGGGCGTATTTCCGGTAGCGGCACGTCATGGCAACTGACGTTGCCAGCGTATACGCCAGGCGGTACCAATCACTGGCAGATCGGCGCAACGGCGCGAGATGTTAAAGGAAACGTCTCTAACTATGCGGTGATGAACGTGACAGTGACGGGGAGTTCAGCCTCAATCGGCACAATGGATTTTACATTAAACGGCGAGCATCAACCGATCATCGCGGCTGACGGGCAGTCGCAGCATCCCGTTACGTTGGTGCTAAAAGATGCCAATGGTAAACCGTTAACAGGGCTTGCCCATGACATTGAGTTGTCATTGGCATTTACGCCTGACGCACAGCAAAACCGTGAGCGTTCGGCACAGGCACCCAAGCTCGGTGAAGTACAGGAAACCCGTTCCGGGGTGTATACCGCGACGCTGACGCCGGGTTTAACGGCGGGTACGGCACGCATCACCGCTAAAGTCCTGGGTAAAACAGAAACTCTGACGGTAAAACTAAAAGCGGTTTCCGCCGAGGCGGCAAAATCGACGTTGACGGTAATGCCCATGGAACAGATCGTTGGGCACCCGATTAGCTTGACGTTAGAGGCAAAAGATAAAGACGGGAATGCCATTACCGGCGACGACAGCTTACGTTTTTATGCTGTTTCAGCCAGCGGCGAGGTTCGTTTTACTGCCGTAGAAGAGAAAGACGGCGTGTACCGCGCTAAGGCAACGTCTGAACTGGCTCAGGCGACACGCATTGGTGTGGCATCACAAAAACATGATTTCTCCGGACTGGAAAAACAAGCCACCTGGATTGCCGACAAAACGCAGCCGGTGGTTCAGGCTTTTAACCTGACCAGGGACAATGCGCTGGCGGATGGCAAACAGAGTAATGTCGCAGTCGTTACCCTGACCGACCGTTATGGCAACGCGCTGTCCGGATACACGGTTACCCTGGCGTTACCGCCACAGGTCAAGATCGCGAATGGGGAGAACGTTGTGAAGACCAATGCCAAAGGTGAAGCAACATTCTCACTGATCAGTTCAACGCCGGGAACATATGAGATTACGCTAAGCGCGGGGAACATCAGCTCATCACTGCGCGTAACATTTGCCTCTTCAATGACGGGCGCAACATTGTCTCTGGCAGCCAAAGACAATGGCGCAATCACCAATATTGCTGCAAACGGTCGCGATGGCGCCACGCTTGAGGTAAGGCTCAACAATACCGCCGCGTCGGTTGAAGGACAGAAAGTGGAGCTTATCGTAACGCCGCAAGGGCTCGTATACCCGGACAAAATCACCACCAATAAAGACGGCTACGCAACGGTGACGTTAACCACGGTTAAGGCGGGTAATTACACCGTGAAAGCCATGGCTACAGACGGGCAACAGAGTATTGAGTCCTCGAGCGTTGAACTGGGCTTTGTACCTGATATTAACAGCGCGGTGCTGAATTTGACCGCACCAGCAGAGAGCATCGCGGCGAACGCATCAGCTAAGCACGAAATTCAGGTACAGGTTGTCGACGGTGAAAACAACCCATTTAGCGGTGACGTGCGCCTGACCAGCGAACCCGCCAGTGGATTAAAACTGGACCAGTCCGAACTGACATTGGATGAGAAAGGAATGGCATCAACAACCTTTGTTGCCGCAGAGGCCGGGCGCTATCAATTGCAGGCAACCTTCATCAAAGAGGGTAAACGCGTTACGGCGAGTAAGGCAGTGGAGGTGATATCGGATCTGCAAAACGCAGTCTTGACGATCGAACCGTCAACCACATCAGCCATAGTGAGTGATGTGGATAACGTGGCGTTTACCCTGCATCTGAGCGATACATCGGGTAACAGCGTCAGCAACCGTAAGCTGAAAATTACGGCCACAGGCCCATCGTCACGCGATCCTCTGCAGATTGATAATACGCTTGTCACCACCAATGGCTCCGGTACTGCGACCGTGAATGTCCACGGCCATAAGGCGGGTCGTTACACGCTGACCGCCACATTGGCTGAACACGGTAGCAACGTCTCGGCAAATGCTTCGCTGACGCTGAATGCTGATGCCCAGAATCCGGTACTCACTCTGGAGCAGGATCCTGGCTATGCCGTTGCCAACCTTGAACCGGTAGGCTTTATGGCCCGATTGCAGGATAAGTTCGGTAACCCGTTAAACGGCAGTGTCGAATTTAGCGCGGGCAGCAAAGCCCAAACCAGCAGCGGAACCTTTACGATGACGCCGGATAAAACCAACTTTACGTTAGGAAATGCCTACTCACAGCTGAGAACGGATACCGCTGGTGAAAGTTGGGTGAGGGTGAAGGCAATGACGGGAGATAAAACGCTGGAAAAAGAACTCACCGTCTGGGTAGTTGAAAACCATAAACCGAATTCCTGATTCGGGATATAACTGGAGATAGTCACGTTCGCAGTGGCTATCTCCCCTTCTTTCTTTATGTTTGAGTTTATATATAAAATTCATTCGATTAAGTGCTAACCCTTTTTATATATTCACTCAGAGAAATCACTGCAGATGCTGTGCAGTAATCAATATTCTACGGTGCAGTTAAAAATTATGTGAAGTGAATTGCCAAATGCCGGCCGTAACGATCATGCAGCTAATTTCGCTAGCCACGATTAAAAATCCACATGCAACATTGTGAAGGGTTTTGAGTAGACTACTAACAAAAGAAAAGCGTTGGAGCGGGCGAAGGGAATCGAAGCATCGAAGACAACTCACCGCTAACCATTTGTTTCTTAAAGGATGATGAATCCTTGTGGTTACAGTTATGGTTACACAGCGAGTGATCTCTGGTCAAGATTGAATACCCATATTATTCCCATGAAGGGAATAGAACCAATACCAGAATGTCTGGCAAGTACCTCTATGTTTCAACTTCAAGGAGATTGCATCCTCCCTCGGTTCAAGGCGAGCCAAGGGAGGGGCACGGGGATAACTCGGGGGAAATTAATTATTAGATAGACACTCAGATTTTTGTGGGAATTTTCAGAAGAAGATTATAAGCATCGTTCACCGCCACCAAGCACTTCCACCAACTGCATAATGAAAACCTGTCAGCACTAGAGCTACCGCGATGGCTACACAAAAAAGAATACCGCAGACGCCTGACAATCTATTGAAAACAATGCGATATATTATGCCAGCAATGAATAGCAACCCAGCGACCCACCAAAACGACTTTACGGCTCTACCAACTGCATAATAGGTAGTCAACGGGATACCGCCGTATATATAACCAGCCATACATCCCGCTGCCAACAGTAGTACAGCCATAGTAATAGACGGCCCTACTCCTCTCACCATAATGATTTTCCTAAAGTAATCTATTCAGTGACTGACGGTAGGATAGCCTGATTGCAGCCATCGCGCAGATCGTTTGTCTCGATCGGTAACCTGATATTGATCGCTGGTATCTATCGCGATTGATACGCGAGGCTTTCAGTCGAGGGAGACCAATGCATAAGCACAGCCCTCTTCTACCTGCGGTGTGAACGCACCTCAAGCCGGGGTTAGGCCAACTCTTCCCGCTGAACAAGCGGAACACTGTAATCAGGACGGATACTCTTGGAACCCGGCATAGCTCGCATCTCTTGCGGGAAGTGCCATATATTAAAATCCTTATTCGGGAACGTATCGTAATGAAACACATCCCAGCCAAGCAGAGCAGCCATCCGTTCAAAGGCTAGCTCTTTAGCCACTGATAGCTCCAGTCGTGGATTAAGGTACTTCAAGTACCCAGAGTTCACAGCCCCGGTCAGAATGTCTACAACCTGCAACCCCAGATGATGCTTGGAATCGTGCATCGTCACAGACTTAACCAGCTTCTTCATCCCAGCCCTAGCCAGCATGTTGTTAGCAACAATGCCTGTCACCTCATCGTTCTTTTTGTATTTATCAATCTTCTGATCAATGATGACCTCAACTTCGTTCTTAATCTGCTTAGCAACGTTCTTAACGAGCATTGTGTACGTTTGGTAAAAAGCCAGCTCCCTGTCCGTCTGCCAGTTGTTGTACATGTTCTTCACAACAATAATCGAGTGGAAACAGCATGAGTTCTTGAGCACCATTGCCAGCAGCTCAATGCAAATGTTTGCCTGCCCCGCACTGTTCTTTATCTTCGACCACTTTAACTCACCAACAATGCCGTACTTGTCTTTCAGCTTCTGGACTCGCTCATTGAAGATGTGCAGCGTGTCTTTACGTACACACAGCAAACCAATGCCGTAACAGCGGTCACTTCCTGTCGTACCACTCTCATCACCAAAGGCCACGTATTCCATGCACAATACCCACTTAAAATTGAATGGGTATTTTATGCTCAACCCAAGCGGCGGGCAATGTATTGTAGGATTCTTGAGGTACTCTGAAACGCCCCCTTCTGGCATCCTCTCACGGAACCACTTCCACAGCTCATGGAGGTCATCAGAAAGGGTTACATTGAGTGACGGGTCAAGTGTCATCGCGTTAGTCTTTGTCATGTCCTGTCACCACAGTACTTATGATAAGGCATACCAGACAGAAGATATTGCACGAAAGATTGCTTTAGCCTCTGGCCCGCTAGGTTCCAACGCAGATTATTTATTTATGCTGCAGGACAGCCTCAAGAAACTCAACATCCAGGATGATTATATTGACTCTATGGCGATAGCAGTTACTAAGTTGCTATAACGCCCATTATCAAAGGCGTTATATGCCTACTCGAGAGATTAAAGTATGAAGAGTTCCCAATTACATTAAACTCAACACAACCTTCCCAAAATGCTTTTGTTGCTCCAGATGCGTCTGAGCTTCGCGCATGTCTTCAAACGCAAAAACTCTGTCGATATTTGGAACCAACACTCCTGTCGCGAGTCCTTGAAGAATATGACTTTTTGCTCTTTCACGAAGAACATCTGAATCCAGAATTTCTGAAAAAAGATATCCCTGAACAGTCAAAGTTTTGCGTATTGCTAGTCTGTGCGGGAAAGGTGTTGGTTCAGAACTCAGATAACCATGAATGACCAGTCGTCCAAATTTTTTCAGTGCTTCAGCTATCTGGAGAACCTGCGGTCCACCTACCGCATCAAAAGCCGCGGCAAGCCCCTCCTCCCCAGTAATACGGTTCAGTTCTTCCAGTAAATCTACTTCATTAGTTGGTATGACATGCTCGGCACCGACATCCTTCAGTAACTGACGCCACTGAGTTCCAAGACAGGTAGCGATGGGGATCGCTCCAACCTGACGCGCCAACTGTATTGCCGCTATGCCTACACTACTGGTTGCAGCGGTAATAAGAACGTAATCGCCTTTTTTTATTTCTGCTGCATGGATAATCCCACCCCAGGCAGTAAGGTACTGCATCCATACTGCGCTAGCCTCAACAAATGAAAGATTTGATGGTTTATGAACGACATATTTATGGTTGATGACCAGTTCATCCGCACTAGTCCCTTCCTGAGAAAGATCATCAACCGGCAGAACGAATACCTCATCTCCAGGAGACAGGTGCGTGACATTTGCGCCAATTGACACGACTATTCCGGATGCTTCATAACCGAATCGTGATGGAAATTGGGCTTTCTGAATATACTGTCCTTTACGGAAGTTGATATCAGATCGATTAAGACCAATCGCCTTCACACTGATATGAACGTCATCAATCCCTACCGATGAAAGTGACACTGATTCCAGTTGGAGGACTTCAGGCCCACCCAGTTCGTGAAAACGCCAGACATTTGCCATATATTCCTCGCAAAAAGGCCGACATTTTGCCGGCCGTGAAAACTCATGATACTTATTAGGCAACATCAATAACGATTTTGATCTGGGCTGATCCATCTTCTACTGCGCGATGGGCTTCTAGCGCAGAGTCCAGTGTAAATGTACGTGGGTCGATAACTGGCTGAAGTTGGCCGTTTTCAACGTAGCCAGTTAATTTACGTAGGATATCTCCATGATGTGCCCTTTGTTCGCCGGAAAGCATCCGCAATAGAACAAATACTGATGAGATCGTAGTGCAACGCAGTGAAGAATTAGTAATATCAAACGAGCCGAATGCAGCACAGCTGGTCACATGCCCGTAATGCCTGGCTGCGGTAAGAACGCCAGATAGTGCATCACCGCCAACAGTGTCATAGACAATGTCAAACCCCTTACCTGAAGTATGCTCGTTCACATAATCGGTGACGCTTTTTTTGCGGTAATCAATGTGCGTTGCACCCAGTTTTGACACTATCTCTTCTTTTGAAGATGAAGCCGTAGCATAGACACTTGCCCCCATAATTCGGGCAATCTGAATGACCATATGTCCTACACCGCCTGAACCGCCATTCACAAGAACGGTATCTCCTGCTTTGACATTCGCGCGGTCAACCAACCCTTCCCATGCAGTCAAGAATACCAGCGGAAGTGCGGCAGCTTCTCGCATGGTAAGGTTTTTGGGTTTAAGTGCAATAAGGCTTGCGTCGGCAACCATATATTGGGCAAGCGAACCCGCAAGGCCGCGAACACCTCCGGCCAGACCATAAACCGCATCTCCAACCTGGAAACTAGCCACACCGTCACCGGTTTGCACAATCTCACCTGCCACATCAGTGCCGAGAATTGCGGGCAGCTCTGGCATTGCATATGGTGCAACACCCATCCGGATTTTGGTATCGATAGGGTTCACCCCGCTGGCATGAACCTTGATTAGGACTTCTCCTGCACCAGGAACAGGAATGTCGACTTCCTGTTTGTGGAAAGATTGTTCTTCATAGCTTTTCAGAACCAGGGCTGACATTTTAGACATAAATTCTTCTCCGAATGTTAGTTTCAGCTAACAGTAGCACCTCGAAAGAAATACAAAAATGGCATAAAATGGATTTTAAAATTCCAAAAAATGGAATTATAAGACCTCTTGTGAACATGGGCATTTATTATGCAAAACCATTTTGAACTCATCCGAATTTTCTGTGCAGCTGCTGAGGCATCAAGCTTCCGTGAGGCTGCCGCTTATCTGGGGAAGTCACCGCAGGCTGTAACAAGGGCCATTAAGGAACTTGAAGCGATTAGAGGCGAGATTTTGTTTTATCGTAGTACTAGAAATATAAGGATAACGTCTTCAGGTGAAGAGTTAGCGGCGAAAGCCAGAGAAATGATCAACAAAATTGATGAACTGGTTTCTCATACTTCAACCAGCAATACTGATGAGATAGAGGGTAATGTTAGTCTTACTCTGCCTGTATCCCTTGGTAGACATATCATAATGCCGGTTATAAATGCGTTTCAGCAGAATTACCCTGGCATTTCAATTACCTGTACGCTTACCGACTCCCACAGTGATGTAATAGATGAGAAGATTGATATTGGTCTGCGAACAGGTTTTTTACGAGATAACCGCTACGTAGCCAGGAAAATCAGAGAGGTTAATTTCTTCGTTCTTGGCACTCCTGAGCTTATTCACTCTACAGGTATACCTGAGAGTCTAGAGCAACTGGCGAGGATGCCAGTACTTGCCCTTTTAGACCACAAAACAGGGCGCTTCTGGCCTTGGCTTTTCGATGATGCACGCACCTTTACACCTTCTTCTCCTCGCTTTATTACGGATGATCTGGATGCGTATACCGACTCAATGCTTAACGGTACCGGATATGGCCAGCTTGCGGATTACCTTGCACTACCTTTGATGAAAAAAGGTTTACTGATCCCGGTTCTTGAGCAATTGAGACCAACATCCTGGAGTTTATACATCTACCGTCCGCAACGAGGACCTGTTCCCAGACGTGTTCGTCTGTTGTTTGATTACCTCACAGAACATCTTGTTAGTTTTAACCCCCTTTAAGGAGAGATATAAGCTAGCGATACCTGGTCACAGATTCGATAAGACTCTGCCCACAGATCGTAGCGCCGCTGATACCACTCTCGTGTAATTGCTTCGAAGGTATTCCCCTGCTTGTCCTGTTGAGCCTGCTTCTTCTCTTTGCGAGTGTCACTAGGATTAATGCCCGTAGCTAGCAAGTCCTGAGCTTCATCGCGCCGTTTTCGTGCTTCGGATAAGGTAACTTTGGGATACGTCCCCAAAGAAAGCATCTTAGCCTTTCCCTCAAAACGATAACGAAAACGCCATCCCTTTGAACCGTTAGGCTCGATTTGCAGAGATAGTCCTTTACCATCCGCTTTCGTATATGCTTTCTCAGAAGGCTTCGCACGGCGTATCTCAAGGTCTGTAAGAGGCATATGTATAGTTTTCTCCTCTGAGATCTCCCTGTGTGTATAGTTTTAGAGTGTATAGGAGAATCTATACACATTTCTATACGACATAAGGTGTTGATTTGGGGTAAGTCAGGTTGAATTGAGTTGACGAAAAATCGATGAAAAACCGAGTAAAATCAGTAGGTAGTTGACTTGAGTGGAGTTCAGGAGATTTGAAATTGGAGCGGGCGAAGGGAATCGAACCCTCGTATAGAGCTTGGGAAGCTCTCGTTCTACCATTGAACTACGCCCGCATTGAAGTGCGTAAGGGATTATAAACCTTACACACTTCCTGGCAAGGGGCTGATCGACTGACTGGCGATTAATTCACCGTCAGCATTTTGGCTTGCTGCCCTGCGGCGGCAAATAGCGCTGCGGATCGATAGCCGTAGCGCGATAACGGATCTGGAAATGCAGGCGCACAGAAGCCGCATCAGAGCTGCCCATGGTGGCAATTTTCTGCCCGGCTTTCACTGTTTGCCCGTTGTTAACCAACAGCGTATCGTTATGGGCGTAGGCGGTAATGTAATCTTCGCCATGTTTTATCATCACGAGGTTGCCGTAGCCACGCAGCTGATTGCCGACATAGACCACCTTCCCGGCTCCAGCCGCATAAACAGGCGTGCCGCGCGCGGCAGAGATATCAATCCCCTTGTTGCCACCTTCGGCCGTGGAGTATGGCAGTATCACCTTCCCACTCGCTGGCCACTGCCAACAGCGTTGCCCTACCGGTGGCCAGGATGACTGTGGCACAGAAGAAGACGGTCTGACTGCTGCCGTTTTGGTGGAGGATTTCGATTTAGATTTTGTTTTCGCCGATGCCGTGCTGGTTTTCGCGCCACCGCTGACCTTAAGCTTTTGCCCAACTTCTATGGTATAGGGGGGAGAAATGTTGTTCAGGCGCGCGATCTCTTTGACGCTGGTCCCTGTCGCACGTGAAATACCATACAGCGTATCTCCCCGCTTAACGGTATAGGTAGAACCAGAGCCGGAATCAGATGAGCTTGAACATCCCGCGACGATCAGGCTGCTCAGCAACATTATTGTGATAACAAAGCGTTTTCTCATCAGGCGTCCCGCACTCAAAACAATTCCTCGCAACATTTTAAGACGCTTTATCATAGCAGTCCGATGCCGGATGCCAAATCATATCGCGGCACGAATCGTCCGTTCAGGCATTTCACACCGACGGATAATCAATCAGCCACAATTAGGCATATAATAGTGATGCTCAAGATTAATGGTGGATGCGATGCGACAGGAACATGTCATTTTATTGAATGAGCAGGACCAGCCCTGCGGAACACTGGAAAAGTATGCGGCGCATACCGCTACAACGCCCCTACACTCTGCCTTCTCCTGCTGGCTCTTTAACGACCAGGGCCAACTGTTGGTGACTCGGCGTTCGCTACACAAAAAAGCCTGGCCAGGCGTCTGGACTAACTCGGTCTGCGGCCATCCGCAGTCCGGTGAAACTACTGCAGACGCCATCATCCGTCGCGCTCGTTTCGAACTGGGTGTGGAGGTAGCCGAACTCACGCCCGTGTATCCTGATTTTCGTTACCGCGCTGCAGACCCCAGTGGGATTGTGGAAAACGAAGTTTGCCCGGTCTATGCCGCACGAGTTATCAGTGCGCGACGGCCAAACACGGATGAAGTAATGGATGAGCAGTGGAGTGAACTTGAGGATGTCTTACGTGCGCTGGATGCCACACCGTGGGCCTTCAGCCCGTGGATGGTAATGCAGGCATCTAACGATAAAGCGCGCGAATTATTACGCGAGTTTGCTAACCGTAATTGATTGCCGGATGGCAACGCGAAAGCGTTTTATCCGGCCTACAAATCATGCTTATCGTAGGCCGGAAAAGCGTGGCGCGATCCGGCATTTCACATCTTATTTAACCGGACGCATCGCCGGGAACAGGATCACGTCACGGATGGTATGGCTGTTGGTGAACAGCATAACCATACGGTCGATACCAATCCCCAGACCGGCTGTCGGCGGCAGACCGTGTTCCAGAGCGGTAACGTAGTCTTCGTCGTAGAACATCGCTTCGTCATCGCCCGCATCTTTGGCGTTAACCTGATCCTGGAAACGCTGCGCCTGATCTTCTGCATCGTTCAGCTCGCTGAAACCGTTACCGATTTCGCGTCCACCAATGAAGAATTCGAAGCGGTCAGTAATTTCCGGGTTGTCATCGTTACGACGAGCCAACGGAGAAACCTCTGCCGGGTACTCGGTAATGAAGGTCGGCTGAATCAGGTGCGCTTCCGCCACTTCTTCAAAGATCTCCGTCACGATACGACCCAGACCCCAGCTCTTCTCAACCTTGATGCCGATAGATTCAGCTATCGCTTTAGCAGAGTCGAAGTTGTCCAGATCCGCCATGTTGGTTTCCGGACGGTATTTCTGAATGGCTTCACGCATGGTCAGTTTTTCGAACGGTTTACCAAAGTCGAAGACTTCTTCGCCGTAAGGCACTTCGGTGGTTCCCAGAACGTCCTGCGCCAGCGTGCGGAACAGCGATTCGGTCAGTTCGATCAGGTCTTTGTAGTCCGCATAAGCCATATAGAGTTCCATCATGGTGAACTCTGGGTTATGACGAACGGAGATGCCTTCGTTACGGAAGTTACGGTTAATTTCGAACACACGTTCGAAGCCGCCAACCACCAGACGCTTGAGGTACAGTTCCGGCGCAATACGCAGGTACATGTCCAGATCCAGCGCGTTATGATGGGTGATGAACGGGCGTGCAGCGGCACCACCAGGAATCACCTGCATCATCGGGGTTTCCACTTCCATAAAGCCACGGCCAACCATGAACTGACGAATACCCGCCATGATCTGTGAGCGCACTTTAAAGGTGTTGCGAGATTCATCGTTAGAGATGAGATCCAGGTAGCGCTGACGGTAACGCGCTTCCTGATCCTGCAGGCCATGGAATTTGTCCGGCAGCGGACGCAGCGCTTTAGTCAGCAGACGCAGCTCGGTGCAATGGATGGACAGCTCGCCGGTTTTAGTCTTAAACAACTTACCTTTCGCGCCGAGGATATCGCCCAGATCCCATTTTTTGAACTGCTCGTTGTAAATGCCTTCCGGCAGATCGTCACGCGCAACGTACAGCTGAATGCGGCCACCAACGTCCTGCAGCGTAACGAATGAGGCTTTCCCCATAATGCGGCGGGTCATCATACGACCGGCAACGGATACCTCAATGTTCAGCGCTTCCAGCTCTTCGTTTTCTTTCGCGTCGAAGTCAGCGTGCAGTTGGTCTGAGGTGTGATCGCGACGGAAATCGTTCGGGAACGGGATCCCCTGCTCGCGCAGGTTAGCCAGCTTCTCACGGCGCGTTTTCAGTTCATTGTTAAGGTCGGCTACCGCGTCAGCGCCCTGTGCGTGTTGTTCAGACATGTTGGTTCCTCATAACCCTGCTTTCAAACTTGCTTCGATAAATTGATCCAGGCTGCCATCCAGCACCGCCTGCGTGTTACGGGTTTCAACCCCGGTACGCAGATCTTTGATGCGGGAGTCATCCAGGACATAAGAACGAATCTGGCTACCCCAGCCGATGTCGGACTTGGTGTCTTCCATCGCCTGCTTCTCGGCATTCTTCTTCTGCATTTCCAGTTCATAAAGCTTCGCTTTCATCTGCTTCATGGCCTGGTCTTTGTTCTTGTGCTGGGAACGGTCGTTCTGGCACTGTGTCACAATCCCGGTCGGGATGTGGGTAATACGCACCGCAGATTCTGTACGGTTAACGTGCTGACCACCCGCACCTGAAGCGCGGTAAACATCGATGCGCAGGTCTGCCGGGTTGATTTCGATATCAATGTCATCGTCAACTTCCGGGTAGACAAACGCAGAGCTGAACGACGTATGGCGGCGACCGCCGGAGTCAAACGGACTCTTACGTACCAGGCGGTGTACGCCGGTTTCAGTACGCAGCCAGCCGTAAGCATATTCGCCAGCGATTCTGATGGTCACGGATTTAATACCCGCCACTTCACCTTCAGATTCTTCAATAATTTCAGTCTTAAAGCCGCGTGCTTCAGCCCAACGCAGATACATGCGCATCAGCATGCTGGCCCAGTCCTGCGCTTCGGTGCCGCCAGAACCGGCCTGAATATCGAGATAGCAATCTGCGCTGTCATATTCACCGGAGAACATACGACGGAACTCCAGCTGCGCCAGCTTTTCTTCCAGCGTATCGAGTTCGGCAACGGCTTCGTTAAAGGTTTCTTCGTCGTCGGCTTCTATAGCCAGTTCTAACAGGCCGGAGACATCTTCCAGGCCCTGGCTCATTTGGTCGAGCGTGTCGACAATGGCCTCAAGGGAAGAACGCTCTTTGCCCAGCGCCTGCGCGCGTTCGGGTTCGTTCCAGACATCCGGCTGTTCCAGCTCGGCGTTTACTTCTTCCAGACGCTCTTTCTTGGCATCATAGTCAAAGATACCCCCTAAGAACGTCAGAGCGTTCCGTGAGGTCCTGAATGCGGTTATTTACCGGATTAATTTCAAACATGGTCTGTTTTCTTTTATTGGACGAGTCAAAATGCGGTTATAAGAGCGGGATTGTAACCAATCCACGCTCTTTTTTATAGATATAGTGACGCTAAAGTGGCCAGATATTATCGATAATAATTTGCAATGAGCGGTTGCCGCGAAACTCGTTAATATCCAGCTTATAGGCCAGCGTGACTTCACGAACGCCGTTATCCGGCCAGATAGCGGTATCAACATTAAACGCAATACCGTCCAGCAGCGGTCCGCCGTCGACGGGCTCAACCATCACCTTCAGATGACGCTCGCCAACCAGACGCTGCTGAAGCAGGCGAAAGCGCCCGTCAAACAGCGGCTCCGGGAACATTTGCCCCCAAGGTCCTGCATCACGCAGCATTTGTGCGACGTCCATGGTCATCTCCGCCGCACTTAGCGGGCCATCGGAGACCACTTCGCCCTGCAGTAAGGCAGGATCGAGCCACTCGGTCACCAGCTCACCAAAACGCTGCTGGAAGCACTCAAACTGTGCTTCTTCCAGCGATAATCCTGCCGCCATGGCGTGGCCGCCGAACTTAAGGATCATGCCCGGGTAAAGGGTATCCAGTCGCTCCAGTGCATCTCGCATGTGCAGGCCCTGAATCGAGCGCCCCGACCCTTTAAGGGTGCCGTCTCCAGCTGGTGCGAAGGCGATCACCGGACGGTGAAAACGCTCTTTAATGCGTGACGCCAGGATCCCTACTACGCCCTGATGCCACTCGGGGTGATACATCGCCAGCCCGCCAGGCAGTGTCTCGCTGCTGCGCTCAAGCTTCTCGCACAGGGTCAGCGCTTCCGTCTGCATGCCCTGCTCTATCTCTTTCCGCGTCTGGTTGAGCGCATCCAGTTCACTGGCAAGCACCCGCGCGTCGCCAATGTTGTCGCACAGCAACAGCGCCACGCCAACAGACATATCATCCAGGCGGCCTGCCGCATTCAGGCGTGGCCCCAGTGCAAAGCCTAAATCGCTGGCAGCCAATTTCTGCGGGTCGCGATTTGAAATCTCAAGCAGCGCTTTAATGCCAGGACGACATTTCCCTGCGCGAATACGGCTCAAGCCTTGCCACGTCAGGATGCGGTTATTAGCGTCCAGCGGGACAACATCGGCCACCGTACCTAGCGCAACCAGATCAAGCAGATCTGCGAGGTTTGGCGGGGTGATACCTTGCTCATCAAACCAGCCCTTATCACGAAGAAAAGTACGCAGAGCCAGCATCAGATAAAAAGCCACGCCGACGCCCGCCAGTGATTTCGACGGGAACGTACAGTCGTGCAGGTTAGGATTAATAATCGCCACTGCGCCCGGCAGAGTATCGCCGGGCAGGTGGTGATCGGTAACCACTACCGGGATCCCCAGCGTTCTGGCATGCTCAACGCCGGCATGGGAAGAGATGCCGTTGTCGACGGTGACGATCAGCTGAGCGCCGCGGGCATGTGCCTGATCCACCACCTCCGGGCTCAAACCATAACCGTCTTCAAAACGGTTGGGCACCAGGTAGTCAATGTTGCTACATCCCAATGCTCGCATCGCCAGAATGCTCAGCGCCGTGCTGGTTGCGCCATCGGCGTCAAAATCCCCCACCACGATAATGCGGGTGCCTTCACGAAAAGCGTTATAGAGGATCTCCACCGCCTTTTCGACACCGCTCAATTGCTGCCACGGCAACATGCCTTTGACGCTACGCTCAAGCTCCTGCGCGCTGCGCACACCGCGGCTGGCGTACAAACGACGCAACAGCGGCGGCAGATCGGCAGGCAGGTCACTAGTCTCGTCGGCTTCACGACGACGAAGTTGTATCTGTTGTTTCACGCGAATTATTTACCGCTGGTCTGTTTTTGGTGCGCGTCGAGGAACGCTTTCATCTCTTTCGGTCCCTGATAGCCAGGAACAACATAGCCATTGCTCAGAACGATCGCCGGCGTGCCGCTTACACCAAACTGCACACCCAGCGCGTAATGGTCAGCAATATCCACATTACAGGTTGCCGGCTTCACGCTTTTACCCGCCATGGCATCATCAAACGCTTTGTTTTTGTCTGACGCACACCAGATGGATTTCATGTCCTGCTCGGCCTGGCTTTCCAGTCCCTGACGAGGGAAGGCCAGATAACGCACGGTAATTCCCAGTGCGTTGTAGTCTTTCATCTCTTCATGCAGCTTGTGGCAATAGCCGCAGGTGATGTCGGTGAAAATGGTAATAACGTGTTTTTCCTGCTGCGCTTTATAGATGATCATCTCTTTTTCCAGCGCGTTCAGCTGCTTCATCAGCAGTTGATTGGTGACGTTAACCGGACTTGCACCGCTCACGTCATACATCGGTCCCTGAATAATATGCTTGCCGTCTTCGGTGACGTACAGCACGCCGCTGTTGGTCAGTACAGTTTTCATTCCCGCAATCGGAGCAGGTTGAATTTCAGTGCTTTGTACACCCAGCTTCGTTAATGACTGACGAATCGCCGCGTCGTCTGCCTGCACCATGCCTGAAAACGCCGTCGCCAGCAGGGTGAGCATCATAAAACTTTTTTTCATAACCTATCCTTTCCTGTCAGCACTCACGCACGCGGGTGATGCTGTTGATGTAATTGACGCAAGCGCTCCGTTGCGACATGGGTATAAATTTGTGTGGTAGAGAGATCGCTATGACCAAGCAGCATCTGCACCACGCGCAAATCAGCGCCATGGTTAAGCAAATGCGTGGCAAAAGCATGCCGCAGTACGTGCGGCGACAGCTTCTCGCTGTCTATTCCCGCTAACACAGCATAGTGTTTAATTCGATGCCAGAAGGTCTGGCGTGTCATCTGCTGCGCACGCTGGCTGGGAAACAGCACATCAATGGAGACGCCATTGAGCAACCATGGTCGTCCGTGCTCCAGATAGGTTTCCAGCCAATACACAGCCTCTTCACCCAACGGTACCAGCCGCTCTTTATTACCTTTACCAATGACCCGCACAACGCCCTGACGCAGGCTGACATCACTCATCGTCAGCCCCACCAGCTCAGAAACGCGCAAACCGGTGGCATATAAGACTTCGAGCATGGCTTTGTCTCGGAGTTCCAGCGGCTGGTCAATCAGCGGGGTCTGCAGCAGTCGCTCGACCTGCGCCTCACTGAGATCTTTTGGCAAACGCTGTGGTAGCTTAGGTGAAGCCAGCGAAGCGCTGGGATCATCATCGCGGAATTTCTCGCGATAGAGATGTTGAAAAAATCGCCGCATTGCACTTAACAAACGCGCGGAACTGGTGGCTTTATACCCCCCCTCCATTCGCTCGGCCAGCAGTGCTTGCAGGTCATCGCTCTGTACCGTCGTCAGAGAAACACCGCGATGGTGTAGCCATTCAACAAGCATGGTTAGATCGCGACGATACGCACTTAATGTGTTTTCCGCCAGATTGCGTTCCAGCCACAGGGCATCAAGAAATTGCTCGATGCGCGCCAGATCTTGTTCCACTCGCGCCCCTTATTTCATTCTCATTTTTGATGCATTATGCCTCATTGTGCCGTGATTGCGGCGATTCTGATACACTACGCGCAACGCTACAGCAGAATTGAGACGTTTAGTAATGAACATGGGTCTTTTTTACGGTTCCAGCACGTGCTACACCGAGATGGCAGCAGAGAAAATCCGCGATATTCTTGGTCCCGAGCTGGTGACATTACACAACCTCAAGGATGATTCTCCGACCTTAATGGAGCAGTACGACGTGCTCATTTTAGGTATCCCAACCTGGGATTTCGGCGAAATCCAGGAGGACTGGGAAGCCGTCTGGGATCAGTTGGATGACCTCAACCTGGAAGGCAAAATTGTTGCTCTCTACGGCATGGGCGATCAGTTGGGTTACGGTGAATGGTTCCTGGATGCGCTGGGAATGCTGCACGACAAGCTGGTCACGAAAGGGGTGAAGTTTGTCGGTTACTGGCCAACAGAAGGCTACGAATTTACCAGCGATAAACCTGTTATTGCCGATGGGCAACTGTTTGTCGGCCTTGCCCTGGATGAAACCAACCAGTACGATCTTAGCGATGAACGCATCCAGGCATGGTGTGAGCAAATTCTTGGCGAAATGGCCGAACACTGGTCCTGAGCATCTGCTGACTGACGGTGAAGGTCTGTAACCTTACCGTCAGCGCTATTTCTGCATTGACGGTTGTAATATCAACCGACGCAAATCCCGCCATTCGGCATCATCCATACTGTCCGCCGCCAGCCACAGATGCTGACGCTTTCCTGTACTTGACCGCAAACGCAACATCATGCCCGTTTTTATCATCCAGGGTGCGCTAACAATCGACCACTCTTGCCCTTGCCAACGCAGGCGGCCATCCATCAATAGTCTAATCTCTCCCTGACAAGCGTTGATACGGCGCTGACTGCGCACGCAATCGAACACCACCAGAGAGAGCAAAATCAACCATAAAGGGGTGTAACTCAGTGGCCATGGCATCAATAAAATAAGCACCGCCACTAGCCCATGAATGAGCAACGAAATCCACTGTGCGCGCCAGGAGACGCGTAAATCAGATTGCCACTGGACCACGTTCCCGATTCCGTGTCTGGATAAGCCGTACCATTTGCTCCAGCTGTGCATCAGCCGGCTTCCCGTGATTCATCAACCAGTTAAATAAATCGGGGTCATCACATTCCAGCAAACGGATAAAAATGCGCTTTTCGTCATCACTTAAGTTGTCATACTCATGTTCGAAAAACGGCATGATCGAAATGTCCAGCTCACGCATACCGCGACGGCATGCCCAATGAATACGTGCTTTGTTGTTAATATCCATGTTCTTCTTCCTGTCTCGCGAAAACGAAGTACCCGGCTATTGTAACGTGTTTTTCACGCTCTTTTACGGGAATATCAGTAAACGGAAGCACGATCGCTAAATAAAACCACATTAAGTCAAAGGGTTCATCAATTATGGATGTCTCCTCGCAAAGCTTAAAATATGGCACAAATAGGATGTTTAAACCGCTTGCAATGGGCCATAGCTCTTTTACCATTAGTCATTATTACTGCGTTAAGCAAATCAGGACATTATTATGGCTTTTACATCTTTTCCTCCTCGTCAGCCTTGTGCGTCAACACGTTTGCCTCTGACGCTGATGACGCTTGATGACTGGGCACTCGCGACCATTACCGGCACCGACAGTGAGAAGTATATTCAGGGCCAGGTTACTGCTGATGTCAGTCAGCTGACCGAACATCAGCATGTGCTGGCTGCCCACTGTGATGCCAAAGGCAAAATGTGGAGCAACCTGCGCCTCTTCCGCCTGGGTGAAGGCTTCGCGTGGCTTGAGCGCCGTAGCCTGCGCGATGCCCAGCTTACCGAACTGAAAAAATATGCCGTCTTCTCAAAAGTGGTGATTGCGCCGGACGACGAACGCGTGCTGCTGGGCGTTGCCGGATTCCAGGCGCGTGCCGCGCTGGACAATCTCTTTAGCGAACTGCCAACCCGCGATAAGCAGGTGATTACCGAAGGCTCTTCCACGATATTGTGGTTTGAACACCCGGCCGAACGCTTCCTGCTGATTACCGATGCAGCCACGGCGGAAACGCTGGTAGAAAAACTGCGTGGTGAAGCAGAATTGAACAACAGCCAACAGTGGCTGGCACTGGATATCGAAGCCGGTATCGCAGTAATTGATACCGCCAACAGCGGGCAGTTCATTCCACAGGCCACCAACCTGCAGGCCTTAGGTGGGATCAGCTTCAAAAAAGGCTGCTATACCGGTCAGGAAATGGTCGCACGGGCGAAATTCCGCGGCGCTAACAAACGAGCACTGTGGACACTGGCAGGTTCAGCCAGCCGGGTGCCGGAAGCGGGTGAAGACCTGGAACTGAAAATGGGAGAGAACTGGCGCCGAACCGGCACCGTACTTGCTGCAGTACAACTGGCGGACGGTCAGGTACTGGTGCAGGTGGTGATGAATAACGACATGGAAGCCGACAGCGTATTCCGCGTGCGCGACGACGCGAAAACGCTGCATATAGTACCGCTGCCGTATTCGCTGGAAGAGTAAATCGCCAGGTAGCGACTTCACCTTACCGGGTCGAGGGTTTTGTAGGTCCGGTAAGCGCAGCGCCACCGGGCAATGATGATTACGCCTGCCCCACGTACAGATAGATGGCCAGGAAATGGCACACGCTGCCACCCAGCACGAATCCATGCCAGATTGCATGGTTGTAAGGAATACGCTTGCAGACGTAGAAAATGACGCCCAGTGAATAGACCACGCCACCTACCGCCAGCAGCGTTACGCCCCCAGCAGCCAGTTTAACCGCCAGTTGATACACCACAATCAATGACAGCCAGCCCATGGTCAGGTAGGTCACCAGCGACAAAATTTTAAAGCGATGGGCAATGGTCAATTTGAACAGAATACCGAGCAGCGCCAGGCTCCAGATCACCACCATCAGGCCACGCGCCAACGGTGAGTCCAGCCCCACCAGCAGAAATGGCGTATAGGTTCCGGCAATCAGCAGATAAATAGCGCAATGGTCGAATTTCTTCAGCCAGAGTTTCGCTCGCTGATGGGGTATCGCGTGATACAGGGTTGAAGCCAGGAACAGCAAAATCATGCTGCCGCCGTACAGGCTATAGCTGGTAATGGCCATAGCACTGGCATTGGTATCTACTGCCTGAACCAGCAACAGCACCAGTCCGATAATCCCAAACACCAGCCCAATTCCGTGGCTGATGCTATTGGCGATTTCCTCTGCCAGAGAATACCCCTGCGCAATTAATGGCTTCTGAACCATAGCTTACTCCCAAAAAACGAACACTTTCGTGATTGCGCTTCTAGCGTAACTGAGAATGGTTCCAGTGAACACATGTTAGCTAAAATAAATATCAACCAATAAATAACATATAAAAATCAATTATTTACATTTTATTTTTCAGCTAACAAGTGTATTCTTTAAATTAAACGCATTTAAAATCAATCACATAAAACTGCGTCTGATTTGGATAGATCTCTGTAATCACGCGTTTAAGCTCATCAAGGGTCATATTTTCCTGCTGAGCATGTTTTTCACTCAGCGTATCCAACGTCACGGTCGAGGTGCCTACCACTTCTATAGTGCAGAAGTAACCGTCATCTTCGAAGCGTCCAACCCGCAGAATGTCTCCGGTTTTGAAGTGGGACTCAGACTCATCGCGAATAGTGATAGTCTTGCGTCCGGCCAGAATGTCATCCTGGAAACGCTGAAAAAAAGTGATGTCATTTGGCTGCATGTTATTATTCCCTGTAGATGAAGTCTGATGAGTGAGTATTGCCATTGTGAGTATGTTCTCCCACGCCGCCATCGCCAGTCTCAACAATCTTGAGATGTTGGTCTACAACTATGTCATCAAGAACCGTGACAAAGTCATGTACATGACCATTCGCGAACTGGCTGATGCCGTAGGGGTTTCAACCACCACCGTGCTGCGCTTTTGCCGCAAACTTAACTGTGAGGGCTACTCTGAGTTTCGCGTACGCTTTAAATTATATTTAGAGCAGAATGAACCGCAACAGGCTAATTTCGGTGCCAGCGAAATAATCAGCTTCTTTAAGGGCGTGAATAACGACGAATTCGACACATTACTCGATCAGGCTGTTGATATTATATTGTCCTCCGAGCGTATTATATTCGTTGGCGCGGGAACATCCGGCGCCTTAGCTAAATATGGTGCGAGATTTTTCTCAAATGTCGGGAAATTCAGCAACCATATTGACGATCCCTATTTCCCGGTAACCAATGATATGGCCCGAAACGCGTTGGCAATTGTCCTATCCGTCTCCGGCGAAACCGAGGAGATCCTGCGTTTCGCCAGCCAGTTTAGCCTCCACAACTGCAAAGTGTTGTCGGTTACCAGCCACGAGCACTCACGCCTGGCGAAACTGGCCGACTTTAACCTCTCCTGGCATGTGCCGCAAACCCGCATTGCGGGGGTCTATGATATAACCACACAAATCCCCGTAATTTATATTCTGGAGTCACTGGGTCGCAAACTGGCGAAAAAATTGGCATAAAAAAACAAACTGTTTTTTTGATGTAACAAATCACATTAAGCCTATTTTGTTATATCGTGACATTTAACTTTCCTTTGTTAGACTCAAAATCAAATGGTATTAATTTGAGACTGAGCGCAAATGAAAAAACTGACTTTACCGAAAGATTTTTTATGGGGTGGCGCGGTTGCGGCGCATCAGGTTGAAGGCGGCTGGAACAAAGGCGGCAAAGGGCCAAGCATTTGTGACGTGCTGACCGGCGGCGCGCACGGTGTTCCACGCGAAATCACCCAGAGCGTCATTCCAGGCAAGTACTATCCAAACCACGAAGCCGTCGATTTTTACAGTCATTACAAAGAAGACATAAAGCTGTTTGCTGAAATGGGCTTCAAATGCTTCCGTACGTCTATTGCCTGGACCCGAATCTTCCCGCGAGGTGACGAAACTCAGCCAAATGAAGAAGGGCTGAAGTTTTACGACGACATGTTCGACGAGCTGCTCAAGTACAACATTGAGCCGGTTATTACCCTCTCCCACTTCGAAATGCCGCTACATCTGGTACAGCAGTACGGTAGCTGGACCAACCGCAAAGTGGTCGATTTCTTCGTTCGTTTTGCCGAAGTGGTCTTTGAGCGCTACAAGCACAAGGTCAAATATTGGATGACCTTTAATGAGATCAACAACCAGCGTAACTGGCGTGCGCCGCTGTTTGGCTATTGCTGTTCCGGCGTGGTGTACACCGAGCATGAGAACCCGGAAGAAACGCTGTATCAGGTGCTGCACCACCAGTTTGTTGCCAGCGCGCTGGCGGTGAAGGCGGCACGGCGCATTAATCCTGAAATGAAAGTCGGCTGCATGCTGGCGATGGTGCCGCTGTACCCCTTCTCCTGTAAACCCGAGGATATGATGTTTGCGCAGGAGTCGATGCGTGAACGCTACGTCTTCACCGACGTCCAGCTACGCGGTTATTACCCCTCTTATGTGCTGAACGAATGGGAGCGTCGTGAATTCAATATCAAAATGGAAGCAGGCGACAAACAGATCCTGCGTGAAGGCACCTGCGACTATCTCGGATTCAGCTACTACATGACCAACGCCGTAAAAGCGGAAGGTGGCAGCGGTGACGCGATTTCCGGCTTCGAAGGCAGCGTCCCCAACCCACACGTTAAAGCCTCCGACTGGGGCTGGCAGATAGATCCCGTCGGCCTGCGCTATGCCTTATGTGAGCTGTACGAACGCTATCAGAAGCCGCTGTTTATCGTTGAAAACGGCTTTGGTGCGTACGACAAAGTAGAAGAAGATGGCAGCATCAACGATGACTATCGCATCGACTATCTACGCGCCCACGTTGAAGAGATGATGAAAGCAGTAACGTACGATGGCGTAGATTTGATGGGCTACACACCGTGGGGCTGCATTGACTGCGTGTCGTTCACAACCGGTCAGTACAGTAAACGCTACGGCTTTATTTACGTGAACAAGCACGACGATGGCACCGGAGATATGTCGCGTTCACGCAAGAAAAGCTTCAACTGGTACAAAGAGGTGATCGCCAGCAACGGCGAAAATCTGTAATTTTTGCCGGATGGCGGCGTAAACGCCTTATCCGGCCTACACGTTAATTTCCCGTAGGCCGATAAGCGATGCGCCATCCGGCAATCAACGCGCTACTTCCCACCCGCCAGCTCCAGAAAACTGCCCGTTACGTAAGACGCCTTCTCACTCAGTAGCCAGGTGATAGCCTGCGCCACTTCTTCCGGTTGTCCGCCACGCTGCATCGGTAACATCGACTTTACGCGATCAACCCGTCCGGGCTCCCCACCAGACGCATGCATGTCGGTGTAGATTAGGCCAGGACGCACGCCGTTCACACGGATACCCTGCGCCGCCACCTCCAGCGCTAACCCCGTCGTCAACGTATCTACCGCCCCTTTCGACGCTGCATAGTCGATATATTCAAATGGAGCGCCCAGCCTTGATGCTGCTGACGAGACGTTAACAATCGCCCCGCCCTTACCGCCATGCTTCAACGACATCCGCTTAACCGCTTCCCGACAACACAGGAAATAACCGGTAACGTTGGTTGCCATTACGCGGTTGATGCGTTCGGCAGTAAAGTTTTCTACCGTGCTCTGCTCGAACAAAATCCCGGCATTGTTCACCAGCGCAGCCAGTGGTTCACCTTCTCGGTCGATCGCCTCAAACATTGCCACAACCTGGCTTTCATCGCTGATATCCGCCCGCAGGGCAAATGCTTTGCCACCTGCTGACGCAATGTGATTCACCACCTCGGTTGCGGCACGAATATTGTGATGGAAGTTAACCGCAACGGTGTAACCCTCTTCTGCCAACTGTAGCGCGGTTGCGCGCCCAATACCGCGACTTCCGCCAGTAACAAGTGCGATTCCCATGGATACCTCCAGATATGAAAAAGCCGGGAGGCGGCTTCGCCTTACCCGGCCTATACACTACCTTACTACGCGGAAAAGTTACTGATATTCGCTCATCGGCACGCAGGAGCAGAACAGATTACGGTCGCCGTAAACGTCATCAAGACGTTTCACCGTTGGCCAGTATTTATTTGCCACGCCAGCCGGGAACACCGCGATTTCACGGCTGTAACCGTGATTCCACTCCGCCACCAGCTCGTTCTGGGTGTGTGGCGCGTTAACCAGCGGGTTATCTTCCAGTGACCACTCGCCTGCTTTCACACGATCGATCTCTGTGCGGATTGCCAGCATCGCATCAATAAAGCGATCTAATTCCACTTTACCTTCAGATTCCGTCGGCTCCACCATCAGCGTACCCGCTACCGGGAACGACATGGTTGGCGCATGGAAACCGTAGTCGATCAGGCGCTTGGCAATATCCAGCTCGCTGATGCCGGTCTCTTCTTTCAGTGGACGAATGTCGAGAATACACTCGTGCGCCACACGGCCATCGCGACCGGTATACAGAACCGGGTAGGCATCTTTCAGACGGCTGGCAATGTAGTTGGCATTAAGAATTGCCACCTGGCTTGCCTGCTTCAGACCTTCAGCGCCCATCATGCGGATGTACATCCAGCTGATTGGCAGAATGGAGGCGCTACCGAACGGTGCGGCAGATACCGCGCCCTGACGGGTGAGCATGCCTTCAATCTGTACCACACTGTGACCCGGCACAAACGGTGCGAGATGCGATTTAACGCCGATCGGCCCCATACCCGGGCCGCCGCCGCCGTGCGGAATGCAGAAGGTTTTATGCAGGTTGAGGTGTGAAACATCCGCGCCGATAAAGCCTGGCGTGGTGATACCGACCTGAGCGTTCATGTTCGCGCCATCGAGGTAAACCTGGCCGCCAAACTGATGCACGACTTCGCATACTTCACGGATCGTTTCTTCGTACACGCCGTGGGTGGATGGATAGGTCACCATAATGCAGGACAGGTTTTCACCCGCCTGCGCCGCTTTTTCGCGCAGATCGCCAAGATCGATGTTGCCATTTTTATCACAGGCCACCACGACCACCTGCATTCCCGCCATCTGGGCGGAAGCTGGGTTAGTACCGTGAGCAGAGGCCGGGATCAGGCAGATATCGCGATGACCTTCGTTACGGCTTTCGTGATAGTGACGAATCGCCAGCAGGCCCGCATATTCACCCTGTGCGCCGGAGTTCGGCTGCATGCAGACGGCGTCATAACCGGTCAGTTTTACCAGCCACTCAGAAAGCTGACCAATCATCTGCTGATACCCTTCCGCCTGCTCAGGTGGGCAGAACGGGTGCAGTTCAGCAAATTCAGGCCAAGTGATAGGGATCATCTCGGCGGCCGCGTTCAGCTTCATGGTGCAGGAACCCAGTGGGATCATTGCCTGATTCAGCGCCAGATCTTTACGTTCCAGCGAGTGCATGTAGCGCATCATCTCGGTTTCGCTGTGGTAGCGATTGAACACCGGATGACTCAGGATCGCATCATCACGCAGCATGCTGTCCTGAATAGAACGGCTGTCGAGCGCCACGTCTTTATCCAGCGTATCGATGTTCAGGCCGTGGCTGTCGCCCAGCAGAACATTAAACAACTGCACCACATTTTCACGGGTGGTGGTTTCGTCGAGCGTAATGCCTACGGCGTTATGAATATCGCTGCGCAGGTTGATTTCTGCCGCTTCGGCACGCGCCAGCACGGCCGCTTTATCAGCGACTTCGACACACAGGGTGTCAAAGTAGTGCGCATGACGCAGCTTCAACCCTTTCTGTTGCAGACCCGCGGCCAGAATATCGGTCAGGCGGTGGATGCGGTTCGCAATGCGCTTCAGTCCGACTGGACCGTGGTAAACGGCATACAGGCTGGCGATGTTTGCCAGCAGTACCTGCGAGGTACAAATATTGGAGTTCGCTTTCTCACGGCGGATATGCTGCTCGCGAGTCTGCATCGCCATGCGCAGAGCGGTATTACCTGCGGCATCTTTGGAGACGCCGATAATACGGCCTGGCATGGAGCGTTTGAATTCGTCTTTGGCTGCAAAGAATGCCGCGTGCGGGCCGCCGTAACCCATCGGTACGCCAAAGCGCTGAGCGGAGCCGAAAACAATGTCCGCGCCCTGTTTGCCCGGCGCAGTCAGCAGAACCAGCGCCATAAAATCGGCCGCTACGCTGACCACCACTTTACGCGCTTTCAGTTCAGCAATCAGCGCGCTGTAGTCGTGAACTTCACCGGTAGTGCCCACTTGTTGCAGCAGCACCCCGAAGACATCCTGGTGATCCAGCGCTTTTGCTGCGTCGTCAACGATGACATCAAAGCCGAAGGTTTCCGCACGGGTACGGACAACATCCAGCGTTTGCGGATGAACATCAGACGCCACAAAGAAGCGGTTGGCGTTTTTCAGTTTACTGACGCGTTTTGCCATCGCCATGGCTTCGGCAGCCGCAGTGGCTTCATCCAGCAGAGAAGCGGAAGCCATATCCAGACCGGTCAGATCCAACGTCACCTGCTGGAAGTTAAGCAGTGCTTCCAGACGGCCCTGGGAGACTTCTGGTTGATACGGCGTATATGCGGTGTACCAACCCGGGTTTTCCAGCATATTACGCAGGATAACCGGCGGTAACTGCACGGCGGTATAACCCATGCCAATGTAGGACGTGAAGCGCTTGTTACGCCCGGCGATGGCTTTTAACTCTGCCAGCGCAGCGTATTCGGTCGCCGCCTCGCCCACCTGTGGCGGGGTTGCGAGCTGAATGTCTTTCGGCACAATCTGGCCGATCAGCGCGTTTAACGACTCGGCGCCAACCGCATTCAGCATTTCTTGCTGCTGCGCGGCGTCGGGTCCGATGTGGCGTTCAATGAAAGCGCCGCTGTTTTCAAGCTGGCTTAACGTCTGTGTCATGGGCGATGGTTCCTGAAACGTGCAGTGAATCGTGATTGTCTCTAACTCAATTGCCCGGTGGCGCTGACGCTTACCGGGCCTACATAAAACCGTAGGCCGGATAAACGCAGTGCCATCCGGCACAATCTTATTCGTCTTCCAGTAATGCCTCGTACGCAGTGGCATCCAGCAGTGATTCGATTTCGCTTTCGTCGCTGGCTTTGATCTTGAAGATCCAGCCGCCGGTATACGGCTCGCTGTTCACCAGTTCCGGGGAGTCGCTGAGCGCGTCATTCACCGCCACAATCTCACCGCCCACTGGCGCATAGATATCGGAAGCCGCTTTTACGGATTCCGCAACCGCGCAGTCGTCGCCCGCGCTAACAGTGGCCCCCACTTCTGGCAGGTCAACGAACACCATGTCACCCAGCAGTTCCTGAGCATGTTCGGTGATCCCTACGGTGTAAGAGCCGTCTGCTTCTTTGCGCAGCCATTCGTGTTCTTTACTGTATTTCAGTTCTGCTGGTACGTTGCTCATCAATCAATCTCCAAAAAGGATGAATCACGCGACGGCTTTGCCGTTACGCACAAAAACAGGTTTAGTCACTTTTACCGGCATTTCACGGTTACGGATCTGCACGATTGCCGTCTCGCCAATACCCGCAGGTACGCGCGCCAGTGCAATGCTGTAGCCCAGCGTCGGAGAGAACGTACCACTGGTGATAATGCCTTCATGCGCATTGCCCGCCGCATCGGTGAAACGCACCGGCAGTTCATTACGCAGTACGCCTTTCTCGGTCATTACCAGGCCAACCAGCTGCTGGTGACCTTTTTCACGCTGCATTTCCAGTGCTTCGCGACCAATGAAGTCGCGGTCAGCCGGTTCCCACGCGATGGTCCAGCCCATGTTGGCGGCCAACGGAGAAATACCCTCGTCCATTTCCTGGCTGTACAGGTTCATACCGGCTTCCAGACGCAGCGTATCGCGTGCGCCCAGACCACATGGCTGTACGCCTGCGTCGACCAGTGCACGCCAGAAATCCGCGGCTTTTTCATTAGGCAGGGCAATTTCATAGCCCGCTTCGCCGGTATAGCCAGTGGTGGCGATAAACAAATCACCCGCCTGCACGCCAAAGAACGGCTTCATGCCTTCTACCGCATGGCGCTGTTCTTCAGTAAACAGCGTGGCTGCTTTAGCCTGAGCATTCGGTCCCTGCACCGCAATCATCGACAAGTCATCACGAACGGTGATGTCGATAGCGTAAGGTTCAGCGTGTTGGGTTATCCAGGAGAGGTCTTTTTCGCGGGTGGCGGAGTTAACAACGAGGCGGAAGAAATCTTCAGTGAAGTAGTAGACGATCAGGTCATCAATCACACCGCCCGACGCATTGAGCATACCGGAGTAAAGGGCTTTACCGGTTTTCGTTAGCTTCGCGACGTCGTTTGCCAGCAGATAACGCAAGAACTCCCGGGTGCGACTGCCGCGCAGGTCGACGATGGTCATGTGCGACACATCAAACATACCGGCATCGGTGCGAACAGCGTGGTGCTCGTCGAGCTGAGAACCGTAATGCAGAGGCATCATCCAGCCATGGAAATCAACCATGCGCGCGCCGCATAGCGTGTGTTGTTCGTACAAAGGAGTCTGTTGAGCCATCTTTTCCTCGTTGAATAAGCGGGGCTATCAACTCTTTCGCGGTGAAATGTTCACCACGAAACCCAGCACCGCAGCCGCTCCGGGGGCTGCGACGCAAACGTTCTCTTTGTCTTGAACTTACCACTGAAACAGACGCTAAACCATAAGGCAAAATTAACCATCACATTAGCTTATGGCTAAAAATGCCCAGATCGACGACAGAATAAAAAACCAATTAACCGCCATAAAATCAGAGCAACAGATAGATAAAACGAAACAAATCGTCATCAATCCATATTAAATGTGGAAAAAATGTCAAAAATGGCGTTATGAGAAAATAGTAATATTAAAAAAACTAATGCGAAAAGAAGCGTGAAATTAGATTATTTCAAATGAGAGAAGCATCCCGGCGCGCAGGCCGGGAGAGGAAAGTGTGACGGGTTTCAAACTCTTAAAATTGTCCTGACGGACGTTAGCGCAACCACTCAGGAAGATCGTTTAATCCCATCGCCTGACGGATGAGTTGTGGTTTTACGCCTGGCAGGGTATCGGCCAGTTTCAGACCAATATCACGCAGCAGTTTCTTCGCTGGGTTCGCGCCAGCAAACAGTTCACGGAACCCCTGCATACCGGCCAGCATCACCGCTGCACTGTGCTTACGGCTACGCTCGTAGCGACGCAGATAAAGGTACTGACCGATGTCTTTCCCCTGGCGTTGCAGACGTTTTAGCTCATCAATCAGCTCCGCAGCATCCATAAAACCGAGGTTAACCCCCTGTCCTGCCAGCGGATGGATGGTATGTGCCGCATCACCGACCAGTGCCAGGCGGTGCGCGGCAAACTGGCGGGCATAGCGCCCCGTTAGCGGAAACACCTGACGTTCACTCTCAACGCGACATAGTCCCAGCCGATTATCAAAGGCGATATTCAGCGCCTGATTAAACGCGTCAACACTTGCCAGTTGCATGCGCTCTGCTTCCTGCGGCGAGAGTGACCAGACGATAGAGCACAAATGCGGATCGCTGAGCGGTAAGAACGCCAGAATGCCTTGGCCATGGAACGCCTGGCGGGCAACTGCACCGTGCGCGTCCTCGGTGCGAATGGTTGCCACCAGCGCATGATGGCGATAATCCCAGAAGGTCAGCGGGATATCCGCTTTGTTACGCAACCAGGAGTTTGCGCCGTCCGCGCCAATGACCAGGCGCGCAGTCAGCATCGAGCCATCCTTCAGGGTCAGAAAAGCTTCGTTCTCCCCCCAGGCCACTTGCTGAAGTTCTGCCGGAGCCATTAGCGTAATATCCGCCGACTGCTGCGCCTTTTGCCACAGCGCGTAGTGGACCACCGAATTTTCAACGATATGTCCTAAATGGCTGTAGCCCATGCTTTGGTCATCAAATTCGATGCGCCCAAAGCTGTCTTTGTCCCAGACTTCCATCCCGTGGTAGCAGCAAGCCCGACGGGCGACAATGTCTGACCATACGCCAAGACGGGTCAGTAGTTTTTCGCTGGCGGCGTTAATGGCCGACACGCGAAGCTGAGGAGGTGCATCCGCCGCCAGAGGCTGCGGAACATGTTGTTCTAATACGGCAACGCGTAACCCGCTGCCCTGCAAGCCGCAGGCAACCGCCAGTCCCACCATGCCGCCACCAACAATTGCTACATCAACACTTTGCACTGTTTGCTCCTGAAAACGGGACTATCAAATACCGTAGGCCGGATCAGGCGAAGCCGCCATCCGGCATGATTGCCATTGCATTTTCCTGATGGCGCTACGCTTATCAGGCCTACTGGCTATATTTATCGCGCGACCCAGCCCAGGGTCCGCTCCGCCAACGCATCGCGGGCTGGCGTCAATAATTCCATCGCCATAAGACCCACGTTACGTCCAACAACCAGCGGTGCCCAGCGATTGGCAAACAGATACACCAGGCTGTTGGTCACGCCAATCGTTGTTTCGCGATCGGTCTCACGACGCTGCTGATAGCGCGACAGCACCGCATAATCACCCACGTCCTCGGCTGCAAACTGTGCCTGCGTCAACGTTTCGGCAAGGCTCATGACATCGCGCAGGCCGAGATTAAAACCTTGGCCGGCAATAGGATGCAGGGTCTGCGCCGCATTGCCCACCAGCACGGTGCGATGGCTAATCGCCTTCACCGCGGTGGTTAAAGACAGCGGATAGGCGCTACGTTGACCGGCTTGCGTAATGCGCCCAAGCCGCCAGCCAAACGTCGTTTGCAGTTCGCGACAAAACTGTTCGTCAGACCAGGCCATGATCTCATCTCGCTTTTCCAGCGGATGACACCACACCAACGAGCAGCGCCCTTCTGACATCGGTAACATGGCCAGCGGGCCATGCTGCGTGAAACGTTCAAACGCTCGTCCGTTATGCGGGACGGAGGTGGTAACGTTGGCAATCACCGCCAGTTGTTCGTAAGGCTGCTGCTGCCAGTCAACGCCGCAGGCGGTCGCCAGCGCAGAGCGTGTGCCGTCAGCGGCTACCAGTACACGACCGGTAATCACCTCGCCATTCTCCAGCGTGACCTCAACGTGCTGCTGGGTGCGCGACACGCTGGCCACCCGGTCAGGGCAATGTAGCGTGACGCCGCGCGCTTTGCGCAACAGCGCAAACAGACGCAGCCCGACGTCATGCAGTTCCACCACCTGACCCAGCGCAGGAATACGGTATTCCTGTGCATCAAGCGTCACACACCCGGCATGTCCACGGTCGCTGACGTGCACCGTTTTGATCGGGGTTGCGCAATCGGCAATGGCCTGCCAGACGCCAATTCGCGCCAACTGCTGGCAGGTGCCTGCGGCCAACGCAATCGCCCGAGCGTCAAATCCCGGATGGCGGTCAGTATCCGGCTCGCTCGCTTCAATAAGATGGACCGGCAGCGTCCCATGACTCAGCTCTGAAATAGCCAGCGCCAGAGTCGCTCCAACCATACCACCACCGACAATAATCACGCTCATTTCAGTCGCGCCGCAGCCATCAGTGCTTCAATATCATCCGCCTTTTTCACTACGCTGGCGGTGAGGTTTTCATTACCGTCTTCGGTAATCAGGATGTCATCTTCAATACGAATGCCAATTCCGCGATAAGCCGGTGGTACGTCGGCGTCCGGCGCGATATACAGTCCTGGCTCGACGGTAAGCACCATCCCCGGTTCGAGGATACGCGAGCGATCCTGGCCATAAACGCCAACGTCATGGACATCCAGCCCCAGCCAATGGCTCAGGCCATGCATAAAGAAAGGACGCTGCGCGTTGTCGGCAATCAGTTGATCGACATCGCCGTGCAGAATACCCAGTTTAACCAGACCGGTAATCATGATGCGCACCACCTCTCCCGTCACCTCCTGGATGGACGTCCCCGGACGATACAAACGCAGGCTGGCTTCCAGTGACTCCAGCACGATGTCATAGATCTCGCGCTGGGCGGGAGTGAACTTCCCGTTGACCGGGAAGGTGCGGGTAATGTCGCCAGCGTAACCTTTGTATTCGCATCCGGCGTCAATCAGCACCAAATCGCCATCGCGCATTTCACTTTCGTTTTCGGTGTAATGCAGGATGCAGCCGTTTACACCGCTGCCGACAATGGTGTTATAGGAAGGATAACGCGCACCATGACGAGTAAACTCATGATGGATCTCCCCTTCCAGCTGATACTCGAACATTCCCGGACGACATTTTTCCATCGCGCGGGTATGCGCCAGCGCGCTGATTTCACCGGCGCGACGCATGATTGCTATCTCTTCCGGCGATTTGAACAGGCGCATCTCGTGCACCATCGGACGCCAGTCGATAATCGCCGCAGGGGCTTTCATATTTTGTCTGGCGCCTTTGCGCAGCTTATCCATCGCCGTAAACACAATCTCATCCGCCCAGGCATATTCGCCCTGGGCGTGGTACACCGTGTCCAGACCGTTAAGCAACTGATGCAGCTGTTGGTTGATTTCGCTGAACGCTAACGCCCGATCAACACCCAGTTTCTCGGGGGCAGCATCTTGTCCCAGACGGCGACCAAACCAGATCTCCGCCGTCAGGTCACGTACCCGGTTGAACAAAACGCTATGGTTATGAGTGTCATTACTTTTAATCAGCACCAGCACGGCTTCAGGTTCGTTAAAACCGGTGAAGTACCAAAAGTCGCTGCTCTGGCGGTACGGATATTCACTGTCCGCACTGCGCGTCGCTTCTGGGGCCGCGAAAATCAGCGCAGCGCTGCCTGGCTGCATGTGCGCCAGTAATGCCTGGCGACGGCGTAAGTATTCTTGCTGAGTCATAACACTCTCCCTGGCGTTCTCGTTACTTAGTGCAGTGTCGGTTTACGTACTTCCGGCGCGGTCGGTTGCTGACGCGTAAACGTGTCATGGCACAACAGCGCAGCAACACGCACGTACTCGATGATCTCTTCAAGCGACATTTCCAGCTCTTCCTGATCTTCGTCTTCGTCATATCCCAACTGGGCGATATTGCGCAGGTCGTCAATCGCTTCGCCGGTTTCGCCGGTCACTTTGTCGAGCTTGGGCTGCGTAACCCCGAGGCCCAGCAAAAAGTGATTGACCCAGCCCGCCAGCGCGTCGGCACGATCGAACACGCTGACGCCGTCGCCTTCAGGCAGATAAAGCTGAAAAAGGAAGCCGTCGTCTTCCAGGGCGTCGCTGGTCGCCGCGTGCATTTTGATCAGTGCCTGAGCCAGCTCATGGCCAAAGGCCAAACCTTCGTTGGTCAGGTCGTGCAACAGCGGCTGCCATGAGCTGTCGTTGTTGCCGCCGCAAATCATCCCGCTGATCAAACCGTGCATTTCGGCCGGGGTTAATCCAGCCCCTTGTTGGTTCAAAAACTGGCTAACATCGGTGTAACCAGGCATTTCGTTCTGTATGGACATAAGCATTCGTCATCAAAGGGAGGATATTCATGTTATGCTACCACTTTGGGCCCTGGTGGACCAGAAAAGGGCTTGTATGTTCATACCAGGGTAGCTATAGTGTCGCCCCTTCGCGGACCCAAGGTCTGGAGACGAAGGCAGCGCAGTCAATCAGCAGGAAGGTGGCATGTCTGCACAACCCGTCGATATCCAAATTTTTGGCCGTTCACTGCGAGTGAATTGCCCGCCTGAACAACAAGATGCGTTGAATCAGGCTGCGGACGATCTGAATCAGCGATTGCAAGATCTGAAAGTTCGCACTAGAGTCACAAATACTGAGCAGCTGGTTTTCATCGCCGCGTTGAACATCAGCTATGAATTAACTCAGGAAAAAGCGAAGACGCGTGACTACGCGGCGAGCATGGAACAACGTATTCGGATGCTACAACAAACCATTGAACAGGCGTTGCTTGATCAGGGTCGCATAACCGAAAAAACGGGCCAAAACTTTGAATAACACTTTTCGGTTTACTGTGGTAGAGTGACCGTGAAGACAAAATTTCTCTGAGATGTTTGCAAGCGGGCCAGTCCCCTGAGCCGATATTTCATACCACAAGAATGTGGCGCTCCACGGTTGGTGAGCATGCTCGGTTCGTCCGAGAAGCCTTAAAACTGTGACGACACATTCACCTTGAACCAAGGGTTCAAGGGTTACAGCCTGCGGCGGCATCTCGGAGATTCCCTTCTACCTGGCAACAGCCATGACACTACTTTCTGAACTTCCTTTATCCCGGCAAGAAATTCGTCAACTGATTCGGCAACGTCGCCGTGCGCTAACGCCTGAGCAACAACGCCATTTCGGTCAGCAGGCCGCGAGCAGAATGCTGAGCTTCCCCCCTGTTGTACTCGCCCACACCGTGGCGGTATTTCTCTCTTTTGATGGCGAACTTGATACTCAACCGCTGATCGAACAACTGTGGCGTGCGGGCAAGCGTGTCTATCTCCCGGTTCTACATCCGTTTAGCCGCGGTAATTTACTGTTTCTGCACTATCATCCGCACAGTGATCTGGTAACTAACCGACTCAAAATCCAGGAGCCGCGACTCGATGTGCGCGACGTTTTGCCGTTATCAAAGCTGGATGTATTGATTACGCCGCTCGTGGCGTTTGATGAAGACGGACAGCGCTTAGGCATGGGCGGTGGTTTTTACGATCGCACGTTACAAAACTGGCAGCAGCATCAGATCCAGCCGGTGGGCTACGCACATGATTGCCAGCGAGTGGAGAAGTTACCGGTCGAAGAGTGGGATATTCCGCTGCCCGCGGTGGTAACACCGTCAAAAGTATGGGAATGGTAGCCTTGAATTGCCAGATGGCGCTACGCTTATCAGACCTACGAATCATCTCGTAGGTCGGTTAAGACGCAGTCGCCACCCGGCACGATGTACCAATAATTAGTACAGCATACGCGCGCGAATCGTTCCCGGAATGGCTTTCATCGCCAGCAGCGCTTTCTCCGCCACATCCTCATCTGCCTCGATATCAATAACCACATACCCCACCTGCGCGGAAGTTTGCAGATACTGCGCGGCAATGTTAACGCCCTGCTCGGCAAAGATTTGGTTCAGCGCGGTCAGCACGCCTGGTCGGTTTTCGTGAATGTGCATCAGACGACGACCACCGTGCAGCGGCAGCGACACTTCCGGGAAGTTAACCGCCGACAGCGTAGAGCCGTTATCGGAATACTTCGTCAGCTTACCTGCCACTTCCAGACCAATGTTTTCCTGCGCTTCCAGCGTTGAACCGCCGATGTGCGGCGTCAGGATCACGTTGTCAAAATCACACAGCGGAGATGTAAACGGATCGCTGTTGCTCGCCGGCTCCGTCGGGAAGACGTCGATTGCTGCGCCAGCCAGATGCTTAGTGGCTAACGCATCGCACAGCGCAGGAATATCAACAACCGTGCCGCGCGCGGCGTTGATCAGCAGCGCACCCGGCTTCATCAGGGCAATCTCTTGTGCGCCCATCATATTCTTGGTGGAGGCATTTTCCGGCACGTGAAGGCTGACCACATCGCTCATATTGAGCAGGTCGGAAAGATGCTGTACCTGGGTGGCGTTACCCAGCGGGAGTTTGTTTTCAATATCATAGAAATAGACGTGCATCCCCAGCGATTCCGCCAGAATGCCCAACTGGGTACCAATGTGGCCGTAACCAATAATCCCCAGTTTTTTGCCACGCGCTTCAAAAGAGCCGGTAGCCAGTTTGTTCCACACGCCACGGTGCGCCTTAGCGTTCGCTTCCGGCACGCCGCGCAGCAGCAGCAACAGTTCGCCAATTACCAGTTCGGCAACGGAGCGGGTGTTAGAGAATGGTGCGTTAAACACGGGGATCCCGCGTTTTGCCGCCGCCCCCAGATCAACCTGATTGGTGCCAATACAGAAGCAACCAATCGCGACCAGTTTCTCTGCGGCGTCAATCACATCTTCAGTCAGATGAGTACGGGATCGCAGGCCAATAAAATGGGCATCACGGATGGACTCTTTCAGCTGTTCAGTGTCCAGAGCGCCTTTGTGAAACTCGATGTTGGTGTAACCTGCCGCACGAAGGCTTTCCAGTGCTTTTTGATGCACACCTTCAACCAGCAGAAACTTAATCTTTTCTTTCTCCAGTGATACCTTTGCCATTTCCCCGACCCTGTCTTTTTTTAGTTCAATCTGATGTGTTGTGTGTGGGATTTTCATCCGCCTCTTCAACATATCAAAAAAAAATATTGCGGCAATATGAACGTTTGCGTCGTCGTGCTGAAGAAGTGTCATTCAGCGGGAAATGTCAGAGTAAAATTCTGGTGATAACTTTTTCTTTGGAGGGATCGGCAGGACAATATTGTAAACGTGACACAAGTCACCAAATTTGCCCTGCCAAAATTTTTTTAACGACAGAAGATCCCGGTCGTCAGATCATTTTACGATAGTTTTCACGCCATCTGCTGTGCCGATCAGCGCAACGTCCGCCCCACGGTTGGCAAACAGACCCACGGTCACAACGCCCGGGATTGCGTTGATGGCGTTTTCCATCGCCACAGCGTCAAGGATCTCCAGACCGTGCACGTCAAGGATGACGTTGCCGTTATCAGTAACCACACCCTGACGGTATTCAGGACGACCGCCCAGCTTCACCAACTGACGAGCAACCGCACTACGCGCCATCGGGATCACTTCTACCGGCAGCGGGAAGTTACCCAGAATATCGACTTCTTTGGACGCGTCGGCGATGCAGATAAATTTCTTAGCGACGGAGGCAATGATCTTTTCGCGGGTCAGCGCTGCGCCGCCGCCTTTGATCATTTGCATGTGACCGTTGATTTCGTCCGCGCCATCAACGTACACGCCAAGGCTGTCCACTTCGTTAAGATCGAACACGTGGATACCGAGGCTTTTGAGTTTTTCAGTGGAAGCGTCCGAACTGGACACTGCGCCTTCAATCTGACCTTTCATGGTGCCCAGCGCATCAATAAAGTGTGCGGCTGTTGAACCGGTACCTACGCCCACAATGGTGCCGGGCTGTACATACTGAAGTGCCGCCCATCCTACTGCTTTTTTCAGTTCATCCTGCGTCATGATCGTTTCGCCTGTGGTGTGAATGTGGTGTGGAAATTCACGCGCATTATAGAACATTGCGTAGAAAAATGTCCCCACACCCGCTCGCAGACGGCGGATTTCGTCTGTACCCAACCTAAAATTGTGTCATAGTGCAGAACACGCAAAAATATCAGGAGTACGTCAGAGCAATGAAACGTCCGGACTACAGAACACTACAAGCACTGGATGCGGTTATTCGTGAACGGGGATTTGAGCGCGCTGCGCAAAAGCTATGCATCACACAATCCGCGGTTTCACAACGCATAAAGCAGCTTGAGAATATGTTCGGACAACCGCTGCTGGTGCGTACCGTACCACCTCGCCCAACCGAGCAAGGGCAAAAGTTGCTGGCACTGTTGCGTCAGGTTGAACTGCTGGAAGACGAGTGGCTGGGAGATGAACAAACCGGCTCGACGCCGCTGCTGCTCTCCCTGGCCGTCAACGCCGACAGTCTGGCCACCTGGTTACTCCCGGCGCTGGCCCCTGTGCTGGCAAACTCACCGATTCGTCTGAACCTGCAGGTTGAAGATGAAACACGCACTCAGGAACGCCTGCGTCGCGGTGAAGTGGTGGGCGCGGTGAGTATTCAACATCAGGCGCTACCAAGCTGTCTGGTGGATAAACTCGGCGCGCTGGACTACCTGTTTGTCGGCTCAAAACCTTTTGCCGAGCGCTACTTTCCGAATGGCGTCACCCGTTCTGCCCTGCTAAAAGCGCCGGCGGTTGCGTTTGACCATCTCGACGACATGCATCAGGCTTTTCTGCAACAAAACTTCGATCTGCCACCGGGCAGCGTGCCGTGCCACATCGTTAACTCGTCGGAAGCCTTTGTGCAGCTGGCGCGCCAGGGGACAACCTGCTGCATGATCCCACACCTGCAGATCGAGAAAGAGCTGGAAAGCGGCGAGCTTATCGACTTAACGCCAGGCCTGTTCCAGCGTCGGATGCTCTATTGGCATCGCTTTGCACCGGAAAGCCGCATGATGCGCAACGTCACCGATGCGCTGCTAGCCTACGGACACAATGTGCTGCGTCAGGATTAAAGCATTTATTGCCCCTGAGTGCCGGATGGCGGCGTAACGCCTTATCCGGCCTACAACCTTATACTCTCTTTTCATGCTATTCCCGCCACGTCTTTGAAATCCATCACAAAATAAAACACGCCACGCGGCAAAAAACGACGTCTTATTGGCTATTTTTTGCTGGCGACAAGCCAGCTGAAAAAGCTCACCGTATTCGCAAAGATTCAACTTATTGCGTAATACGGAGCAAAAAATGGCCAATATGCAGGCGTGGCAAACGCTCGCCAACAAAGAACTCAGCCGACGGGAAAAAACCGTCGACTCGCTGGTAAAACAGACGGCAGAAGGGATTGCCATTAAGCCGCTGTACACCGAGGCTGATCTCGACAACCTGGAAGTGACGGGCACCCTCCCCGGCCTGGCGCCTTACGTTCGTGGCCCACGCGCCACCATGTATACCGCGCAGCCGTGGACTATTCGCCAGTACGCCGGGTTCTCTACCGCCAAAGAATCTAACGCGTTTTATCGCCGCAATCTCGCCGCCGGACAAAAAGGGCTTTCCGTCGCCTTTGACCTCGCCACCCATCGCGGCTACGACTCAGATAACCCGCGCGTGGCAGGCGACGTCGGCAAAGCGGGCGTGGCTATAGATACCGTCGAAGATATGAAGGTACTGTTCGACCAGATCCCACTGGATAAGATGTCGGTATCCATGACCATGAACGGCGCGGCACTCCCGGTGATGGCGTTTTATATCGTGGCAGCGCAGGAGCAAGGCGTCGCGCCAGAGCTGCTCACTGGCACGATACAAAACGATATTCTGAAAGAGTATCTATGCCGCAACACCTATATTTACCCGCCCAAGCCCTCTATGCGCATTATCGCTGACATCATTGCCTGGTGTTCTGACAATATGCCGCGCTTTAATACCATCAGCATCAGCGGATATCACATGGGTGAAGCGGGTGCCAACTGCGTGCAGCAGGTGGCGTTTACCCTGGCCGACGGGATTGAGTACATCAAGGCCGCGCTGTCCGCCGGACTGAAAATTGATGATTTCGCCCCACGACTGTCATTCTTCTTCGGCATTGGCATGGATCTGTTTATGAATGTCGCCATGCTGCGCGCCGCGCGTTATCTGTGGAGCGAGGCGGTCAGCGGATTTGGCGCCACCAACCCAAAATCCCTGGCGCTACGTACCCACTGTCAGACCTCCGGCTGGAGCCTGACCGAGCAGGATCCGTACAACAACGTGGTGCGCACCACCATCGAGGCGCTGGGTGCAACCCTGGGCGGTACTCAGTCTTTGCACACCAACGCCTTTGATGAAGCGCTCGGCCTGCCGACTGACTTTTCCGCCCGCATCGCACGCAATACGCAGATCATCATTCAGGAGGAGTCGGAGATCTGCCGCACCGTCGATCCGCTAGCCGGATCGTATTATGTGGAGTCGCTGACCGATCAGATCGTTAAGCAAGCACGGGCGATCATCGAACAGATCGATGAAGCGGGTGGAATGGCGAAAGCGATAGAAGCGGGGTTACCAAAACGGATGATCGAAGAAGCTTCCGCCCGCGAACAATCACTCATCGACCAGGGCCAGCGCGTTATCGTTGGCGTGAACAAATACAAGCTGGATAAAGAAGACGCCACGTCGGTATTGGAAATCGACAACGTCATGGTGCGCAACGAGCAGATTGCCTCGCTGCAGCACATCCGCGCGACCCGTGACGATATTACGGTGAAAGCCACGCTGAAAGCTTTGACCCACGCAGCGCGGCACAATGAAAACCTGCTCGCCGCCGCAATAGATGCCGCGCGCGTTCGCGCCACGCTGGGTGAAATCTCTGACGCACTGGAGTCCGCTTTTGACCGTTACCTGGTACCCAGCCAGTGTGTTACCGGAGTGATTGCGCAAAGCTACCACCAGTCTGAAAAATCCGCCGACGAGTTTGACGCCATTGTTGCGCAAACTGAAAAATTTCTCGCCGATAACGGCCGCCGCCCGCGCATTCTGGTCGCTAAGATGGGTCAGGACGGTCACGATCGCGGCGCCAAAGTGATCGCCAGCGCCTATTCCGATCTCGGTTTCGATGTTGACCTCAGCCCGATGTTCTCCACGCCGGAAGAGATCGCTCGCCTGGCGGTAGAAAACGATGTACACGTGGTTGGCGCCTCTTCACTGGCGGCGGGTCATAAAACGTTGATCCCCGAACTGGTGGCGGCGCTCAAAAGCTGGGGGCGCGAGGACATTTGCGTGGTAGCCGGCGGCGTCATCCCACCGCAGGATTACGCCTTCCTGCAAGCGCGCGGTGTCGCCGCTATTTATGGTCCCGGTACGCCGATGCTCGACAGCGTACGCGATGTATTAACCCGCATTGGTCAGCACCATGATTAGCAGCGCCACGCTGGCTGATAGCATCCAGCGTCTACGTCTGGGGGAGCGCGCCACGCTCGCCCAGGCCATGACGCTGGTCGAGAGCCAGCATCCGCGTCATCAGCTACTCAGCACACAGCTGCTGGACGCCATTATACCGTTCACCGGTAACGCCCTGCGTCTGGGCATTACCGGCACGCCGGGCGCGGGGAAAAGCACCTTTCTGGAAGCCTTTGGCATGCTACTGATCCGTAAGGGATTACGGGTGGCGGTGATCGCTGTCGATCCCAGCAGTCCGGTCAGCGGCGGTAGCATTCTGGGCGATAAAACCCGTATGACGGAACTGGCGCGTGCGGATGCCGCGTTTATTCGACCGGTTCCTTCCAGCGGGCATTTGGGCGGTGCCAGCCAGCGCGCCCGGGAATTAATGCTGCTGTGCGAAGCGGCAGGCTTCGACGTAGTGATCGTCGAAACCGTCGGCGTTGGGCAGTCCGAAACAGAAGTCGCCAGCATGGTTGATTGCTTTCTCTCGCTGCAAATAGCCGGTGGCGGTGACGATCTGCAGGGCATCAAAAAAGGCATCATGGAGATGGCGGATCTGGTCATCATCAACAAGGATGACGGGGACAACCGCGCCAACGTCGCCATCACCCGCCATATGTATGATTCCGCCCTGCACATTCTCCGCCGCAAGTATGACGAGTGGCAGCCGCAGGCTCTGGCCTGCAGCGCGCTGAAAAAACGCGGCATTGAAGAAATCTGGCAGGCCATCATCGATTTTAAAACATGCCTTACAGCCAGCGGTCGGCTGGAAAAAGTACGCCAGCAGCAAGCGGTGGACTGGTTACAGAAACAGGCCGAAGAAGAGGCGCTGCACCTGTTATTTTCCCGCACTGATTTCGATCGCTATTTCCAGCAAACGCTGCGCTCGGTCAGGAACAATGACCTTTCGCCACGTACCGGCCTGCGACACATTAGCGAATTTATCCAACATCATTACTTTGATTAAAGAGAACATTATGTCCTATCAATACGTCAACGTCGTCATCATCCAGAAAGTCGCGGTCATTGAATTCAACTATGCCCGCAAGCTTAACGCCCTGAGCAAAGTGTTTATTGACGATCTTATGCTGGCGCTGAACGATCTCAATCGTCCAGAAATTCGCTGCATTATTCTACGCGCACCGAGCGGGGCCAAAGTGTTCTCTGCTGGACATGATATTCATGAACTCCCTACCGGACGTCGCGATCCGCTGTCCTATGACGATCCGCTGCGCCAGATCACCCGCATGATCCAAAAGTACCCGAAACCTATTATCTCGATGGTTGAAGGCAGCGTCTGGGGCGGTGCATTCGAGATGATCATGAGTTCCGATCTCATCATCTCTGCCGAGACCTCGACGTTCTCGATGACGCCGGTCAATCTCGGCGTGCCATATAACCTGGTGGGTATTCACAACCTGACCCGTGATGCGGGTTTTCATATCGTCAAAGAGCTGATTTTCACCGCCCTACCGATTACCGCCCAGCGCGCGCTGGCGGTAGGTATTCTCAACCATGTGGTCGCCGTCGACGAGCTGGAAGATTTTACTCTGCAAATGGCGCATCACATCTCAGAAAAAGCGCCGCTGGCGATTGCCGTGATCAAAGAAGAACTGCGCGTGCTGGGCGAAGCGCACACCATGAATTCCGATGAATTTGAACGCATCCAGGGCATGCGCCGTGCGGTTTACGACAGCAATGACTATCAGGAAGGGATGAATGCGTTTTTAGAAAAACGGAAACCGAATTTCGTCGGCCATTAATCGCGGTCAGCTAAAGGAAAAGCCATGAAACGGATGAGCGCCGAACAGGCGGCAGAAATTATTCAGCATGATGATATGGTGGCGTTCAGCGGCTTTACACCTGCGGGTTCACCAAAGGCGTTGCCCGCAGCGATTGCCCGGCAAGCCAGCGAACTGCATCAGGTAGGGCAGCCTTTTCAGATCCGCCTGCTAACCGGCGCGTCAATTAGCGCGGCCGCAGATGACGCGCTCTCTGAGGCGGATGCCGTTTCCTGGCGCGCGCCTTATCAAACCTCATCTGGCCTGCGTCAGAAAATTAATCAAGGCCAGGTGCGGTTTGTCGATCTCCATCTCAGTGAAGTCGCACAGATGGTTAATTACGGCTTCTTTGGCGAGATTGATGTTGCTGTTATAGAGGCCTCAGCCATTGCGCCGGACGGCAGGATCTGGCTGACCAGCGGGATCGGCAATGCGCCAACCTGGCTGCTACGGGCGAAAAAAGTCATTATTGAGCTGAATCATTATCACAATCCACGCGTAGCGGAACTGGCCGACATTGTGATACCAGGCGCGCCGCCGCGTCGTAACAGCGTCCCCATTTTTCATACCATGGATCGCATCGGCAGCCAGTGCGTCCAGATAGACCCGAAAAAAATCGTCGCTCTGGTGGAAACGAACCTGCCCGATGCCGGCAGTGCGTCGGATAAAACCAATCCGCTCTGCCAGCAAATTGCCGATAACGTGGTGAGCTTTCTGCTGGCGGAAATGGCGCACAAACGTATTCCACCTGAGTTTCTTCCCTTGCAAAGCGGCGTCGGCAATATTAATAACGCGGTGATGGCGCGACTGGGCGAGAATCCGGAAATTCCCCCCTTTATGATGTACTCCGAGGTACTGCAGGAGTCGGTCGTAAATCTGCTGGAAACGGGCAAGATAACCGGCGCCAGCGCCTCCAGCCTGACAATTTCCGCCGCCTCACTGCAGAAGATTTATGCCAATATGGATTTCTTCGCCAGTCGCATTGTGCTGCGCCCGCAGGAGATCTCCAATAACCCCGAGATCATCCGCCGGCTGGGGGTGATTGCGCTGAATGTCGGCCTGGAGTTTGATATCTATGGCCATGCCAACTCCACGCATGTTGCAGGGGTAAACCTGATGAACGGCATCGGCGGCAGCGGGGATTTTGAGCGCAACGCCTATCTGTCTATTTTTATGGCCCCGTCGATTGCCAAAGACGGGAAAATCTCGACGATCGTCCCGATGTGCAGCCACGTCGATCACAGCGAACACAGCGTCAAAGTGATCGTTACCGAACAAGGGATTGCCGATCTGCGTGGGTTATCGCCGCTGCAACGAGCGCACACCATCATCGACAACTGCGCGCACCCGCTGTACCGCGACTACCTGCATCGCTATCTGGAACAGGCACCCGGCGGGCATATTCATCACGATCTCAGCCACGCATTTGATCTGCACCGCAACCTGCTCGAAACAGGATCAATGCTGGGTTAATCTGCCGTACCGTCACGATCTTCAGCAATATGCTGGAGCATCGTGGCGGTATAACGATGATTTTTCAGCGAATAGAGAAATTCCTGCATGAACATCGGGCTGCCGGGCGCATCAAAATATTTCAGCGTTGCCGGATTCACCAGCCGCCAGGCAAAATGGGGGATCACCGTCAGAAAATGTCCACGCTCCACCGCACTCACCTTAGCCATAAAGCTATATGGACGATAGATAATGGTTGGATTGATCCCACTGGGCCGCATGTAGGCATCCAGCATGGCTTCAAAATTGGCGCGGTTCTGGAAGCGCATTTGCAGCCAGGGTAATTCCCGCAGCAGATCCTGAGGCTGCTTTTCTTCGTAACGGCGGGACACCAGGAACCCCAGGCGCAGGGGAGGCAGTTCGCTCACCGCTAGATTTTCCAGCTCCTGGACGCGCGAAGAAACATGCTGCGGCGAAATAATAAAATCCAGCTGTCGGTCGAACAGATTATCAATCACCCCATTCTCACTGAATTCAACGGCCTGAGCCGTCACGCCTTCATATTTATCACCAAGGCTAATCAACTGGTCGAAAATGATGGTCGGATAGGTATTGTCGATGCCAATAACGATTTCACGCGAACGACGCGAGGAAGTATGGATTTCGTTATCAATGGCGGACAAACGCTGATAGACGGGAAACAGTTTTTGATACAGCTCCTGCCCGGCTTTGTTGAGACTGATGTTGTTGTCTTTACGGGTAAACAGCGTATAGCCGATTTGATCTTCCAGTGCAGCAATGCTTTTACCAAAGGGCGATGCGGTCATGTGGATTTTTTCTGCCGCTCTGGCGATATTATTGGTTTGCGCCAGCAGAATAAAATTACGCATCTTTTTCGAGATAAAAATATCCATAGTCACCTCATAAAATCACTATGGCATATCCTCATGCAGCCCCAAAAAAGACGCACGACGCGGTCGCATTTTTACAGTTGATCACATAAAAAACCCGGCTGAAAAGCCGGGTCTGAAAAGATTACTGCGTTTTGGCAGGTGTTGTCGCTGGCTGACTTGCCGCAGGCTCTATCTGGAAGACCACATCGACCTGATCGTCAAACTGAATGACCGGCTGCTCGTAGGTTTCCTGCGCCGATGCTGCAGGCGCTGCGTCGGCTTTCATCATCCGTACCATTGGGCTTGGCTGATAATTCGACACGTGGTAGCGCACGCTGTAAACCGGGCCGAGTTTGCTGTTAAAGCCCGCCGCCAGTTGTTCAGCCTGATGAATCGCATCATCAATGGCCGCTTTACGCGCTTTATCTTTGTAGGCATCCGGCTGGGCAACACCCAGCGACACTGAACGAATCTCGTTCAGACCCGCTTTCAGCGCGCCATCCAGCAGCGCGTTGAGTTTGTCCAGTTGACGCAGAGTCACCTCAACGGTGCGCACCGCACGATAGCCTTTGAGTACGCTTTTACCATTCTGGTAATCGTAATCCGGCTGGGTACGCAGGTTTGCAGAGCTGATGTCTTTTTTCGCTATCTGGTTTTGTTCCAGGAAGGAAAGGTATTGCGCGACGCGTTCGTCAGCCTGTTTCTTTGCTGAGGCCGCATCCTTTGCCGCCACGTTGACTTCAATTGCCAGCGTCGCAATATCAGGTGTCGCGTCCACGCTTGCCGTTCCGGAAGTCACGATGTGCGGTCCATTCGGCAATTCATTTGCCTGTACTGAGAGTGCACTGAATCCGACTAATGCCGCCAGGGCCATTATTTTGAACTTCACTGTCGTTCCTCCATGTTTCATTATTTACCCCGAAACTCAGGGCGCATGCAGGCAAGCTTAGCGGATCTCAGCCTGTTGTCCATCAGACAACACTTAGTTGAACAGCGCATCTACGTGCGCAACGCCTTCTTTTGCCAGTTGAAAAGCAATAAACCACATCACGAGTCCCACCAGCGTATTGATGATTCGTTGTGCTTTGGCGGTGCGTAGACGCGGCGCCAGCCAGGCCGCCAGCAGCGCCAGGCCAAAGAACCACAGGAACGATGCGCTAACAGTACCCAGAGCAAACCAGCGCTTCGGCTCGACGTCCAGTTGACCGCCAAGACTGCCCAGCACCACGAAGGTATCGAGATAGACATGCGGGTTAAGCCACGTCACCGCCAGCATCGTAGCGATAATTTTCCAGCGCCCCTGCTTCATCACCTCGGCACTGGCCAGCTCCAGATTACTGCTCATCGCCGTTTTTAACGCGCCGAAGCCGTACCAGAGTAAGAACGCCACGCCGCCCCAGGTTACCAGCGCCATCAGCCATGGCGATTGCATCAGCAAGGCGCTGCCGCCAAAGATCCCCGCGCAGATCAGCAGTAAATCGCTGATGGCACAAAGTAAGGCGATCATAATGTGATACTGGCGACGAATACCCTGATTCATCACGAAAGCATTTTGCGGACCGAGCGGAAGTATCATCGCTGCGCCAAGCGCAAGCCCTTGAAAATAATATGATAACACGTTGAATATCCCGAACTGTTTCTCTTAAGCGCAGACTATAACGCGGGATAATCATTAGCGGAAATTGATAATATTAATCAGGTATAAGAGGAATTAATACCCGGAGGGAAAACGCCGGATGGCGGCAGACGCCTTATCCGGCCTACAGGTTTTGTAGGCCCGGTAAGCAGTAGCGCCACCGGGCTCGTGATTATTCTGCCGCGTTTGCTTTCACGCGCTTGAAATTCACATCCATTTGCGGATACGGGAAGCTGATGCCGTGAGCATCAAACTCACGCTTAATGCGTTCCAGTACGTCCCAGTAGACGCTTTGCAGATCGCTACTGTTGCTCCAGACGCGCACCACGAAATTAATCGAGGACGCCCCGAGCTCATTCAGGCGTACCGTCATTTCACGGTCTTTCAGGATACGCTCGTCAGACTGAATGATATCGGTGAGGATTTGTTTAACCTGGTCGATATCAGAGTCATACGCCACCCCAATAATAAATTCGTTGCGACGAACCGGTTCGCGAGAGAAGTTAATGATATTACCGGCAATGATTTTCCCGTTGGGGATCACTACAATTTTTCCGTCTACGGTACGCATGGTGGTAGAGAAAATCTGCACATTGAGCACGGTACCCGCTACACCGCCAAGATCGACATATTCGCCTGCGCGGAACGGACGGAACATCACCAGCAGAACGCCTGCGGCGAGGTTAGACAGCGAGCCTTGCAACGCCAGACCGACGGCTAAACCGGCGGCACCGAGCACGGCGATAACAGAGGCTGTCTGCACGCCCACGCGGCCCAGCGCAGCAATCAACGTAAAGGCAATAATACCGTAACGCACCAGCGCAGAGAGAAAATCAGCCACGGTCGCATCAATTTGACGCGCCACCATCACACGGTTAATGGTGTTGGACACAACCCGAGCCACAATCATCCCGATGATGACAATAGCGATAGCCGCAACGATGTTGACGGCATAGCTCAACAGCAGCTCCTGGTTACGCACCAGCCAGGTACCCGCACCGTTTATGCTGTCGACAACATTCAAATCTTCCATTCACTATTCCTTTTTTGCTTACCCAAACGGGAGAAAGAAAGCCGCCCCACCGGGACGGGCAATTTGACAAGGGTAAACAATAAACGCCATTTTTGCCAAATAGATCACATAATTCTCTGTCGACTACCGCGAGAAATGACAATAAAAAAGGCCCGCATTTGCGGGCCTGATGTCATGTTGAACGGCGTAAATTACAGAACGTCAACCGCGTTCAGTTCTTTGAAAGCCTGTTCCAGACGGGTGATCATGGTTGCCTGACCAGCACGCAGCCATACGCGCGGATCGTAGTATTTCTTGTTCGGCTGATCTTCGCCTTTCGGGTTACCCAACTGACCCTGCAGGTAAGCTTCGTTTGCTTTGTAGTAGTTCAGAACACCTTCCCAGGTAGCCCATTGGGTATCGGTATCGATGTTCATTTTCACTACGCCGTAGCTTACGGAGTCTTTGATTTCCTGAGCAGTAGAACCGGAACCGCCGTGGAAGACGAAGTTCAGGCTGTTGTGCGGCAGGTTATGTTTCTTAGAAACATAGTCCTGAGAGTCACGCAGGATAGTCGGGGTCAGAACCACGTTACCTGGTTTGTACACGCCGTGTACGTTACCGAAGGATGCCGCGATAGTGAAACGCGGGCTGATTTTGCTCAGCTCGGTGAACGCGTAATCAACGTCTTCTGGCTGGGTGTACAGTGCAGAAGCGTCCATGTGGCTATTGTCCACGCCGTCTTCTTCGCCACCGGTGCAACCCAGTTCGATTTCCAGAGTCATGTCCATTTTGGACATGCGCGCCAGGTATTTGGAGCAGATTTCGATGTTCTCTTCCAGAGACTCTTCCGACAGGTCGATCATGTGAGAAGAGAACAGCGGTTTGCCGGTTGCTGCGAAGTGTTTTTCACCCGCGTCCAACAGACCGTCGATCCACGGCAGCAGTTTCTTCGCGCAGTGGTCAGTGTGCAGGATAACCGGAACACCGTAGTGTTCAGCCATCTGGTGAACGTGATGCGCACCAGAGATAGCACCGAGGATTGCCGCGCCCTGAGGAACGTCAGACTTCACGCCTTTACCCGCAATGAATGCAGCGCCACCGTTGGAGAACTGAACGATTACCGGTGCTTTAACTTTTGCAGCGGTTTCCAGAACGGCGTTGATGGAGTCGGTACCGACGCAGTTAACAGCTGGCAGTGCAAAGTTGTTTTCTTTTGCTACCTGGAAAACTTTCTGTACGTCGTCGCCAGTGATGACGCCCGGTTTTACGAAATCAAAAATTTTAGACATGTTACGTAGTCCTGTATCTGTATCTTCGACCGTTGAAGAAGGTTCGCGAGCGTTTAAGCGCGCTGAAAAACAGGCGGGTCACCCCGCCTGAACTGAATTACTTCTTAGCACGCTCTTCGAGCATGGCTACTGCTGGCAGAACTTTGCCTTCCACGAACTCGAGGAATGCGCCGCCACCAGTGGAGATGTAGGAGATTTTGTCAGCGATGCCGAACAGGTCGATAGCCGCCAGGGTGTCGCCGCCGCCAGCGATAGAGAATGCTTCGCTGTCGGCAATGGCGTTAGCCACGATTTCAGTCCCTTTACGGAAGTTCGGGAATTCAAACACACCAACCGGGCCGTTCCACAGAATGGTTTTTGCATTCTTCAGGATCTCAGCCAGCTGCTGTGCAGATGCGTCACCGATATCCAGGATCTGCTCGTCTTCTTTCACGTCGTTAACAGATTTCAGCGTTGCAGGCGCAGTTTCAGAGAACTCAGTTGCTACGCGAACGTCAGCCGGCACCGGGATGTCGCAGAGAGTCAGCAGGCGCTTGGCTTCATCAACCAGGTCTGCTTCGTACAGGGATTTACCCACGTTGTGGCCTTGCGCAGCAACGAAGGTGTTGGCGATACCACCGCCGACGATCAGCTGGTCAGCAATTTTAGACAGAGAGTCCAGAACGGTCAGTTTGGTAGAAACTTTAGAACCACCAACGATAGCAACCATCGGACGAGCCGGTTCTTTCAGAGCTTTACCCAGTGCGTCCAGCTCAGCGGCCAGCAGCGGACCCGCGCAAGCAACGTCAGCGAATTTCGCGATACCGTGAGTAGAAGCCTGCGCACGGTGAGCCGTACCGAAAGCATCCATGACGAATACATCGCACAGTGCAGCGTATTTTTTAGACAGTGCTTCGTCGTCTTTCTTCTCGCCTTTGTTAAAGCGAACGTTTTCCAGAACCACCAGTTCACCGGCTGCAACGTCAACGCCGTCGAGGTAATCTTTTACCAGACGAACCGGGTTAGACAGTTTGTCTTTCAGGTAGTTAACAACCGGCAGCAGAGAGAATTCTTCGTTGTACTCGCCTTCGGTAGGACGACCCAGGTGGGAAGTTACCATCACTTTTGCACCCTGTTTCAGGGCCAGTTCTATGGTCGGCAGAGACGCACGGATACGCGCATCGCTGGTTACTTTCCCTTCTTTAACTGGTACGTTCAGATCCGCACGGATAAAAACACGTTTACCAGCAAGATCCAGATCGGTCATCTTAATTACAGACATGGTGAATCCTCTCGTTGATTCTTAAAGTTTTGCAAGCGCTCACGCGCCTTACCTGAAACCAATAGCAGCCATCGCTAACGTTGTGTCGAGCATGCGGTTAGCAAAGCCCCATTCATTATCGCACCAGACCAATGTTTTGATCAGGTGAGCACCACTTACGCGCGTTTGCGTACCATCAACGATGGCGCTGTGCGGGTCGTGGTTAAAATCTACAGAGACCAACGGTAATTCCGTATAGTCAACTATACCATGAAATGCACCTTGTGCTGCTTTTTGCAGCAACTGGTTGACTTCACTCGCTTTTACTGGTTTTTTCACCGTCACGCTTAAGTCGATCGCCGTCACATTTATGGTCGGTACACGCACCGCAATCGCTTCAAAACGATCGTTAAATTGTGGAAAAATTCGTGTGATCCCCGCCGCCAGTTTGGTATCAACGGGAATAATCGACTGACTGGCTGCTCGCGTACGACGCAGGTCGGGATGATAGGCATCAATAACCTGTTGATCGTGCATCGCGGAGTGGATCGTCGTAACGGTGCCGGACTCGATGCCGTAAGCATCATCCAACAATTTAATAACGGGAATAATGCAATTCGTGGTGCAGGAGGCGTTGGAAACGATCCGGTCTTCAGCGCGCAGCTGATCCTGATTAACGCCAAACACAACGGTTGCGTCGATGTCGTGACTACCAGGATGTGAAAAGAGCACTTTTTTTGCACCTGCGGCAATATGCGCTTCGCCGTGTTCGCGGCTACCGAAGACCCCCGTACAGTCCAGCACGACGTCAACACCCAGTTCGCGCCACGGAAGCGCATCGAGTGTTCGCTCATGCAGAATGCGAATCGCGTCGTCGCCAACAATGAGCTGGTCGCGTTCCTGGCGAACATCCCAGGCAAAACGTCCATGGCTGGTGTCATATTTCAACAAATGCGCCATGCCTTCAGCACTCGCCAATTCGTTGATGGCCACCACGGTGATTTCCGCCCGACGCCCGGATTCATACAAAGCACGAACCACGTTGCGCCCGATGCGACCGAAACCATTAATCGCTACGCGTACGGTCATAGGTCTCCTGCAAGGATTTCTCAGAAACGATGTGGCTGACAGAGTAATGCAGCAAATCGCTCAGGGAAACCTTACCTGTCGCAAACTGCGACTGTTTGATTAATTGTCGAACATTTAATCGACTGAAACGCTTCAGCTAGAATAAGCGAAACAAGGAATAAAAGGAATGATTGTCCAGCAACAGAACACCGTTATCTGACTTACATCACATTTTAACGCTCTGCCCCGCTAAATTTATTCCATATTCCTGAATTGCGAATAAGCGTAGCAAGATTATTTCGTTGCCGTGTCACAAATCCTGATTTATATCAGAAAGCACCCTAGCCAGCGTCTATATTATCAGCGCTACGTCCGAGTCTCGGAGTCCCTCAACCTATGGTCACATACTCTCCTCACGCCTCTGCAGCTCGCTTTCATGCGCTGCGTTTACTCCCTGGCCAGGAAGTCTTTTCCCGACTGCACGATTTTATCCAACAGCATCAATTACATGCCGCCTGGATTGCCGGTTGTACCGGAAGTTTAACCCACGTTGCCTTACGCTTCGCGGGTCAGGAAGAAACCACATTGCTCACCGGCACCTGGGAAATTATCTCCCTGAACGGCACGCTGGAACTGACCGGCGAGCACCTGCATCTTGCGGTTTCTGACCCACAGGGCGCGATGTTGGGAGGCCACATGATGCCGGGCTGTACCGTGCGTACCACGCTGGAACTGGTGATTGGCGAACTCACAGAGCTGGCGTTTAGCCGCCAACCTTGTGTCGTTTCCGGCTATGACGAACTGGTTATCACATCCCGTTAACGCTTCACTTTAAAGAGGTTTTCTATGGCGCGTCGCCAATTTTCCAGCCAGTCACTGGTACTGATTGTTATTGCCATTGCCATCAATATGGTCGGTGGACAGCTCATCAGCATGGTGAAACTGCCTATTTTTCTCGACTCCATCGGCACCATTATCAGCGCGGTGCTATTAGGCCCGATTGTGGGAATGTTAACGGGATTACTCACCAACCTGCTGTGGGGGTTACTCACCGATCCGATCGCTGCCGCCTTCGCGCCGGTAGCCATGGTTATCGGGCTGGTCGCAGGATGGCTAGCACGAGCAGGATGGTTTCGTACCTTACCGAAAGTGGTGTTCAGCGGCGTGATCATTACCCTGGCCGTCACTGTCGTTGCCGTACCTATCCGCACCACCTTGTTTGGCGGCGTGACCGGCAGCGGCGCTGATTTATTTGTTGCCTGGATGCACTCGGTTGGCGAGGGTCTGGTTGAGTCGGTGGCTGTCACGGTGATTGGCGCCAATCTGGTAGATAAAATTCTCACCGCCGTGATTGTTTGGGTACTGTTGCGCCAGCTTCCATTGCGCACCACACGTCATTTTCCAACGATGTCTGCTGTGCGCTAAATGCACCCGTTTACCTCGTTAACCCTGTGGGCGCTGGCCGCATGTTCCACATTGCTGCTACCCGCGGGAATACCGCTTACCGTTTACAGCACGGTCGTGTTCCTGTTCTTACTGTGTATGCCAGCCACGCGTCCCCGGGCGAAATATGTCGTCTGGTTGATGGTGCCCCTGGGCGTTGGATTGTGGCTGGTCCACGGTGGCTGGTTGACCGAATGGATAAGCGGACAACCGCGCACGCCACAACGGTGGGCCGATGCCATCACGCTGTGGCTGCGGATCCTGGCAATTGTGTCAACGTCACAGCTGTGGATGCAGTACGTGCCGGTATCGCGGTTTATTCGCGCCCTATTTGCCTCCCGCCTGCCGCCCGGCGTTGCCTACCTGTTTGCAGGCCCGCTGCTGGTTGTTGAGCAACTCAAACGCCAGTTGGCGATTATTCACGAAGCCCAGCGCGCGCGCGGCGTGCCGTTGGACGAGCACTGGTATCAACGGCTGCGCGCCATGCCAGCGCTGATCGTGCCACTCACGCATAATGCGCTTAACGATCTGGTGGTTCGCGGGGCGGCACTGGACATGCGGGCCTTTCGTTTGCATCGTAGACGCACAACGTTATGGGCACCGGAGGACAGCACCTTACAACGCATTGCCCGCTACACGATGGTACTCGCCATGCTGGTCGAAACAGGAGTGTGGATATGGTTACGCTAGAGCAGTTTCGCTATCTCCCGACGCACGCCACGCGCCCACCAGCCTGCTTTGACTTCCACTATGCAGAACCCGGAATGGTGGCGATTTTCGGTGATAACGGCAGCGGAAAAAGTACGCTGGCACAGCTGATGGCAGGCTGGTACCCTGATTTTCTTCCCGGAGAGATTGAAGGGAAAGGAAAGTTGCTGGGAAATCCTGTCGGACAACTGTCACTCGTCGAGCAGTCGTGTACCATCCAACTGGTGCAGCAATCGCCTTATCTGCAGCTTTCTGGCTGCACATTCAGCGTGGAGGAAGAAGTGGCATTCGGCCCGGAGAACCTCTGCCTGCAGGAGGCTGAAATTATGCGTCGAATTGACGCGGCACTCACACTGACGGAATGCCAGTCGTTGCGCCATCGCCATCCAGGAACGCTTTCCGGCGGAGAAACACAGCGGGTGGTCATTGCCAGCGCACTAGCCATGCAACCCAGAATATTGATTCTGGATGAAGCATTCAGTCGTCTGACGGCGCAGGCCACCAGTATGTTGCTGGATCGGTTGCATCAATGGGCGCAGGAACAACAGGCGTTGATTGTGCTTTTCGAACGCGCCCCCCCCCCTTTTATCAGCCATTGTCAGCAGGTATGGCAACTGCGTGACGGAGCGCTATCCCCACAATGCTAACGCTTAACCAGGTGACGTATCGCTGGCCGAATGCCTCTTATAACTGCCTGCACAACATCTCGCTTAATCTTAACGCCGGTGAATGGCTGGCGCTGACGGGCGATAATGGCGCGGGAAAATCCACGCTGCTGCGCATCATGGCGGGCCTTCTGCCCCCCTCCTCTGGCACGATAATCTTGAGTGACAGGTCGATTGCGCAACTGAAAAACCGCGAAAGAGCTAAGGTGCTCGGCGTATTGTTTCAGGAAGCCGAAAACCAAATTTTTCACAGCAAGGTCGTAGAGGAAGTGGCCTTTGGTTTACGGTTACAAAAGCGCCCGCTAGCAGAGATTGCGCAACGTACTGCAGCAGCCCTGCAGTTATGTCAGTTAGCGGACGTCGCCGACGCTCATCCGCTGGATCTGCACACCGCGCAACGACGTATGGTCGCCGTCGCCAGCCTTGAAGCCATGGCACCGGCCCTTCTTCTGCTTGATGAACCGAGCCGGGATTTTGACGCACACTGGCTGGCGATATTTGAGAACTGGCTCGCGGTGTGCCGCGCACGGGGTACTAGCGTGGTCGCGATCAGCCATGACGTTGCATTTACGCAGCGTCATTTTTCTCGCGTAGTGCGCCTTGAAACGGGTCAGCTACGCCAAGAAAAAATCTGACGCACAAAAAAAACGGGCCGCCTGAGCGACCCGTTATACCGTTGTAATCGTAATTACAGCAGTTCTTTGGCTTTCGCAACCACGTTGTCTACGGTGAAGCCAAACTCTTCAAACAGCAGCTCAGCCGGAGCAGACTCACCAAAGGTGGTCATACCGATGATAGCGCCGTTCAGGCCCACGTATTTGAACCAGTAGTCCGCGATGCCCGCTTCAATTGCCACGCGAGCAGAGACAGCTTTCGGCAGCACGGATTCGCGATAAGCGGCATCCTGCTTGTCGAATGCATCGGTAGACGGCATAGAGACCACGCGCGCTTTAACGCCTTCCGCCGTCAGTTTGTCCCATGCAGCCACCGCCAGTTCAACTTCAGAACCGGTAGCAATGAAGATCAGCTCAGGCTGGCCAGCGCAATCTTTCAGCACGTAACCACCGCGTGCGATGTTTGCCAGCTGCTCTTCAGTACGTTCCTGCTGTGCCAGGTTCTGACGGGAGAGGATCAGAGCGGTCGGACCGTCCTGACGCTCAACGCCGTATTTCCACGCTACCGCAGATTCAACCTGGTCACATGGACGCCATGTGCTCATGTTCGGGGTCACGCGCAGAGAAGCAACCTGCTCTACCGGCTGGTGAGTCGGGCCATCTTCGCCCAAACCGATGGAATCGTGGGTATAGACCATCACTTGACGCTGTTTCATGAGTGCCGCCATACGCACCGCATTACGGGCATATTCAACGAACATCAGGAAGGTAGAGGTGTACGGCAGGAAACCACCGTGCAGCGCGATACCGTTAGCGATAGCGGTCATACCAAATTCACGAACACCGTAATGGATGTAGTTACCAGCAGCGTCTTCGTTAATGGCTTTAGAACCAGACCAGATAGTCAGGTTAGATGGGGCGAGGTCAGCGGAACCACCGAGGAATTCTGGCAGTAAATGACCAAACGCTTCAATAGCGTTCTGGGATGCTTTACGGCTGGCGATTTTGGACGGATTGGCCTGCAGTTTAGCAATGAACTCATTCGCTTTCGCATCGAAGTCAGATGGCATTTCACCTTTCATACGACGGGTGAATTCAGCGGCTTCCTGCGGGAAGGCTTTCGCATAAGCAGCGAATTTCTCGTTCCACGCCGCTTCTTTAACCTGACCTGCTTCTTTCGCATCCCACTGTGCGTAGATTTCAGACGGGATTTCAAACGGCGCGTATTTCCAGCCCAGCTGCTCGCGGGTCAGTGCAATTTCTGCGTCGCCCAGCGGTGCACCGTGAGAGTCGTGGGTGCCAGCTTTGTTCGGGGAACCGAAACCGATGATGGTTTTGCACATCAGCAGGGACGGTTTGTCGGTCACTGCGCGGGCTTCTTCTACTGCGCGCTTAATCGCATCAGCATCATGGCCATCAACGCCACGCACCACGTGCCAGCCGTAAGCTTCGAAACGCTTCGCGGTGTCATCAGTGAACCAGCCTTCAACGTGACCATCGATAGAAATACCGTTGTCATCGTAGAACGCAATCAGTTTGCCCAGCTTCAGCGTACCAGCCAGAGAACATACCTCGTGAGAGATACCTTCCATCATGCAGCCGTCGCCCATGAAGGCGTAGGTGAAGTGGTCAACAATGTCGTGACCTGGACGGTTAAACTGCGCCGCCAGCGTTTTTTCAGCGATAGCCATACCCACCGCGTTAGCGATGCCCTGACCCAGCGGACCGGTAGTCGTTTCCACACCCGCGGTATAACCCACTTCCGGGTGACCCGGCGTTTTGGAGTGCAGCTGACGGAAGTTCTGCAGCTCAGACATCGGCAGGTCGTAGCCGGAGAGGTGCAGCAAACTATAAATCAGCATTGAGCCGTGACCGTTTGACAACACGAAGCGGTCACGGTCAGCCCAGGACGGGTTATTTGGGTTGTGGTTCAGGAAATCACGCCACAGGACTTCGGCAATGTCAGCCATACCCATCGGGGCACCCGGATGACCGGATTTGGCTTTCTGTACTGCGTCCATGCTCAGCGCACGAATAGCATTGGCAAGCTCTTTACGTGAGGACATTTTGACTCCAGATCGGATAATGAAGGCTGTGCCCGGAACGACTTGACGACAGAGCGTTTTGGGCTACGCCGGAAAAAAGTGCCAACAATGTAACCCAAGCCGCGTGCCATGTACATGGAGCATCCTTTTACCGCTTCAGAAATCTCTGGATCCTGCACGCATGTTGCGCAATCTTCTCGCCCGCTTGTTGTTCTTTTCTTTATACTTAGGTTGAGCGTCGCATTACCTGCAAACGACGCATTTTTTAGAATAATCCTGACTTCGTGCGGAAGAGAAAAAATGAAAATTCGCGCTTTACTGCTTGCTATGAGCATGGCAACGGCATTGACCGGCTGCCAGAATATGGACTCCAACGGACTACTTTCATCTGGCGCAGGTGCTTTCCAGGCCTACAGTCTGAGCGATGCTCAGGTCATCGCGCTGAGCAACCAAGCCTGCCAGGATATGGACAGCAAAGCGACCATTGCTCCTGCCAGCAGTGAATATACCAAACGACTGAGCAAAATCGCCGCTGCGCTAGGCGATAACATCAACGGCCAGCCGGTGAATTACAAAGTCTATGTGGCGAAAGACGTTAACGCGTTTGCGATGGCAAATGGCTGCATCCGCGTGTACAGCGGCCTGATGGATATGATGACAGATAACGAAGTTGAGGCGGTTATTGGTCACGAAATGGGCCACGTTGCGCTGGGTCACGTGAAGAAAGGAATGCAAGTTGCGCTGGGAACCAACGCCGTGCGTGCCGCAGCGGCCTCTGCGGGCGGCATCGTCGGCAGCTTGTCGCAGTCTCAGCTTGGCGATCTGGGAGAAAAACTGGTGAACTCGCAGTTCTCCCAACGTCAGGAATCCGAAGCGGATGATTACTCGTATGATTTGTTGCGCAAACGCGGTATTAATCCGGCAGGCTTAGCCACCAGCTTTGAGAAACTGGCAAAACTGGAAGCCGGTCGTCAAAGCTCAATGTTTGACGACCATCCAGCCTCCGCCGAACGTGCGCAACATATTCGCGACCGCATGAGCGCAGACGGAATTAAGTAATCTTCAAACAGTGCCGGATGGCTGCGTAAACGCCTATCCGGCCTACAGATTCAACAACAATGTAGGCCGGATTAGCGTCAGCGACATCCGGCAAAATTGTCCGAAATCCGTTATTCGCCTTTCTTCGCCGCCTGGATATACAACATCTCCAGTGCCAGCGTTGCTGCTGCCAGCGCGGTGATCTCAGACTGATCGTAGGCCGGGGCCACTTCGACTACATCCATCCCGACAATATTCAGATCCTTCAGGCCACGCACCAGTTTGATCGCACGATCCGACGTCAGACCGCCGATCACTGGCGTACCCGTACCCGGAGCAAACGCCGGATCCAGGCAGTCGATATCAAAGGTCAGGTAAACCGGCATGTCACCGACAATCTGCTTCACCTGCGCAATGATGTCATCCACGCTGCGATCGTTCACCTGGCAGGCATCCAGTACGGTAAAGCCGTTGTCTTTGTCAAACTCGGTCCGAATACCGATCTGCACGGAATGGTTCGGATCGATCAGGCCTTCGTTCGGCGCGGTATAGAACATGGTGCCGTGGTCAAATTCACAGCCGTTAGCATAGGTGTCGGTGTGGGCATCAAAGTGCACCAGCGCCATTTTACCAAAGTGCTTAGCGTGCGCGCGCAGCAGCGGCAGCGTGACGAAGTGGTCACCGCCGAAGGAGAGCATGCGCTTGCCGGCAGAAAGCAGCTTTTCAGCATGCGCCTGCAATTTTTCACTCATTTCACGCGCATCGCCAAACGCATACACCAGATCGCCGCAGTCCACGACGTTCAGGCGTTCACGCATGTCAAAATTCCACGGGAAGCGGTTGTGCTCCCAGGCCAGATTGGTCGACACCTGACGGATCGCTGCCGGACCATGACGCCCACCCGCACGACCAGACGTCGCCATATCAAACGGTACGCCGGTAATAACCCAGTCGGCATCGCTGTCGTAGGGCTGGAAATTCATCGGCAGACGTAAAAAACCAAAGGCGTTAGAAACCAGGGAGTTGTCGTATTGATGACCTAAGGTGCTCATGTACTGACCTCTTATAAAATCGGTTAAAAAAAATCCCCTCCGCGTCGTTAAGCCCGACGAGGAAGGGATTGATTTACGTGACTACGTGTATGGGCGAATTATCGCCGCTAATTTGTCCAGGTTCAAGCGACCCAGAACAACCTTACTCGTCTTCGAGATAGGTATAGCCGTACAGTCCAGCCTCGAACTCTTCGAGGAACTGCTGTTGCAGCGCATCGTCCAGATCGGTCTGTTTAACCTGATCGCGGAAGTGGGTCAGCAACGTTTTTGGATCCAGCTGCACGTACTGCAACATGTCCGCGACGGTATCCCCTTCATCAGACAGCTCAACTTCAACGCTACCATCCGGGAAGACAAATACGTCGACCGCTTCGGTATCGCCGAACAGGTTGTGCATGTTGCCAAGGATTTCCTGGTACGCACCAACCATAAAGAAGCCCAGCATCGGCGGGTTCTCAGGATCGTACTCCGGCATCGGCATGGTGGTAGCAATACCATCGCCGTCAACATAATGGTCAATAGCACCGTCAGAGTCGCAGGTAATATCCAGCAGCACCGCACGGCGCTCAGGGACCTGGTTCAGTCCTTCCAGCGGCATGACCGGGAACAGCTGATCGATCCCCCACGCATCCGGCATCGACTGGAACAGTGAGAAGTTGACGTAAATCTTATCCGCCATACGCTCCTGCAGTTCGTCGATGATCGGACGGTGCGCGCGGTTGCTCGGGTCGAGCTGTTTCTGCACGTCATGGCACATGTTCAGATACAGCTGCTCTGCCCACGCGCGCTCATGCAGGCTGAAGGTTCCGGATGAATAGCCAATGTGAACATCGTGCAAATCCATCTGACTGTCGTGCAGCCATTCACGCAGCGAACGGCGGGTGCCCGGTTCGTGCATCTCCTGCCAGGTTTCCCACATGCTTTGCAGGGCACGCGGCGCATCGTCAGCCGGAGGCGTAGCTTCGGTGTGTTCGCTACGCTCAACGCCGATGATGTTAGACACCAGCACGGTATGGTGTGCGGTTACCGCACGACCGGACTCGGTAATTACCGTCGGATGCGGCAGGCCGTGTTCTTCACAGGCATCGCCAATCGCCCAGATAATATTGTTGGCGTATTCGTTCAGACCGTAGTTGACCGAACAGTCAGACTGCGAGCGTGTCCCTTCATAGTCCACGCCGAGGCCACCACCCACATCGAAGCACTGGATGTTTACGCCCAGTTTGTGCAGCTCAACGTAGAAACGCGCAGATTCACGTACGCCGGTGGCGATATCGCGAATGTTCGCCATCTGTGAACCGAGATGGAAGTGCAGCAATTGAATGCTGTCCAGACGACCGCGTTCGCGCAGAATTTCCACCAGTTGCAGTACCTGGTTCGCCGCCAGGCCGAACTTGGATTTTTCACCACCGGAGGACTGCCATTTACCAGAACCTTGCGAGGCCAGACGCGCACGCACGCCCAGACGCGGGACCACATTCAGCCGTTCGGCTTCATCCAGCACGATCGCGATTTCAGACATCTTCTCAATGACCAGATAGACCTTGTGGCCCATCTTCTCGCCAATCAGCGCCAGACGAATGTATTCGCGGTCTTTGTAACCATTACAGACAATCACGCTGCGGGTCATGCCCGCATGCGCCAGAACCGCCATCAGTTCGGCCTTAGAACCGGCTTCCAGTCCCAGCGGCTCACCGGAGTGAATCAGCGATTCAATCACACGACGGTGCTGATTAACCTTGATCGGATAAACGAGGAAATAATCACCCTTGTAGCCGTAAGATTCGCGGGCGCGTTTGAATGCGGCGTTAATCGAACGCAGACGGTGTTGCAGGATCTGTGGGAAACAGAACAGCGCAGGCAGACGTTGCCCCTGCGCTTCGCGAGCTTTTACCAGCTCGGCAAGATCAACACGTGCTTCCGGGACGTCAGGGTCCGGACACACGCTAATGTGACCGAGTTCGTTGACGTCATAGTAGTTATTACCCCACCAGGCAATATTGTAGGTACGCAGCATCTTGCTGGCTTCCTGGGAACTCATTGCAACCTCCTGCATGGAGCGTAGTACACCCTGTCCGCCTGCTGACGAAGGCGAACCCATAGAAATGTCGTCAGACATAGCGAACCTCAAATTTTATTAACAAGTGTAAAACAGTTGACTACTATCGCAATCCGAAGAAGCGATAACAACCCATAAACAGGCAGATTTTCCAGCAGATAGTGCTGACGCTCCGACTGTGCGACCGGTTTCTTTATCATTTCATTGTAAACACGTTACCGAACGTAGTACTGACAGTTCGGCGAAACCACGAGAAAACTCTTGTTTACCAAGAGCGCCCTTGTTCAGTCCTTAGTGACCGTTACCGGCTCTTGAGTCCTGAGATACGCCGGGATGGGTATACACTTCATCCTTCATGCAGCCTCGACGCAGCATGAATGATTTTATGTATATAACATCGACAGGTATGCAAAGCAGAGATGCAGATTGCGGGGGACATATGCACACCTGAACGGTGTGGCAGATTCAGCAGAATACAACGGTTCATTATCTCGTATCACCTCCACGGTCGCTCCAGACGGAACGAACCCACAAGCCAAAGCTAAAGTGTTAACCCGGCTGGAAGTGGCGACACGATGAAAACGTCGTGTGCTTTTTGTATAAGCCGCGCGCCGCGTTTTATACCGATAAGAGTACGAAAAAGCAAAAGATAAATGCGCGCATTGCCAGCACCGTCAGGAAAAATTTCCAGTTACATTTTCGGTACAATGCGACCGTAGTCAAAAAAAGCTGGAAATCGGGCGAAGAACTGTCCTAAAATAGCCGTCCAGATGTTAATCCATCTATACCGATTAACACTCAGACTGCCAGTGTCCGAAATCTGCAGACTCATGGTAGAATCTTCTACACATGGCTATTCCACTCGACAGTTTGAGCTAACCAAATTCTCCTTAGGTGAAATTAAATATGGCAAAACACCTTTTTACGTCCGAGTCCGTATCAGAAGGGCATCCTGACAAAATCGCTGACCAAATCTCTGATGCCGTGCTGGATGCAATCCTCGAACAGGATCCGAAAGCACGCGTCGCCTGCGAAACCTATGTCAAAACCGGTATGGTTTTAGTTGGCGGTGAAATCACCACCAGCGCATGGGTCGACATCGAAGAGATCACGCGTAATACGGTTCGCGAAATTGGCTATGTGCATTCCGACATGGGCTTTGACGCTAACTCTTGCGCAGTACTGAGCGCTATCGGTAAACAGTCTCCGGATATCAACCAGGGCGTTGACCGTGCCGATCCGCTGGAACAGGGCGCGGGCGATCAGGGTCTGATGTTTGGTTATGCCACCAACGAAACCGACGTGTTGATGCCGGCACCAATCACTTACGCTCACCGTCTGGTACAACGTCAGGCTGAAGTGCGTAAAAACGGCACCCTGTCGTGGCTGCGCCCGGATGCGAAAAGCCAGGTCACCTTCCAGTATGACGATGGCAAAATTGTCGGTATTGATGCGGTGGTTCTGTCTACTCAGCACTCTCAAGATGTTGACCAGAAAACACTGCAAGAAGCAGTGATGGAAGAGATCATCAAGCCGGTACTGCCGACCGAGTGGTTGAGCGCATCGACCAAATTCTTCATCAACCCAACCGGCCGTTTCGTTATCGGTGGCCCAATGGGTGACTGCGGTCTGACCGGTCGTAAGATCATCGTTGATACCTACGGCGGCATGGCTCGTCACGGTGGCGGCGCATTCTCAGGTAAAGATCCGTCTAAAGTTGACCGTTCTGCAGCCTACGCAGCCCGCTATGTCGCGAAAAATATCGTGGCTGCCGGTCTGGCTGACCGCTGTGAGATTCAGGTTTCCTACGCTATTGGCGTGGCAGAACCTACCTCTATCATGGTCGAAACCTTCGGTACCGAGAAAGTGCCAACTGAACAGCTGACCCTGCTGGTGCGTGAGTTCTTCGACCTGCGTCCATACGGCCTGATCCAGATGCTGGATCTGCTGCACCCGATCTATAAAGAAACCGCAGCCTACGGCCACTTTGGTCGCGAACATTTCCCATGGGAAAAAACCGACAAAGCGCAACAGCTGCGCGAAGCTGCCGGACTGAAGTAATTTACTGAATACCCCCGCTTACCAGGACCAGCCTTAAGGCTGGTCTTTTTTTGCCTGTACCTTAACGTCCCTCTCCTCCCTGACCTTCAATGCAAATGAAAGCGATTACATCCAGTCATTATCATAATGAATTGATTTTACATCCCCTAATTTCTACATTTTCATTATTGTTACATTACTTTTCAGTATCGTCTTAATTCCAGGCATTCACTTATTTTTCATTTTCATGAAACTTCATATTTTTCAGATAATTAACTTATAACAGCCGTGAATGCCAGTGTAAGCGATTACACTAATGTGATATTAATCTCATTTTTTCACCCCGTACTCACCTACCCTTAACATCAACAAAAATAAGTTACCCAACCTGGAGGGCATCATGCCTGGGAATAAAAAACAGGGGCGTTCCAACAAAGCCATGACATTTTTTGTCTGCTTTCTTGCCGCCCTGGCAGGATTACTTTTTGGCCTGGATATCGGCGTGATTGCCGGTGCATTACCGTTCATCACCGACGAGTTTCAAATTACCCCGCACACTCAGGAATGGGTGGTCAGCTCCATGATGTTTGGCGCAGCTGTAGGTGCTGTCGGCAGCGGCTGGCTCTCCTTCAAGCTTGGACGTAAAAAAAGCCTGATGATCGGCGCGATCCTGTTTGTCGCCGGCTCGCTGTTCTCCGCCGCGGCGCCTAACGTGGAAGTACTGCTTCTCTCCCGTATCCTGCTGGGTCTGGCCGTGGGCGTTGCGTCTTACACTGCGCCACTGTATCTGTCTGAAATTGCACCGGAAAAAATTCGTGGCAGTATGATTTCCATGTATCAGCTGATGATTACCATCGGGATCCTCGGGGCCTATCTATCCGATACCGCCTTTAGCTATAGCGGTGCATGGCGCTGGATGCTGGGCGTGATCATCATTCCGGCCCTGCTGCTGCTGGTTGGCGTGTTCTTCCTGCCGGACAGCCCGCGCTGGTTCGCCGCTAAACGTCGCTTCGTCGATGCCGAACGCGTGCTGTTGCGTCTGCGTGATACCAGTGCAGAAGCGAAACGCGAGCTGGATGAAATTCGTGAAAGCCTGCAGGTAAAACAGAGTGGCTGGGCGCTGTTTAAAGAAAACAGCAACTTCCGCCGCGCGGTATTCCTTGGCGTACTGTTACAGGTGATGCAGCAGTTCACCGGGATGAACGTCATCATGTACTACGCACCAAAAATCTTTGAACTGGCGGGCTATACCAACACCACCGAGCAGATGTGGGGCACCGTTATCGTGGGTTTGACCAACGTGCTGGCGACCTTTATCGCCATTGGCCTGGTTGACCGCTGGGGCCGTAAACCGACGCTGATCCTCGGCTTTATCGTGATGGCTATCGGTATGGGCGTGCTGGGCACAATGATGCACATTGGTATCCACTCCGCTGCCGCCCAGTACTTTGCCGTACTGATGCTGCTGATGTTTATCGTTGGCTTCGCGATGAGTGCCGGTCCGCTGATTTGGGTACTGTGCTCTGAAATCCAGCCGCTGAAAGGCCGCGATTTCGGTATCACCTGCTCTACCGCAACCAACTGGATTGCCAACATGATCGTCGGCGCAACCTTCCTGACGATGCTGAACTCGCTGGGCAGCGCCAACACCTTCTGGGTCTACGGCGGCCTGAACGTCCTGTTCATCTTCCTGACCTTGTGGCTGATTCCGGAAACCAAAAACGTCTCCCTGGAACACATTGAACGTAACCTGATGAAAGGCCGTAAACTGCGCGAAATTGGCGCACACGACTAATCACCTGCGGCTTCCTCCCCTCGCGGGGGGAAGCCTGCCTCTTGCAGTCCTTTTCCTGTCGCACTATCCTCTGGCGTTATGAAAACCTCTCGTCTCCCCATCGCCATCCAGCAAGCCGTTATGCGCAGCCTGCGGGAAAAACTTGCCCTCGCCAATCTCAAGCTCGAACGCAATTATCCGGAACCTAAGCTTGTGTACCAACAGCGCGGCACTGCTGCGGGTACTGCGTGGCTGCAAAGCAATGAAATTCGCCTCAACCCGGTGCTGCTGATGGAAAACGTCGAGGCGTTTATCAACGAGGTCGTACCGCATGAACTGGCACATTTGCTGGTGTGGAAGCACTTTGGCCGCGTACCGCCTCACGGGAAAGAGTGGAAATGGATGATGGAGAGCGTGCTGGGCGTTCCGGCCCGGCGTACGCATCAGTTCGAACTGCAATCCGTGCAGCGCAATACCTTTACTTACCGCTGCAAGTGCCAGGAGCATCAGTTGACCGTCCGCCGACATAACCGCATTGTGCGTGGTGAGGCCACCTACCGCTGCGTCCACTGTGGCGAACCGTTGATTCCCGGGCCGCAGGAAAACCCGGCGAAGGCCTGACATCCTCGTTCATCAATCCAAAAAAGATAATGAACTCAACGTTTCCTGCAATAAGAGCCTTTCCTCCCCCTTCAGCGTTTGCAGCGGAAAGGGGAGACAAGGCGCAGACACTTTCCCCATCATTTCTGCCACCGTCGCGATCACCCTCAGGCTACCGTGCCGTTGATAAAAGGCCCACAGAGGCTGGAGCGCGCTATCCAGTTGCCGGGTTTTGACGTGATCTCCCGTCAACGCGGCATTGGCTAAAGCACGTGAATAATGCGGGAACAAGCCTGCCAGGACGGAATACCAGACATCGCCTCCGGCTAACAGCCCTGAGGCAGCCTGACCGTCGCCACTGACACCAATAGAGACACCTGCCGGAAGACTGTTTTTTAGCCTGGCGATCCGTTCAGAGGTGAATGAAGCCAGTTTAATCGAACCAATAGCCGGTAAATTTGACAGCGCGATAAGCAGGTCATCGCTAAATTCAAACCCGGTGGTGGCGGGATTATCATAAATACATAGCGGCACCGACAGCTCGCGAGTGACTCGATCGTACAGATCAAAAACTTCATCCACGCTCAGCCGCTGGTAAGAGACCGGGGCCATCAAAACGCCGCTGACACCCGCCTGCTGCGCATCATCCATAAGATGCAGAATTTCTTCGACTCGTACGCTGCCAATGCTGGTAATAACGGGGATACCAGATGCCGCCTCAAGCGCTAGCCGGGTAACGCGTAGGCGCTGTTCACGCGTCAGGTAGGCATAGCTCCCGGTTGAACCCAGCACACCGATGGAATCAACGCCGGCACCGGCAATATTCTCAATTAGAGAAAGCCATGTATTTTCATCAACCTCACCCGCCCTCAGCGGCGTAAGCGGAAACGCGCTCAACCCTTTCTTCATCTTTTTCCCCGGTCATTAATTCGATAAAAACGGCTGTTATCTGGGCAATCTGCGCAACGCCCTGGTTCGCGCTCGTGACACGCTACTGTATGAGCAGGCGCGCTAAACAAGCAAACAATAATCCGCCGATAGCGCCTTGTTACTCAAAAGTAATTTCTGGAACTTATATGATTTAGCTGATTGCATCTGCCCGACGCTTTCGTTACGTTGCGGGCTCGTTTTGACACGGAGTGTGTGATGTACCGTAATCTTTCTATGGCAGTGGCGTTATTGGCTACTGCACTCTCTGGCCCGGCATTCGCCGAAGGTATCAACAGTTTCTCCCAGGCGAAAGCCGCTGGTGTAAAAGTTAATGCCGATGCGCCCGGCGATTTCTACTGCGGCTGTAAAATTAACTGGCAGGGCAAAAAAGGGGTCGTTGACCTCGAATCCTGCGGCTATAAAGTGCGGAAAAACGAAAACCGCGCCAGCCGTATTGAATGGGAACACGTGGTTCCGGCCTGGCAATTTGGTCATCAACGCCAGTGCTGGCAGGACGGTGGACGTAAAAATTGCGCCAAAGATCCGGTCTATCGCAAGATGGAAAGCGATATGCACAACCTGCAACCGGCAGTGGGTGAAGTAAATGGCGATCGCGCGAACTTTATGTACAGCCAGTGGAACGGCGGCGAAGGCCAGTATGGGCAGTGTGACATGAAGGTCGATTTCAAAGAAAAAGTGGCTGAGCCGCCTGCGCGCGCTCGCGGCGCCATCGCGCGCACCTATTTTTACATGCGCGACCAGTACAACCTGACGCTTTCCCGTCAGCAAACCCAGCTTTTTAACGCCTGGAATAAACAGTATCCAGTGAACGACTGGGAGTGCGAACGCGACGAACGTATTGCGAAGGTACAGGGCAACCATAACCCATACGTGCAACGCGCTTGCCAGGCGCAAAAGAGCTAACCTACACTAGCGTCAATATTTTAACCCATGCCCTGCCGTTTTGTCGGCCAGGGCCATGACGCGGATGGTTAACTATGCGCATTCCTCGCATTTATCACCCTGAACCACTCACGGCAGGCAGCCAAATTTCACTGTGTGAAGATGCCGCCAACCATATCGGTCGCGTGCTGCGCATGGGACCGGGCCAGGCTCTTCAACTATTTGACGGCAGCAACCAGGTGTTTGACGCCGAGATCACCCACGCCAGCAAGAAAAGCGTGGATGTGAAGATACTGAGCGCCGAACTCGACGATCGCGAATCTCCCTTGCATATTCATCTTGGGCAGGTGATGTCGCGCGGTGAAAAAATGGAATTTACTATCCAGAAATCGATTGAACTGGGTGTAAGCCTCATTACGCCACTTTTTTCTGAGCGCTGCGGCGTTAAACTGGACAGTGAACGCCTGAACAAGAAGCTCCAGCAGTGGCAGAAAATTGCGATTGCCGCCTGCGAGCAATGCGGTCGTAACCGGGTGCCTGAAATTCGCCCGGCAATGGATCTGGAAGCCTGGTGTGCCGAGCAGGACGAGGGGCTAAAACTGAACCTGCACCCGCGTGCCAGCGCCAGTATTAACACGCTTCCGCTGCCGGTAGAGCGCATCCGGCTGCTGATTGGACCTGAAGGCGGGCTGTCGGCAGATGAAATTGCCATGACTGCACGCTATCAGTTTACTGATATTCTGTTAGGACCTCGCGTTCTGCGTACTGAGACAACTGCGCTCACCGCCATTACCGCGCTACAGGTGCGATTTGGCGATCTGGGCTAACGGAGAAGAACAATGATCAAGCTCGGCATCGTGATGGATCCCATCGCAAGCATCAACATCAAGAAAGATTCCAGCTTTGCTATGCTGCTGGAAGCACAACGTCGTGGTTACGAACTTCACTATATGGAGATGGCCGATCTTTATCTGATTAACGGTGAAGCCCGCGCCCGCACGCGTACCCTGAGCGTAGAGCAGAACTACGACAAATGGTATGAGTTCAACAGCGAACAAGATCTACCACTGGCTGACCTGGACGTCATTCTGATGCGTAAGGATCCGCCGTTTGATACCGAATTCATCTACGCCACCTATATTCTGGAACGTGCAGAAGAGCAAGGGACGCTGATCGTGAACAAACCGCAGAGCCTGCGCGATTGTAACGAAAAGCTGTTCACCGCCTGGTTCGCGGACCTGACGCCAGAAACGCTGGTCACGCGTAACAAAGCGCAGCTGAAAGCCTTCTGGCAAAAACACAGCGATATCATTCTCAAGCCGCTGGACGGCATGGGCGGTGCATCGATCTTCCGCGTGAAGGAAGGCGATCCGAACCTCGGTGTAATTGCCGAAACGCTGACCGAACACGGTACCCGCTACTGCATGGCGCAGAACTACCTGCCGGCAATTAAAGACGGCGACAAACGCGTACTGGTGGTCGATGGCGAACCCGTTCCCTACTGCCTGGCACGCATTCCACAGGGCGGTGAAACCCGTGGTAATCTGGCGGCCGGTGGCCGTGGCGAACCTCGTCCGCTGACCGACAGCGACTGGGAAATTGCACGTCGTATCGGGCCAACGCTGAAAGCCAAAGGACTGATTTTTGTCGGTCTGGATATCATCGGCGATCGCCTGACGGAAATTAACGTCACCAGCCCAACCTGTATTCGCGAAATTGAGGCGGAGTTCCCGGTGTCCATTACCGGTATGCTGATGGATGCCATTGAAGCTCGCTTAGCCAAGTAAACCTGCGCCGGATGACGACGCCACGGTGTCTTATCCGGCCTACAATTGCACCCCGTTGGCCGGATAAGGCGAAGCCGATATCCGGCAATGTTATTTTCAGAGGGTGACAACTTAACGCTTTCCTCGCATACTGACCGTTGTTGCTTTTTTGAACCAGGAAACAGAACCTCTGACAATGAATTTACAGCATCACTTTCTTATTGCCATGCCTGCTCTCCAGGATCCGATTTTCCGCCGTTCCGTGGTCTACATTTGCGAACATAATGAAAATGGCGCAATGGGGATTATCGTCAATAAACCCCTGGAAAACTTACAGATTGCAGGGATTCTGGAAAAGCTGAAGATTACCCCTGAGACACGCGATCCGGCGATTCGCCTGGATAAAGCCGTGATGCTCGGAGGCCCGTTAGCAGAAGAGCGTGGGTTTATTTTGCATACTCCTCCTTCACGCTTCGCCTCCAGCATTCGTATTTCGGACAACACCATTATCACTACTTCCCGCGATGTACTGGAAACCTTAGGCACTCAGGAACAACCTTCCGAGGTGCTGGTCGCCCTGGGGTATTCATCATGGGAAAAAGGCCAACTGGAGCAAGAGTTGCTGGATAACGCCTGGCTCACCGCCCCCGCGGATCTCAATATTCTGTTTAAAACGCCGATTGCCGACCGCTGGCGCGACGCGGCCAAACTTATCGGGATCGATATCCTGACCATGCCTGGCGTGGCGGGACACGCATAATGAGCGAAACATTACTCTCCTTTGATTTTGGGACCAAAAGTATTGGCGTGGCGATTGGTCAGCGCATTACAGGTACTGCCAGACCGCTGCCTGCCATCAAAGCGCAGGACGGCACGCCAGACTGGAACGTGATTGAACGCCTGCTAAAAGAGTGGCAACCGGATGAAATCATTGTCGGTCTGCCGCTCAATATGGACGGCACCGAGCAGCCGCTTACTGCGCGCGCGCGCAAGTTTGCCAACCGTATTCATGGCCGCTTTGGCGTCACTGTTACGCTGCACGACGAACGTCTGAGCACCGTCGAGGCACGTTCCGGCCTGTTTGAACAAGGCGGGTACCGGGCGCTGAATAAAGGCAAAGTAGACTCCGCGTCTGCCGTCGTTATTCTCGAAAGCTATTTCGAACAAGGTTACTAAGGCTCATATTTACAGCCTGCCTTGCGCCTGACGCTGCTGCAGGCTCTGGGCAAATGTTTGCATACCCGCTTGTTGCCCGGTTTGTATCACGCCGGGTAGTTGGTGGGTTTTCCCTTCACGGATCAGATTACTCACAGCCGACGTATTGACCAGCAGTTCAAATAACGCCACCCGCCCACCCTGCCTGTCGGCTTCCAGTTTTTGTGCGAGCACCGCCCGCAAGCTACCCGCCAGTTGATTACGCACCGGGTCTTTTTCCTGTGCAGGGAACGTATCCACCAGCCGCTCCACCGCCTGCGCCGCACCGCGCGTATGCAGCGTTGCCAGCACCAGATGCCCCGTTTCCGCCGCCGTCAGTGCCAGACGAATCGTCTCGCTGTCGCGCAGTTCCCCCAGTAAAATCACGTCAGGATCTTCACGCAATGCCGCCCGCAGGCCGGCAGCAAAAGAAAGGCAGTGCACGCCAATCTCACGCTGTTGGATCAGACAACGCTGGCTGGTATAGCGGAATTCAATCGGGTCTTCCAGGGTCAGAATATGCCCGTCAACGTGCTGATTGAGAGAGTCCACCATCGCCGCCAGCGTCGTCGACTTACCGCTGCCCGTCGCCCCGGTCACCAGAATCAACCCGTTTTCGCTGTGCAGCAGTTCTGGCAACGCAGCGGGCGTCTGGAGATCATCCAGGCACGGGCAATCAAGCGGCAGCAGTCTCAGCGCCAGTGACGTTCCCTGCTGATGCGTAAATGCGCTGGCCCGTAAACGCCGGGAATCCGCCAGTGCGATAGCAAAATCAACCTGACCCTTTTCCCGCCACTGTACCTGTTGTTGCTCACTGAGCCATAACATCAGCAGCTTCTCCACGTCAGGCGCGGTAAACGGGGCAATTTCTACCCTTCCACATATGCGCCAGCGCGCAGGCCATGCATTGCACAGGTGTAGATCCGACACGTTATGCTTTACACTAAGGGCCACTATTTCTTCCATATTCATATGAACATCCTCGGAAAATGAACGATATCGCGCATAACCTGGCACATGTCAGGGAGAAAATCTCAGCCGCCGCGACGCGTTGCGGGCGGTCTTCAGAAGACGTTACGTTGCTTGCAGTGAGCAAAACCAAACCTGCGAGCGCCATCGAAGAAGCCATTGCTGCCGGGCAGCATGCCTTTGGGGAAAACTATGTTCAGGAAGGCGTGGATAAGATCCGCTACTTCAGCGAAAACGGCGTGACTGGACTGCAGTGGCACTTTATCGGCCCGTTGCAGTCCAACAAAAGCCGTCTGGTGGCTGAACATTTTGACTGGTGCCACACGATAGACCGTTTGCGCATCGCCACCCGACTCAGCGAACAGCGCCCGGCAGACCTACCGCCGCTAAATGTGCTGATTCAAATAAACATCTGCGATGAGAACAGCAAGTCAGGTATTCCGCTGGCAGAGCTTGATGCCCTGGTCGCAGACGTCGCCGCTCTGCCGCACATTACCCTGCGTGGACTGATGGCAATCCCGGCGCCTGAGTCAGATTATGTAAGGCAGTTTGAAGTTGCACAGCAAATGGCTGTAGCATTTGCCGGGTTGAAAACACGCTACCCGACAGTCGATACGCTCTCGTTGGGAATGTCTGATGATATGGATGCCGCCATCGCGGCGGGTAGCACGATGGTGCGCATTGGCACTGCCATTTTTGGTGCTCGTGATTACACAAAAAATTAAGGAAAACTGAGGAACACCATGAATACGTTGACCTTCCTGCTCTCAACGGTAATTGAGCTGTATACCATGGCGCTGTTATTGCGCGTGTGGATGCAGTGGTCTCGCTGCGATTTTTACAATCCGTTTTCGCAGTTCATTGTAAAAATCACTCAGCCTATTATTGGGCCGTTACGCCGAATTATTCCCCCGATGGGGCCGATTGATAGCGCATCGTTACTGGTCGCGTTAGTGCTCAGCTTTATCAAAGCTATTGTGCTGTTCAAAGTGGTCACGTTCCAACCCATTATCTGGATCGCCGCCGTACTGATCGTCCTGAAGACTATCGGGCTGCTGATTTTCTGGGTACTGCTGGTGATGGCCATCATGAGCTGGGTCAGCCAGGGCCGCAGCCCTGTAGAATACGTACTGATTCAACTAGCGGATCCGCTGCTGCGTCCTATTCGTCGTATCCTTCCAGGAATGGGCGGGATCGACTTCTCCCCGATGATCCTGGTGCTGCTACTCTATGTCATCAACATGGGGATCGCAGAAGTGTTACAAGCGACAGGCAACATGCTGCTGCCGGGGCTGTGGATGGCGCTATGAGTGCCGTAACACCCTGCGATGACGGTCTGGTTTTACGGCTCTACATTCAGCCTAAAGCCAGCCGTGACAGTATTGTGGGTTTACATGGCGACGAAGTAAAAGTCGCCATTACCGCCCCACCGGTCGATGGGCAAGCCAACAGCCATCTGGTGAAGTTTCTCGGTAAACAGTTCCGCGTGGCGAAAAGCCAGGTCGTTATTGAGAAGGGCGAGCTTGGCCGCCACAAACAGGTTAAAATCATTCATCCGCAACAGATCCCGCCAGAAATTGCGGCGCTAACTGATTAGGTATCCCATGCAAAAAGTTGTCCTCGCGACCGGCAATGCCGGTAAAGTGCGTGAACTCGCCTCTCTCCTGAGCGACTTCGGGCTTGATGTCGTTGCCCAAACGGATCTGGGCGTTGATTCCGCAGAAGAAACCGGCCTGACGTTTATTGAAAACGCCATTCTGAAGGCGCGTCATGCCGCGCAAATCACCGGTCTGCCGGCCATTGCCGATGATTCCGGCCTGGCCGTTGACGCCCTCGGCGGGGCACCGGGGATTTATTCTGCTCGCTATTCTGGTGAAGATGCGACTGACAGACAAAATCTGGATAAACTGCTGCACACCCTGCAGGATATCCCGGACGAAAAACGTCAGGCACAGTTCCATTGTGTACTGGTGTATATGCGCCACGCAGATGACCCAACCCCTGTTGTATGTCACGGACGCTGGCCGGGCGTGATCGCTCGTGAGCCTGCCGGAGACGGTGGTTTTGGCTACGACCCTATCTTCTTTGTACCGTCTGAGGGTAAAACCGCAGCCGAACTGACCCGCGAAGAAAAGAGTGCTATTTCCCACCGTGGACAGGCACTAAAACTGCTGCTGGATGCGCTGCGTAATGGTTAAGTTGCCACCGCTGAGTCTTTATATCCACATCCCGTGGTGCGTGCAGAAATGCCCCTACTGCGACTTCAACTCGCATGCGTTAAAGGGCGAAGTTCCCCATGACGATTACGTTGGGCATCTGCTGAGCGATCTGGATGCCAACGTCGCCTACGCGCAGGGACGCGAAGTAAAGACCATTTTTATTGGTGGCGGTACGCCGAGCCTGCTCTCTGGCCCGGCAATGCAAACGCTGCTGGATGGCGTGCGTGCGCGTCTGAATCTGGCGGCGGATGCCGAAATCACGATGGAAGCCAATCCCGGTACGGTGGAAGCCGATCGGTTTGTCGATTATCAACGCGCTGGAGTTAACCGCATCTCGATTGGCGTGCAAAGTTTTAGCGCCGCCAAGCTTGAGCGACTGGGGCGTATTCACGGGCCAGAAGAAGCCAAACGCGCGGCGAATCTGGCTGACGGTCTGGGATTGCGCAGCTTTAACCTCGATTTGATGCACGGCCTGCCGGATCAAACGCTGGAAGAAGCGCTGGGCGATTTACAGCAGGCCATTGAGCTTAACCCCCCGCATCTCTCCTGGTATCAGCTCACTATTGAGCCCAACACGTTGTTTGGTTCGCGCCCGCCGGTGCTACCGGATGATGACGCCCTGTGGGATATTTTTGAGCAAGGCCACCGGTTGCTGACCGCCGCCGGCTATCAGCAATATGAAACCTCGGCCTATGCAAAACCGGGATATCAGTGCCAGCACAACCTGAACTACTGGCGTTTTGGCGACTATCTTGGCATTGGCTGCGGGGCTCACGGCAAGGTCACCTTCCCGGACGGACGTATCCTGCGCACCACCAAAACCCGACATCCGCGCGGTTACATGCAGGGACGTTATCTCGAAAGCGAGCGTGATGTCGCCGAGGCTGATAAGCCATTTGAGTTCTTTATGAACCGCTTCCGCTTGCTGGAGGCCGCACCGCGTGTGGAATTCACCCACTATACCGGGCTTGCCGAAGAGGTGATTCGGGCACAGATTGATGAGGCTATCGCCCAGGGATATCTGACGCAGAGCGATGAGTACTGGCAGATTACCCAGCACGGTAAGCTGTTTTTAAACTCACTGCTGGAGCTGTTTCTGGCGGAGTAACGCGGAAAACCGTAATGAATGTTGGCCTGATAAGGCTTTGAGCCACCATCCGGCAAATTGCCTGATGGCGCTGCGCTTATCAGGCCTACAGGGTTAGGTCGATAAGCGCAGCCACCTTCATCGATTAGTACTGATTAAACATTTCCTGGATCTGTTTAGGATCTTTAGTCTGTGTCAGCGCCAATTGCAGCAGCACGCGAGCTTTTTGTGGGTTCAGCGAGCCAGATGCCACAAATCCGTACTTCGCATCATCGATTTCAGCATCCTGCGTGGTGGAGCCAGTAGGTACGCGGGAAGAACGCACGACCACGGTACCTTTGTGCGCAGCGGTTGCCAGCGTATCGAAAATGGTTTTATACAGGTTACCATTACCCACACCAGCACTCACAATCCCGGCGTATCCGGCATCGACCAGCGCTTTTGCCGGCAGATCGGAGGCGTTAGCGTAGTTATAGATAATGCCCACCTTCGGCAGCTCGGTCAGCTTAGAGACATCGAATGGCGTTGCGGAAGTATGCTTGCGCGCAGGCGTACGCTGGTAATCAATTTTACCGTTATGGATATAGCCCAGCGGGCCATAGTTGACGGCTTTGAAGGTCGCGACATCCGTGGTGTTGGTCTTGGTCACATCACGGCCATCCAGGACAGTGTCGTTCATCACCACCAGCACACCGCGGTTAGCAGACGCTTTATCCGCCGCGGTCACCACGGCGTTATACAGGTTGAACGGGCCATCGGCGCTCATACCCGTAGACGGACGCATTGCGCCGACCAACACCACTGGCTTGTTGCACTTGACGGTCAGATCGAGGAAATACGCGGTTTCTTCCATAGTATCCGTACCATGGGTCACCACGAAGCCGTCGGTTTTATCACATTCGGTGTTGATCTTCTTCGCCAGCGTTAACCAGACGTCGTCATTCATGTCCTGCGAGCCAATATTCACCACCTGCTCGCCTTTAACGACGGCAATATCTTTCAGTTGCGGCACCGCATCGACCAGATTTTCTACGCCAACTTTACCCGCCGTGTAGTTGGATTTTGTTGCGGAATCACCGCCACCAGCAATCGTCCCGCCGGTAGCCAGAATGGTGATATTGGGTAATGCGAGCGCTGCGCCGCTGAACCCCATAACCAGTGCTGCCAGTGCCGTTTTTCTGAAAAAATCCATGTTATTACTCCGGTTATTTGAATTTGCCGCATTATGTCAACCTGACAGATGAATAATGTGACCTCTTCCAATTAACCAGACTTATATATTTATAAATTTGTTATTTTTAGAGATGGATATCAAAAAACAAGAAAAATGCAAAGCAAAACGGCACAGAATGTTTCTGTGCCGTTAAAGAGAGGTAAATGCTATTTTAGACCGTTAACCAATGCCTTACGGTCATCTTCCAGCGTCACGACGCGCGCGCAAACATCTTTGCCAAACTGCTGGAAGTCTTTCTCTTGGTTCTTCCATTCATTCTGGATGGAGGTTTGCAAACCGCCGAGGCTACCGAGCACACCCTGCAGTGGGTTACCGCCACCTTTGAGCACCGCTTTGGCACCCATTTCGTTGATGCTGTCCTGCAGAATGCCGCCCATCGCCTGATTCACCAGCTGCTGCCCGTCAGCACGGACCTGATCAATCGCCTTATAATGGAAGGTCAGACCGTCAGTACGATGCTCGATGATCCGGTTCATCTGCTCTTTCAATTGGGCGTCAAGCTTGGTTAAACGACCGCGCATGTTGCTGCTTTCACCGACTTCTTTGGCGATAATTTTGTCCAGCGCGATGCGACCTTTCTCGACGCGTGCTCTGGCGCCGTCGTCAATCCACGGCAGGCTGCTACGCAACGCCGCCTGATAATCTTTCGCCTGCTCACGCTGTGCGGCGCTTAAGGTGTACTGCTTACCGTTGAAGGTAACATTCCCGGCTGGCGTGATCACCAGATCGCCGTTTTCACCCTTCACCTGCACCGTTTGCGGAGTCACAATCACATCGTCACGCGGGGTGACGCTGCACTTATAATCAGCATGTGCGGCCATCGCCGTGAACGTCAGGACTGCCGCCAGCAGCGTTTTACGCATCATATCTATCCCTCAATACAAATCGGGCCGGCATTTGCCGACCCTGTGCTACTTAGTCCCACCAAATATCGAAAAGTTCGCTGGTGCGCACATCTTCAAGTTTGTGCTCTTCCAGCCACTTACGCACGATTGCCTGATGTTCTTCAGTGCATTTGCCGATTTCCTGCAGGCAGATCAGACCTTCCCAGGCCAGATAGCCACTGCCGTCATAGGCCAGCTTGTTCGGCTCAATAACCTCATTGATAAAGTCATCAACGATTTTATCGACCTGCTCTTCAGATGTGCCTTCCGGAAAACGCCATGCAACCGAAAATCCGACTTCCTGGAATTCGTCGATATGCATTTTTTTACGCAGACGACGGCTACGGTTCTTTGCCATTATTTCACCCTCTCGAACATTAAGTCCCATACGCCGTGGCCAAGACGATGGCCACGTTGTTCAAATTTGGTTACCGGGCGCGATGGTGGGCGCGGTACATAATCGTTACTCTCAGACTGGTTTTTATACCCGTCAATGGAGGACATCACTTCAAGCATGTGCTCCGCATAGGCTTCCCAGTCGGTAGCCATGTGGAAAACACCGCCCAACTTCAGCTTACTCTTCACCAGCTCAGCAAACGGTACCTGAACGATACGGCGTTTATTATGACGTGCTTTATGCCACGGGTCAGGGAAAAAGAGCTGAACCATCGATAAAGAATTGTCAGGAATCATTTTGTGCAGCACTTCAACGGCGTCATGACACATCACGCGCAGGTTTTCGACGCCCTCTTCATGCGCCGAAGCCAGGCAGGCGCCAACGCCCGGAGAGTGGACCTCAATACCGAGGAAGTTTTGTTCCGGACGCGCTTTGGCCATCGCCACCAGCGAAGCGCCCATACCGAAACCTATTTCAAGCGTCACCGGCGCGTCACGGCCAAACAGCGCAGCAAAATCGACCGGCGCTTCGCTGAACTCAACGCCCATCACCGGCCAGTAGTTTTCCAGTGCGTGTTCCTGCCCTTTAGTCAGTCGCCCCTGGCGACGAACAAAACTACGAATCCGGCGCAGCGGGCGACCGTTTTCATCAAATTCCGGTGAAATGACGTCGTTCTTCATAAAAGTTTAGTCTGCTGTGTTTGAGTTCTGAAAACGGGCATTATCCAAAGTTAGTTGCCGGATGCAAGTAAAGGAAGAGAGTCAGCTGCGGAAAGTTCCGGTTTACACCCTTCGACCTCTGTGCTGCAATCTTGCCCCCAGCAATAATGAAACGGTAATCATGCAAGCGTCTCAATTTTCAGCTCAGGTGTTGAGCTGGTACGACAAATACGGGCGGAAAACGCTGCCCTGGCAAATTGACAAGACGCCTTACAAAGTATGGCTTTCTGAAGTCATGCTGCAACAAACTCAGGTTGCGACCGTTATTCCTTATTTTGAACGCTTTATGGCGCGCTTTCCAACGATAACCGATTTAGCCCATGCCCCGCTTGATGAAGTCCTGCATTTGTGGACCGGGCTGGGGTATTACGCGCGTGCGCGCAATCTGCATAAAGCCGCTCAGCAGGTGGCGACGCTGCATGGCGGCACCTTCCCGCAAACCTTTGATGAAGTTGCCGCCCTGCCCGGCGTTGGACGCTCTACCGCAGGCGCGATCCTTTCGCTCTCTTTGGGTCAGCATTTTCCGATTCTCGACGGCAACGTCAAACGCGTGCTGGCACGCTGTTATGCTGTCAGCGGCTGGCCGGGGAAAAAAGAGGTCGAGAAAAAACTGTGGGCGTTGAGTGAGCAGGTTACACCCGCCCACGGCGTTGAACGATTTAATCAGGCGATGATGGATTTAGGCGCGCTAGTCTGTACGCGTTCAAAACCTAAGTGCGCCCTGTGCCCATTACAAAATGGCTGTGTGGCTACCGCCAATGCAGGTTGGGCACAATACCCGGGTAAAAAGCCCAAGCAGACGTTACCGGAGCGCACAGGCTATTTTTTACTGATGCAGCATAACGATGAGGTGTTACTCGCGCAGCGTCCACCTAGCGGCTTATGGGGCGGATTATACTGTTTTCCGCAGTTTGAAGATGAAGATGGACTGCATCAGTGGCTGGCGCAACGGCAAATTAACGCAGATAATCTGACCCAGCTTACTGCATTTCGCCATACCTTTAGTCATTTCCACTTAGATATTGTGCCTATGTGGCTTCCCGTGTCCTCATTCACCACCTGCATGGATGAAGGCAACGCGCTCTGGTATAACTTAGCGCAACCGCCGTCGGTCGGACTGGCGGCTCCCGTGGAGCGTTTGTTACAGCAATTACGCGTCGGTGCGCAGGTTTAACGTGCCGGTCGATAAAGAGGATTTTTTATGAGCAGAACGATTTTTTGTACTTTCCTGCAACGTGAAGCAGAAGGTCAGGATTTTCAGCTGTACCCAGGCGATCTGGGAAAACGCATTTATAACGAGATTTCGAAAGAAGCATGGGCACAGTGGCAGCACAAGCAAACCATGCTGATTAACGAGAAGAAACTCAACATGATGAACGTCGAGCACCGCAAGCTGTTGGAACAGGAGATGATCAACTTCCTGTTTGAAGGCAAGGAAGTGCACATTGAAGGCTATACGCCAGAGTCATAAGAACCGTTGCCGGATGGCGCTGCGCTTATCCGGCCGACGATTTAATCTGGTCCTTGCAAATAACCAACACAACACGCACCCCCGGAATGATGAAAAAATTTCTCGCGCTTGCCGTTATTGCGCCGTTGCTCATCTCCTGTTCCAGTTCGACCAAAAAAGGCGATTCCTATAACGAAGCCTGGGTCAAGGATACCAACGGTTTTGATATTCTGATGGGGCAGTTTGCCCATAACATTGAGAATTTGTGGGGATTTAAAGAAGTGCTGATCGCGGGTCCGAAGGACTACGTCAAGTATACCGATCAGTATCAAACCCGCAGCCACATCAACTTTGATGACGGTACCATAACCGTGGAGACCATCGCCGGGACAGATCCTGCCGGGCATTTACGACGGGCAATAATCAAGACCTTGCTGATGGGAGACGATCCGGGTTCCATCGATCTCTATTCCGATGTCGACGATATCAAGATTTCCAAAGAGCCGTTCCTCTACGGGCAGGTCGTTGATAATACCGGTCAGCCTATTCGCTGGGAGGGACGCGCGACAAACTTCGCCAACTACCTGCTGCAAACGCGACTGAAGAGCCGGAGTAACGGCCTGCGCATTATCTACAGCGTGACAATTAACCTGGTGCCAAACCACCTTGATAAGCGTGCGCATAAGTATATCGGCATGGTTCGTCAGGCATCGCGTAAGTATGGCGTCGACGAGGCGCTGATCCTCGCCATCATGCAAACCGAGTCCTCCTTTAACCCGTATGCGGTCAGCCATGCTGATGCACTGGGCCTGATGCAGGTCGTGCAGCACAGCGCCGGGAAGGATGTATTCCGCTCACAGGGCCGTTCCGGTACGCCAAGCCGTAGCTTCTTGTTTGACCCGGCCAACAACATTGATACCGGTACCGCCTATCTGGCGATGCTCAACAATGTCTACCTGGGCGGAATCGATAACCCAACCTCACGTCGTTACGCCGTCATTACCGCGTATAACGGTGGGGCAGGCAGCGTGCTGCGTGTGTTCTCCAGCGATAAAATTCAGGCAGCAAATATCATCAACAGCATGTCGTCGGGAGACGTTTATCAAACATTAACCACCCGACATCCGTCGGCGGAATCACGCCGCTACCTTTATAAGGTCAATTCTGCACAAAAATCCTATCTACGTCGGTAATGTTTACCCTCTTCGGCCGCGTGAAGCTGGCGGCAGAAGAGGGTAAAAGTGTTAACTCCGTCACTATTTTGCTTTGCAATTGGAAATTGTTTGCAAATATTTGTCACAGCTAACAAAAAAACACCCCTTCTCATTGATAGAATCACATCATATTGAAACGGCAAATGTGCTTTTTAAAACATCCATCCGCATTACGATGTGAGGAAATTAACATGAATCTTAAGCTGCAGCTGAAAGTCCTTTCCTTTCTGCAGTTCTGCCTGTGGGGTAGTTGGCTCACGACCCTCGGCTCTTATATGTTTGTCACCCTTAAATTCGACGGTGCCTCTATTGGCGCAGTCTATAGCTCGCTGGGGATTGCCGCCGTATTTATGCCTACGCTGTTAGGTATCGTCGCCGACAAATGGATCAGTGCCAAGTGGGTTTATGCTCTTTGCCACCTGGTGGGTGCGGGTACGCTGTTCGCTGCCGCCGAGGTCACCACGCCTGGAGCCATGTTCTTTGTGATCCTGCTTAACTCCCTGGCCTATATGCCAACGCTGGGGTTAATCAACACTATTTCTTACTATCGCCTGCAGTCTGCCGGGATGGATATTGTCACCGACTTCCCGCCAATCCGTATCTGGGGCACCATCGGGTTTATTCTGGCCATGTGGGCGGTAAGCTTCTCTGGCTTTGAACTGAGCCATATGCAGCTGTATATCGGCGCAATTCTGTCCGTGGTACTGGCACTGTTCACCCTGACGCTGCCGCATATTCCGGTTGCTAATCAGCAGAAAAATCAGAGCTGGACATCAATGATGGGTTTGGATGCCTTCGCCCTGTTTAAAAACAAGCGTATGGCAATTTTCTTCATCTTCTCGATGATGCTGGGCGCAGAACTGCAAATTACCAACATGTTCGGTAATACCTTCCTGCACAGCTTCGATAATAACCCGCTGTTCTCTGGTAGCTTCATCGTCGAGCATGCGTCAGTCATGATGTCCATCTCGCAGATTTCAGAAACCCTGTTTATCCTGACCATCCCGTTCTTCTTAAGCCGTTACGGTATTAAGAACGTTATGCTGATCAGTATTGTGGCGTGGATGCTGCGTTTTGGTCTGTTTGCGTACGGCGACCCGACTCCGTTCGGTACCGTGCTGCTGGTTCTGTCGATGATTGTTTACGGCTGCGCCTTCGATTTCTTCAACATCTCCGGTTCGGTGTTCGTGGAAAAAGAAGTTCGTCCGGAAATTCGCGCCAGTGCACAGGGTATGTTCCTGATGATGACCAACGGCTTTGGCTGTATTCTGGGTGGTCTGGTGAGCGGTAAAGTGGTGGAACACTTCACACTGAACGGCATTACTGACTGGCAGAGCGTATGGCTGATCTTCGCGGGCTACTCACTGTTCCTGGCCTTTGCCTTCGTCGCACTGTTTAAGTACAAACACGTTCGCACTCCGGCTGGCACGCAGACTATCGCACACTAATCTTCATTGATTAAAAAGGGTCACCTGACGGTGACCCTTTTTTTGCCGGAAATGTATCGGCCGCGCGATCCGTTTTTTATTTCAGAACATATCCGTACAGACGCTTAATACCGTCGGCGTCCGTTTCACTGTAAACCCCTTGCAGTTCAGGTGAGAAGCCCGGCAGCAGATTAACGCCCTCTTCCAGCGCCAGGAAGTAACGCTGTACCGCTCCGCCCCACACTTCACCGGGTACTACGCACAACACGCCGGGAGGATAAGGCAACGCACCTTCTGCCGCGATACGACCGGCAGCATCACTAATGCGCAACAGCTCAACATCTCCCCGGATATAAGCACTGTTGGCATCCTGCGGGTTCATGGCAACAGCGGGTAAGCTCTCCTGACGGAACATCGCTTTTTGCAGATCCTTCACATCAAAGCTCACGTACAGGTCATGCATTTCCTGACACAGTTCACGCAGCGTGTAATCCCGATAGCGCATCGGGTATTTGTTGAAGATTGTGGGCAGCACATCTGCCAGCGGCGTATCGTTCTCAATGTGCTGTTCAAACTGAGCCAGCATCGCCACCAGCTGCGCCATTTTCTCCGCGCTTTCTGCTGGCGTCAGCAGGAACAGGATTGAATTGAGGTCGCATTTTTCCGGCACAATACCATTCTCTCGCAGGTAGTGTGCGAGGATCGTCGCTGGTATACCAAAGTCAGTATACTGCCCAGTTTGCGCATCAATGCCCGGCGTGGTCAGCAGCAGTTTGCACGGATCGACAAAATACTGATCGCTCGCATAGCCGTCAAAACCATGCCATTTTGCTCCCGGCTCAAAGCTAAAGAAGCGACGCTCGCTGGCAATAACCTGCGTCGGGTATGTCTGCCAGGGCTTCCCCCCCACCATCGGGGGAATAAAGGGCTGAATCAGCTTACAGCGATCGATAATGGCTTTACGTGCCTCAATTCCTAACGCCACGCATTCCGCCCATAACCGGCGTCCGCTCTCACCTTCATGGATTTTTGCGTTAACGTCCAGCGCGGCAAATAGCGGGTAAAACGGGCTGGTGGAGGCGTGCAGCATAAAGGCATTGTTCAACCGTTTGTGCGGGCAAAAACGCGCCTGGCCGCGAATATGGTTATCTTTTTTGTGGATCTGCGAGGTTTGTGAGAACCCGGCCTGCTGTTTGTGCACCGACTGGGTGACAAAAATCCCGGGATCGTTGGGTTTGAGATCCAGTAGCAATGGCGAGCCATCCGCCATCATCGGGATAAATTGTTCGTAACCAACCCAGGCAGAGTCAAACAAAATGTAATCGCACAAACTGCCGATCTTGTCGATCACCTGTCGCGCGTTATAAATGGTCCCATCATAGGTTCCCAACTGGATAATCGCCAGACGGAACGGGCGCGGCTGGTCGGCTTTATGTGGTGCGACGTCGCGTATCTGCCCGCGCAGATACGCTTCATTAAAGCAGTGCTCATCAATGCCGCCAATAAAGCCAAACGGGTTACGCGCCGCCTCCAGATAGACTGGTGTAGCGCCGGCCTGGATCAGCGCACCATGGTGGTTTGATTTATGATTGTTACGGTCAAACAGCACCAGATCGCCACGCGTCAGCAACGCGTTGGTCACGACTTTATTGGCAGCAGAGGTGCCGTTCAGCACAAAGTATGTTTTATCTGCATTAAACACTTTTGCCGCAAACTTCTGCGCATGCTTTGCCGACCCCTCATGAATGAGCAAATCGCCCAACTTGACGTCAGCATTGCACATGTCCGCGCGAAACAAATTCTCGCCAAAGAACTCATAAAAATGCCGTCCGGCAGGATGTTTCTTAAAAAATTCACCGTGCTGATGGCCTGGGCAGGCAAAGGTACTGTTGCCCATTTCGACATACTGCGTCAGCGTGTCATAAAATGGTGGCAACAGATCGTCCTCATAACGACATGCGGCGGACTCCAGCTCCAGCCAGTCCTGTGCGTTACCGCCAATAACCGCCTCTGCACCCGCAGGTAATTCGACAGTAACCTCTGAGAAAATAAACACCGGTAAATGAAAACCTGTGCGTTTAAGCAACGCGAGGATCCCGCTGCGGCTGTCCGCAACGGTAATGACGACTGCCGCAACATCAGTAAAATCGGTACCGTCCAGTGACACCACCTGACGATGGGTAGACAGACAAGAGACCAGTTCACCACTGGCGGCAATTTTCATTGATTTCATAAGCGCAAAAACCCGTTTCGGGAAAGTCAAAGTCCCGGACAATGCCACACGGCGTTATCCCACGAAATGTTTGGTCAAACTGGTTACCAGCCCCGACCGCCAGACATCAGTAAAAGCAGATAGCCTCTGATCTTACTGTTATCCTGCAGTGAGCGTACGCCGCCGTCACCGCATGGAGGGAGAATGAGGATGTGTCGTAGAAAGGGGAGAACGTCGCGCAAAAAGGCGATGTTGAAGGTGATGTAGGGGGAATTGATTCATCCCAGGCAACCCCATTCAGACAGGAGAAAATTCGCGCAATCATGGCACCTTTCACTACCAGGCGCAAGACAAAATCCTATGCATATCCCCACAGATAAACAAGCATTTTGCCGGACAATAGCGTCATAATAATGCAATCTGAAAACATAAATATACCCCGAAAATTGCCTTCATCATCAAGACGATAACGGGTATGCAGGAGCTCATGTGGTAATCGGACCTTTTATTAATGCCAGCGCTATTTTACTTGGTGGCGTTCTCGGTACGCTGCTCAGCCAGCATTTACCCGAACGCATTCGGGTCTCAATGACCTCTATTTTCGGACTGGCTTCTCTGGGCATTGGTATCTTGCTGGTAATCAAATGCGCCAACCTGCCGGTTATGGTGCTGGCAACGCTGGTCGGCGCACTGATTGGCGAGTTGTGCCATCTGGAAAAAGGGATTAATGCGGCGGTCGCCAAAGCGCAGCAGCTTTTCTCAAAGTCAGATGCCAATGCAACGCACGAATCGTTTATTCAAAGCTTTGTCGCCATCATTGTACTGTTTTGTGCCAGCGGAACCGGGATCTTTGGGGCGATACATGAAGGAATGACCGGCGATCCGAATATTTTAATCGCGAAGTCGTTTCTCGATTTCTTCACCGCTATCATCTTCGCCTGTTCGCTGGGGATTGCGGTATCCGCCATTTGTGTGCCGATGCTGGCAATCCAGCTGACGCTCGCTGCCTGCGCCGCGCTGATCTTGCCTTTGACGACGCCTGCCATGATGGCTGACTTTAGCGCCGTAGGTGGCTTGCTGTTGCTGGCAACCGGCTTGCGTATCTGCGGAATTAAAATGTTTGCCGTCGTGAATATGCTACCTGCCCTGCTATTGGCCATGCCGCTTTCCGCCGCGTGGACGGCATTTTTTGCCTGAGAATGCGTGCAATACCAGCAATGTGGTGATAGATTGTGCAGTCTGCATTGATTTGAAGAAATTTCGTTGACGAAAAGAAGCGAATCGGTTTTAATGCGCCTCGTTGCCCGGATAGCTCAGTCGGTAGAGCAGGGGATTGAAAATCCCCGTGTCCTTGGTTCGATTCCGAGTCCGGGCACCACTATTTAGAAAAACCAGCCTACGGGCTGGTTTTTTGCTTTCTGGGACTACAGGCTATTCATTAAACGTCGTGCGATTATTCGCTCCGTTTAACGCTTTGTTTCAACAACGCATAACGATTGAGAAGCTGATTCAGGCGCATATCAAGCTGCTGATATAAAGCTGGCGATATACTCCCTTGTGTTTTCAATTCTACGTCCATTTTACGCAGTAATTCTTCTGGCGGTGGCGTTTCATCCAGTTGACGGCGAATAGCAAAAATCGCGGACTTCAATTCCGAACCGGTTAAATATTTCCCCTTACGCTCATCAAGCGCATTTAGCTGGGCAGTTAACGTCTCCAGCCCCAGCTGTGCATGATGCCAGTTCTGTAATGCGCCATCCGGCAACGCTTCGGTAGCCCACTGTTTATATAATCCGCTGACGAGCTCAGCAGCCTGTGCTTCTTCTGGCCACAGAGTAGCTGCCTGCTGCGCGATCGCTGAGGCATATTCCCTTGACCACAAAGGTTGCTGGTGATGTAAAACATCGAGCTGCTTCTGCGTAGAAGCCAAAACATTCTGTTTTTTCTCATCCAGGTCTGAAGATTGCTTCAAGACCGACAACTGTGCAGGCGTCAGTGACATCGGCAACGGTTGCACCACGTCATACTGCGAAGCCTGCATAGCGTTGATCCCCCAAACAATACCAACACTCACCACAGCGGCGAACAGCACGCCAGTCGCAAAACCCTGCAACATCTGTCGGCGCCCGGAAGAAACATGAGTGGTAAAACCTGCGGTATTCACTTGCTCGGATGGTGCAGTTTCATTGACCACAAATACCAGTTGAGGTAAGGAAGTCGAGATATTATTTACCGTAACAGCGCGCATTTCTTTATGCTCGCCAGAGGCAGGTGCGGATGCCATCACGACTGCGGCTCCCGACTCTGCTTCAGACGTCTCCAGTCGCAAAGCCGCATTGTGCATCCAGGCAACAACGGTTTCCAGTTTGCTTAGCGTCTTCAATTCAAGGCGTTGCAATACTTCACAGGCCTGTTTCAAACTTTTTTCAACCCGATACACCGTCGCGAGATCAGCATATGACAGCGTCAATGTACGCAATTCTTGCTGTAGTCGGGTCGACAGCCAGGCCAGTATGTCAATGCGCGCATGAGTTTGTTGCGGCCATATTGTAGTCCAGTGATACGTGAGTAAAGCTTCAAGGAGTTCGCAACCTTCAGCAAGCCCTATAAGATCCGCATTACGTATTCTGGCGACGGTATACCAGGCAAGGGTTTGTAGTTCGATCCCATTGTTACGGAACAACGCCAGGCTTAACTGCTCAACCTTTTGCCAGTCAACATCCGGACGCGCAGGGTGCGTCAGCTTGTTGATTTCATCCCGCAGCACCCCAAACTCTGCGAAAGTACGCGGATCGCTGCCCGTACTGATTCGGTTTTTATCCATGTTAATAAACTCCAGAATCAAGCCAACCCTGCCTTTTTAAGTGACGAATCAGTACTCGCCCCTCAGGGGTAAAATCTGTGCCATAGCGAACAACGCCAAGATCATGAAGTTCAGCATCGATGGAATAACGTAAATGCCCCGGCGCTTCCTGTTCCTGCATCGTGACCTGAATACCTTTGAGTCGTGGCTCATACTTCAGCAATACCTGAGAAAGCGTTCCTATAAGTTGGTGGGCTGTCCCCGGCATACCCTGGAGGATCTTCGTCATATCTGGCAGGCCGTAGTCGGGGAGATGCTTGAGGCTGCCAGCGCGAGTGTTCAGAATGCGTTGCATATTGTCCAGAACAGACAGAATGACCTGTGTGTTTTCGCTGACCGCCTGCAAAGGCAGCCCCCCTTCGAAATTCCCGAGTAAAATGTCATACAGAGAAGGTTGTCTGACCATTATTCGTCCTCCAGTGGCATGAGCGCCAGTCCCTGAGTTTTCAATTCAATAATCCGCGCCTTATCAGGATCAAGGTCCTCACGACTTAATACTACTCGCCATGAATCTTCAGATTGTTCGGGGGAAATAAACATGCCTGCTACAGCGATATATTGTGCTTCTGTTTCTAATGGAATATCGAGCGTAACGCTTTCCCCCGGACGGACCCTGATATCTTTTTGTGCCACTAAATCTGCTTTCACCACAGTGCTATCCTCTGCAAATAATGACTGATAATTTGCAGAATCAAATGCCTTACGATCCTTTAGTTGATAAATACGTACAACCGTTGAAAGTGCGATACCCTGCGCATTTTTATTTACCGCTTCTCTTGCCAGAAAATCTAAATGCAGCGTTTTTATTTCCTTATAAAAAATTGACTTAGTTAATGATACCGTGCTTTCAGATACCGTTTGCGTCAAACCACATCCGGTTAGTAAACTGGCTATTCCGGTTATTACGGCAACGTTAATAGCGATAATCGCCAGTCTCATCGGCTTCCCTCCGCTGAATATTTTGTTTAAGACTCTGCCAGAGTCCAAGTTTAATGGTTATAAGTTGATTCATTGCTTCTGCGTTATTCGTGTTATCCAGCCGCATCACCGCTGTACGACCGAGCTGTACGGCTCGTTCACTTTTGCTACTGGTCAGTTGAGCATCCGCAAGTGCCGAGCGAGGAATGCGTAATTGCAGCCTCGCGTTTACTCTGGCACCTAAATAAACATGCATTAGCGCTAAAAAATCACCGTTTAGCTGACCACCAGGTAGCCAGTCACGTATCTCCTCGCGGTTATCCGTGGTCAGCGTAATCAGCACCTGACTGTTAACATCCACGGCACTTTGTCCCATCACTGGGCGGGAATAGAGGCTAACAGGTTGTCGTGAGCGCATTGTTAACGCCTTATCCAGCAAGATGACTCGCTTATCATGCGGCGTCACGGTCACCTTCGTTGTTGGCGAGAGTAAATACACCAGCGCGGCGATGCCTTCCTGCGTGCGCGTCGGCATTCTCATTATTCCCAACAAAGCCAGAAAACGAGAGACCGGCGTACCTGTTTGCGTTGCACAACCACGGATCCCCAGCCCCGTCAACCCGAGCAAATACTGTGACGTCTCATCCGTACCTCCGGGACGAAAAGTCGCTGGATAGCTGTATTTACGCCAGATACGGTAAAACTGCGCAATTAAACGATGATTGAAAATATCCAGGAATTCAGCGGCAACATCCGACCCCTCCTGCCTTTGGGCAATATCATCCAGATAGGTTGTCGGCAGAGGTGATTCCACACCATAAAGCCCCATAAAGGTGATGCGAACCGTGGGCGGAAACGTTGTTTGCTCAGGATGATATTCGGCACTTTTTAGCTCTCCCGCCGGAAATCCCATCCCAGGATGAGGCCGAAAGCGAATGACATCATACCGTGGACTCTGCTGGCTTCCCGGGCAGGGCATGTGCGGATTCCACTGCTCCAGTAACTGGCAGAAGCGATAAAAGTTTGTTCGCGGTAGGTTTTCGCCAAGCGTATTTAGCAACCGGGCAGTCGCTGATTGTGATTCTCTTTCCATCGCAAGCTTTTCCCTGCCGGCTGAATGATTAAAGTAAGCTGATTAAACAAATGAATATCCGCGTACAATGCAAAAAAACGGTTAAGCATTTCGCCAAACAGATGAATATCACCCTCGCCTGTAAATCCGTTCTCATCAAGCGTGACTTCAATATCTACACCGCGAAGCAAAAACCCTTTTTCAAAGCGCTGAATTTCATGCTGTTGGACATCCATAATGGCATCCAGACGACGGTAATTAAGTTCATCATCCTGCCAGTTATAGAGAGACAACGTTCCCTTGAGCACTTCTGCGCTGGCCATCATATTCAGAAAACTGGATCCTAAATGGCTCAATACTCGCCAGTGAAAGCGGTCCTCGGCAGGCGGATAAGCAGGTAAGGTCGGCTTACACAGATTGCGTACCGCAAGCGGCGTCTGGAGAATTTGTTCACACCGATTAAGCAAAGCGCTCTGCAAAGCCCGCCGAGGTAATTGACCGTTGGTCCCGGTCACTTTCAATGACAACGTTTCGTGTTCCGCGATACGCTCTTGCTCCCAGGCATCGCCTCCCAAAATCAACCATGTGTCATAGAGGCCCGCCACGCCACGTCTGACGCGGGTATGGTAATAACGCTCCGGTGCGTTACGGTGCATTAGTCCCCCTTTATGGCGGAAGCTAGTGAACGGAACATAGACAGCGCTACGCGTTCGTTGCGACCCCGAAACTGCATCCACAGAGTAGATTTCGGTATGCCCATCCTGCAATCTTCGCGGACGCAATAAATATTCACTTTCTAACCCATTAACGACCAACGGGTCAGCCTCCATGGTGAATAAATTAATAACCGGCACACAATGCAAACGTATATTTTCGCTGCTTACTGGAAGTTCAGAATCCCATTGTTGATTAAGCACTACTTCTATTTCAAATTCATTTATCCCTGCTGGAAAAGTTATCTCATCCAGACCATTAAGATGGACAAACATAAATTTTTCACGAAAAGTAAAATATTCAAGCAATAGCTGCCAGCCGCCAAAAACAGTATCCCCCTTCGGCCAAAGACAATCTTCCTCGGTAAATCCTCCTGGTGAAAAATAGCCATCCAAGCGAATACGTTCAGAGTTGCCAGGTAATCTTAGATGGAGAGAGGCCTGGCGTTTTGTTAATGCCAGATGCAGGGCATGTGTTACCGGTGCGTCACCGCACAAGTAGAGACTCAGATTTTTAACATCAGTTTGTGACCAATCCATCTGGGGATTACAGGTAAATCGGATACGAATAACAGAACGGCCGTCAGGTTCAGCATCCAGATTCACCGCCGTGATACGCAACGGATTAAGCGCCACTGGCTGTGTGGTACGGTACTGGCAAATCGTTTTCTTAGGGCCAACTGGTTGAGAGAGTACGCCAAATCCCGCACTCACCCGTTCATTCATTTTCAGTACATTAATGTCGGGCAAAAGCTCAACAATGCTTAAAGAAGGAACAGTACGTAAATAATGTGGCCACAGCAGACTCATCAAACCTTCGGTAAACTCAGGAAGATGATCGTCAATTTTGGCGCGGAGCCGCCCCATGGAAAATGCAAAACCTTCAAATAATCGTTCAACATAGGGATCGGGTATTCCCGCTTTGTCCAGATCCAACATAGCGGCCCGATCCGGATGCGCCTGAGCAAACTCTTTTGCTGCTTCCCTTAAATAACGCATTTCCGCATCATAATAACGCAGAGTTAAATCTTCCATTTCACCGTTCGCTTATTCTGTTTCTGTTTTTGCTTCAGCCGCATAAGACGGCTGCCCTGGCGGGATCGATGGCGATCAATCCGGACAACAGTGCGTCCATTTCTTGCGCCAGACGGGTTTTATCACTTTCACTACGGTTGGCTTTTAAACGCAGTAATTTCAGGCGTCTCGCTTTTACTTCAAATAACAGTTCAGGTTCCCACTGTTCGAGGATAAGAGACTGCGCTGCCGTATTTAGCTCCCCAAGCAAATGCAGCGCGAGATCGTTGCGGCCGCATTGTTCAGTCAGGCGAGCCATCAACATTTGGCGCAGCCAGCGCTGGCGAACCGAAATAATACCGGGCCGAGCCTGAAGCCAGGCAAGCGCCGCCTCAATCCCTTCGCTATCGGCTAGCGCCAGAGCCTCGCTTTCCAGTAGCAAAATATCGTCGTCATCCCCGGCAGAAACCGCCGTGATGTTCTCTGTCTGCCAGTCACTCTCCTGCATAACATCACGGGTTATCCATTCGCGGGTGACATCATCGGCAAAGGGAGTACCGTCATTAAATGCCAGCGTATCCAGACCCGGCATTCGATGCAGCAGCATCTTCAGATCGCTGATAATAATTTCAGGATATTTATCCCACGGCGTACCTGCCCGACTGACCGCCTGATGAAGATACCACTGCACATCCAGCCAGAAGTGGTTGACCCCCTCAGCAAATAAACTGTCCGTTAACTCAATCAGCTCTGTCCAACTTTGTTGCAAGTACAGACGCTTGAGCTGGGCTCGGTAATCACTCTTGGGGGGGATCAGACGCGTACGCCCTGCGCCATCGGGCGGTGGAAGTTGACAGACAGTATCCAGCCGCACGCTTTTCATCAAATGATGCGCCGCCAGCCAACCGTCGGGTTGATCGCGGAGATATTTCGCCAGCACTCGCGTCTGCTCAAGCAGTTCTCGTCCGGAAGCAATACTTTTGAGCGCTGGCGCTTCTGCGCTTTGTCGACCCGACTGGACCCCGATGTTTTGCGGGACCAGTGCCTGAGCACCGCCTGATTGCACCAGACGATTCTCCAGGGCGCTATACAGCGCTCCGAGTCCAGGGCGAAGGTTCTCCTCCCGCTGGCTAAACATCTGCTGCAGTAATATCAGCGCACCGGTAATTCGTTGCGCATCGGGTCGTGAGACTTCAGGGTAACGTGCCAGACTATCCAGCATCCGTCCGCCAGCCAGCCATTCAAGAGCCGCCTTATGGCTGTTAGCTCTTAAAGGATGCAGGTTATCGCCATAACGTTGCATCAGACCTGCCAGTAAGGTCAGGCCATCGGCGAGGCCAGGCTCACCATCCCGATGCAAACGAGCCCATGTGTAATAGGTTACGACGCGAACATCCTTACTGGTGGTGGTCAGAAGCTTTTCTGCCAGCGCAATGATGAGATCGGTTTGTGCGCCGGAGAGTTTATTGACCTCTTCTCTCATACGCTGAAAATCATCATCATAGCCAGGATCTTCGCCGCCAGGACTCACCTCGGAAATCGGCAGTAGCCAGTTCTGCCAAAGCACAGTCTGCGCTTGCGCCTGTTCCATCAACCGCTGTTGTTCATCTGGCGAAGTCATACTGGCTGCCAGGAGACGATTCAGGGCGCTCATTCTTCTTCCTCTGATGAACTCTGACTGCTTATAACAAAAATATTCTCGGGTAACTCAAAATCGCGTAGCTGGAGTAATGCAAGCGGACCATCACCGGCTTCCGTTCTCAGCGTATAGTTCAGCGGAAGGCCATCCTGGGCCGTCCAGCGCAGGTTAAAGCCGCTGTTAACCCCGGCATTATCGGTAATCTCCGCTTTCTCAAGCAGCCTTATCCAGCCCCAGGTTCCTGGATTATCGGAGTAGATTCGGGTCCCCGTTTTCGTGCTCACCCAGCTTAAGGTTGCGCCCGATGCTTCTGTATCCGCCGGCCAGACAATGTTTTTCCATATCGGCATCTGATTGACGTAGGTGAGTTTCTGACCGTCAATCACCAGATCGGTTTGCATGACATCACGCGCGGTTCCGGGGCGTAGCTCAAAACGTAAACCGGCTTCACCACGGGTAAATGCCACATCCGCAAGCTGGCTTAGCGTATCCATCGTCTCAAGAAATACCGGATCAAATACCAGCCCCTGTGCATTCACCGTATCAGGAACCCAGTGGCTGCCCTGTTTATGCAGCACACCGCTTAAGTGACTTTCGAGAAACTGCGGGATCCGACCGTTATCATTGCGCAAATATTGGGCCAGTAGCGGCAACGAGACCTCACTTCCTACGTCACTAAACGGGTAACGACCGCCAAATGCATTGTTCCAGTCATTAACAATCAGCGCCTTCCACTGCGCGTTCAGCCCGGCTGCCGTCGGCTGCAAAACCTGCTGCCATGACTGCTCCAGCGGCTGGACAAACAAGGTTTGACCAAACCCACTCCATGCCTGCCCTAAACTCGCAGCCACCAGATTGCCATAGTCACGCGTGGTGGTGAGATCGACGGTTTTCCCCTGAAATACCGTTTGTGCCAGCGCCTGGCTCATGCCCTGCGGATCGGCGGCATTGGTCACCTGCTGGAGTTTCAGCCGTACCTGGGTAACCCGCGTCAGGTAGGTTTGCAGACTCAGATGGCTGAGATCCTGCCCACCTGATTTATCGTCCATCAAGGCGAGAACCGGCGAGAACGTGTCCGCCATGGGGCCGTCTTCGCGCGCATGCTGATCAATCGTCTGGTTCTCTTTGGTTTTAAACAGATCTTTTGCTGACTTCACCAGTGAGTCCGACAACGCTTCTCCGGTGAATCCGGTACGCCCTTGTACTGAAAGTGTGTTCATTAGCGCAACCAGAGGCGATTGACGAACATCGGCAATCAACGTCAGTTGATCGATAGCATCACTCAAAGTCTGGCTACGCTTCCAGCGCAAACTGTTGAGGAAATCCTGCCAGTTCCCGGCAAAGTCAGTGAAATAACGCTCGCTAAGGCGCGCTTTTAGCGCCTCCGGGGAGAGCGGATCGCTTGCGGAATGCGTATCATCACCCAGCACCTGATCCACCTCTTCCCGGCGGTTATTCACTACTTTTTCTATCGCCGGTAACACTTCCTCTTCCCAGGCTTTACGGGTATATACGCCAGCAATCGTACTTCGGGTATAAAATACGCTCTCCGCACGGGTGTCACCGGTCATGTCCTCCAGACGAAGAGCAGTGTAATGCGGAGTCACCTGCTCAATAATTTTTTGATACAGTGCAGCCTCACCGTTGCGGATCCCCATCTGACGAATTAACAGCGTACGCACCTGGCTAATAAGATTTTTATCCGCCGCCAGCGTCCATTCAGGATGCGCAGGCAGATTTTGCCCCCAGAATCGCCACAGCCCTGGCCCTACGCCCTGCCATGATGCCTGTGACATCCCTGACCGCTCAGGCCAGTCTTTCATCAACGTCTGGCTAAAAAATGACGCCTCCATCTGCTCTGGCCGGGAAAGCATCAAGTACATTTTCAGCTGGTTGTAGGCATTCTTCGCCCGCCCAGCGAACTGAGGGCTGTCTGGCGCGAGCCGGGTTAATGCCGTGAGTTCCTGAGTAAGATGCTTTGCGGCTTCATCACGCAAGAGCGGGATAGCGATACGTGCATAACTCGGCCACAGCGCATCCAACAACGCATCGTTCTGGCTTAAGCCAAAGCGGTAATACCACGGAACCCCATTCTGCTGGCGCCAGCGCAGTTTACCAGGCGTTTGCTGCAGCGCGGACAGCGCCGAAAGGCGCTCAGCGAGCGGTTTATCCTGACCGGCAGCCAGCTTAGCTTGATCCCGGCTTTCCACCACCAGGCTGCGGTTAACCAGAAATGAGACCACCATTCCCGCGCCCCACAGCAACATTAGACCGGCAGTACCGACTGCAAGCACACGCATCCCTGAACGGCCTGTGCGCTGTGCCTTTAGTTCAGCAGGTAATGCGGGGAGTGAATCAAGCAGCGCACGCCAGCGCTCATCACCCGTCCAGGCATGTACCACTCGCGACGTAGTACCTTCTACAGACAGGCTAAAAATCACACCTGCCAGCGGGAGGCCGCGATGAGCGCTGAAAAAAGTCGTTAGCGAATCGCTAATGGCTGCGGCGCTATGCGTCAGCAAATTAGCCATTTTCAGTAAGAAGTTATCGCGAATATTTAGCGTGAGCTGCTGCGTTCCCTGCTGCGCCAGTTGTGAAGCCAACGAGGTAAGCTGCAAGCGACATAATGCAGGGGTACATCCTGGTGACAACAAACAGGTTGCGGACTGAGCATCTACCCCATCATGTGCAGAGTGAGTACCATGCAGCGACCAGAGATATAACGGAATACGCCAGCGAAGCGTGGTAAAAATAGCCTGAAGATGGCGAGCAACGTCGTCCATCTGTTGTGCTGTTAAGGGAGTGATGGGATCGGTGTGAACCAGCACATCCTGTTGCTGGAAGTGGTTACCTACCCATACCGCCCCGTCCAGTGGGCGTCGATGCAGCTTGCGTATCGCATTGAACAAGGTGACATCCGGCGTGTCAGCCAGATCTCCCCCCCAAATTAACACCACACCATCACCTTCAGCCCAGCGCTGAGAGGTGAGTTTAGGCACCAGTTGATCAACCTGAGAGGCATCCCCCATCACCAGCAGGATGCGGGTTTTGGCGCGCCAGCGACGACCATAATTAGCGTTAAGCACGTGGCGCAGTTCTTCAACCAAAAGACTACCGGAGACTGTTTGCGCTATTCGGTTTTCATTCGCGGGAAAGGCCCCCTTTTTTTCCTCTTCTACCCGATGCTGTCGTTGATTTACGTAACGAGTGAAAACTGGCGACATACGGAACAAAATAGCCAATATTATCGTCAAACTCGCTAAGAGTAATTTTTTAGCCGGTGAATCAGCCCCCAGCAGATCGCCATACCGTATAACCAGCCATGCCAGTCCCCCCAAAAATGCCACTATCAGAACACACAGACTTCCCTTACGCCACAGATGGCTTGTCGTATTCATTCTCACTCCAGGGTAAAACGGTACAGATATATGACTGTTCATCCTGAACAGAAACGGCTAAATATGAGTCTGTGTAATGTTGCGCCATATCAGATGCTACGCCAGCACATAACCATCCTGAAAAAGGGCCAGGTATTCCCATGTATTTTTCGAGAATGACACTATTATCCACCTGCCAGTGAGCGCCATAGCTATGCCCCATCGGATATAACTGCACATTCAGCGAATCAATTGATTGGCAATCAGATACAATCGCCTTTGTATTTTTCGCACAAACCTGAGTAGTGAAGAAAGTGGTTAGATCTTGTGTCAGACATGATTTATCCAATGGCATCGGACGTAACAAACGACATTTTCCCTTAAGACTATAATTACGTGCGACGTCATCGCTGACTAAGAGAAAAGCAGCCATTCCATCGGAGTAACTATTTTGCCCATTAAATTGCAAAACCAGAACAAGATCGCTTCTGACTTCTGCATTTTTCAGATTAACGTCCAGTCGATAACAAGGGAATTGCGTTTCTACTCGTACAGAGGAAGGCTGTGGTCTGCCCGGTAAACTTGCCTGCCAAATACTGTGAAAGTTCACATTCAGCAAACGACGCATTTCTGGTGGAGCATCTGTGATGAATGTTACATGCAGAGGTATAGCTGTCGGCAATACATTGAGTGACTCACTTATACAGTTAAGTAAAACAGTTGTAGCATGGTATTGATTTTTAACCTGCGGTAAATAGTCGATACGACGAACCAGTCCATATTGGTTTTCAAGATTCTTTGATTGATTTGCAAGAAATGCGACGGTGATTTTATCCGGTAACAATACACAACTATTGAGCACAACAAACGAACGTTCTCCCCATAACTGCCATTTGCTCTGAGCAAATAAAATTTCCTTTTGCAAAAATTCAAATTCCTCTAGTGCCCGGCTGTATAAATACCCCCTCAAACTGGCTAGTAGTATCCATAGAACCACCGGAAATAATGTAACCAGCCAAATGTTAAACTCACCCAAGAAAAGCACATATTTTTTCGCATGTAACACAAAAAATAAGATACCCGCCAGTAATGATAATAAACCAGCGATTATCCAGCGCCAGAGCGACAACGTCTCAGGCTCTTTAGGTGTCAAAATATTATGGCGTTCCCAGCCCATGATTTTATCCTATTGATGCTTCCGGTGCGCTTGAAATAACCTGACATCCACACATACTTCGACAACCATCGACAACTATCGGCTTCCCATCAGAAAACCATTCTGGCGAGCCTTCAATGATAGGGTTAACGCCATGAAAAGGGATAGGACAACTAACCATATCGCCCAGGAGTGCCACTGTTTTTCCTTGTACAAACATCGTCGAAGATGCAGATATAACCGTTCCACCGTGCGTTGTTTTATCACCCAACAATACAAAACCTTTTGACATAATCAACTCCAAAATAAGCAGTACGAACATTGATAAAATAAATAAACCGCAAAAAACACACAGATAGAAACAGCATTCAAAAAGTATTTATAGCTAATTACCTTATTAACTTATCATTTATATTTTGATGCAATTTAAAATAAGCGAGATTGTGGTTGCGGTTGGGGAGTTTACGAGATAACCCCTTTTAATAAATACATTTACCTTAATGTATTTTGTCACGCCGTTAACGCAATTAATATAACACACCAATAAACCACGAATAATTAGAGAGTAACTTTTTTTTGACCACCACCCGAGCAAAAGATAGTTTTCATTTATTTAACGAATGAGCCAGATAAACTTATCTATTATTCCGCAATCTATCTGAAAGCTATTTCACATTCACCACGCACCGAAAAACATATTTAGGAGAAAATCTATAATCTTCTGCCTTACGCCCATTCAAAAGCGGAGAAGGGAAGTCTGCCTGACGAAACATGGTCAGGGCATACTGATAATCCCCTCCCGGATAGCCCCTTTGTACCTTCCTGTCGCCGCTCTCCGGTCCCTGTGGGTTATCAACCGGCGAGTGCGCATAGTAGTCCGCCGCATACCAGTCATTAGCCCACTCCAGACCACTTAGTCCCATGTCATACAATCCCAGTGGATTGGGGGGATATTTCCCGACCGGGCAGACGCGCAATTTGGTCATCAAGTAGCGTTTTATCCAGACGCTCCAGTGGTTGTGTCGGATCTGCCAGACATGAGACTAAAACCTGAATGGCAGCGGTCACACGTTCAGCCGGAGCCGCATCGGAAAGCGCTTCATCACTCTGCCACGCATCGACATTTTTCAATGAAGAAACCGGAGCAAGATTAATTTTGTCAAAGAGGGACTGATAAACACTGCGCTCACCCGTCGTGGTGGTAGCCGCAGCTGAAGAGGTATGTTCCTGAACAGACATCAACATATTCCTTTAATGATCCTTTACTATTCCAGCCGCTTAAGCGGAGGAAACCCTGTATAGCGTTAAATCTCTTCTGGCATCATTGTTGCCAACTCATCACGCAACTCCTGACTCAGGGCAGGATCTTTAAGGACGATTTCCAGCTCACGGCGAAAAGCGGCGTTATCAAGTAAATTAGATTTCAAATCGCGCAGTAAATTACGCATTGCCAATAGCACGCGGAGTTGTGGGATATTTCGCGCTACCTGCTCCGGTTCAAAATCACGGATATTCTTAAAAGTAAGATTAATCTCTTCATTTAAACCGTCACCCGCTAACGTATTTTCCACACTCAGGTTCACGGTTGGAGAGAACTTTGCTAACACGTCATTGAAATTATTTTTATTAATATCAACCTTTTCACGCTCAGATAATGGTCGCTGTTCTCTACCATTACTGAAATCACCCACAGTCAAAAGTTTTAACGGTAGTTCAACCTTCTTCTGAACGCCTCCTGTGTGTAAATCCAATTTAATGTTAACGCGTGCCGTCGGCACTTCATTCTGAAAACTGTCACCCATACGTCCCTCTCAAACCGGTGAATCCTACCGGTATATCACTTTTCCCAATGGCGCATTTTCCCTTTCCAATCACTCACAGCCTGACACCGTTGAGGGCGTTTCCTGCGTATGACGACCAGTGACTGTCAATAAGAATTAATGATTATAATTAGTATGCTAAGGTAATCCGATATTTTATAGACATTAAAAACTGATCGAAATCACTATTTCGTCAAATAACACATTGATATTATTTATTTAAATAAAGGGAATAAGAAAAATTACATCTAATACAAACAAACAAACATAATTAAATCAAAATGCATTCATTGAATTAATGACAAAATAAAAAAACAACTTCACTTGATGAATATCTGAATAAGTTTATATAGCCACCACAACTAGATAAATGACAATCACAGCCATTGTAAAAACAAATAAAAAAGCCGGAGACATACCCCGGCTTCTTTAGCGCAATCAGAAACAGACCTGAAAGGTTACGCCCCTTTCACTACAATAAGCGGTTCGATATCACTCTCTTTTTTAATCACCAGCGAATCGTCACCGCGCAGACAGGTGCCGCCGTAGTTACCGCCCACGGTGAACGTGCAAACCTGAATATATTTACCGGCAACGTTGGGCAGACACCAAAGCTGCTGATAGATGTTCTTCTGTTCAGCAAACTTACCGCTGGTCTTATCGAGCAGTTCTTCCTCGTGACTGACCAGATCGATGTTGCTGCCACAACGTCCTGCAATAGGTTTCACGGCATAACCGGTTCTCGCCAGCTCGTCGTTAACAGTGAAGTCAGTATCAAGCAGATAGCGATGATGAGGGAACAGTTGCCACAGGATCGGTAAGATTGCCTTGTTGCCGGGAATAACAGTCCACAACGGCTCGAAGACCAGCACTTCCGGGCGCAGCAGAACATCAATCAGTCGTACTTCCTGGTGAGTATGTCCGGTACGAATTGGCACGGCCGCGTATTCGGTTTCGCTCACCTCACGCACTTGCTCGATCGCGGTTTCCCATGCCCAGGTTTTCCAGACGCAATTCACCAAACGACCGTCGCCGTCAATCAACTGGCCGGCATCATCCCAGCGTAATTCGTCCAGTCCGCGGAGGATTTTGCTGTCAAACCCGGCCTGATGCAGCGCCTGCTGCATAAACTGCGCGTGGTAGTTCTCTTCAATGTCCTTGTCCTGCATGATGTGAACGAAAGGACGCGCGCGACTGTGCTTCCAGGCGCCGGCCAGTTCGTTGATCAGCCCTTCTGCAGGATTGTGCCCGCGCCCACGGTAGCCTTGCTCAGCCCAGCGTTCAAGGATCAGGCCTGCTTCGGTATGGCACGATGCGGAATCGGCGTTGTACTCGTACACCTTCAGCCCGCGCTCATCCATACAAAAATCCATACGACCGGTGATCATATGGTGCCGACGACGCTGCCATGAGAGGCGCAGACGCGGCCAGAGAATTTTTGGAATATCGAACAGCGCCAGCAGGTTATCGTCTTTCAGCACTTTGTCGGTTGCGTGCAGATACATCAGATGCAGTTCGTTGGTCGCTTTAATTAGCTCCTGCTCCGCGCTTTCAGTAATGGTGAAGTACTGATGCGGATCCCGATTGATCACATGACCATTTGCCAATACGTAGGCTTTTTGCAACGGATCCTGCTCGTTCAGCCACTTACCATCAAACTGTCCGCTATCTTCCAGTCTCGCGCCGCCAATCTTCAGGGCGTCATTGTCGATCTCTGGCTGCGGCAGACTGTAGCGGGTATCGTCAGTTTGGATCATCCAGCCGAGGATCGTGGTGTCATCAAAGGTATCACGCAGGGTGTAGTGACCATTTTCAACCACCATCTCCAGCTCGCGGGTCCACTGCTGTCCGGGAGGCAGCGGCGTGTGGATCACGTTCTGTTCAGCAATACGGATTTTATTTTCCAGCAACTGGGTGACAACCGCCACATGGCCCGTTTCGTTGAACTCACCGCCTTTTTGCCAGATAAGTAGAGCGCCTGCTACCGGCGCGCGGGGTGAGCCATTAGGGAATGCTTGTAACGGCAGAATATTGTCATTCACCACTTCGCGCAGGAAACGCAAGGAGAAGATCTCCCAGGCCATACCCACATCGGTGAAGACTACGCCATAGTTGAGAAAGAGAAAACGGCGCGCGAACTCGACGCACTGCCATTTGTGGCCCATGTATTCGTCGTCGATATAGCTGCGAAACGCAGCATCATCGTCGTAGTCCCGTGGGTCAAGGGAGCTGTAATCTGAAGAGTAGATTGCTACGCCGCCGGGGGCGTAGCCCAATAATGTCCCGAATGGGGCATCCTGACTGGTCGTTCCTTTGCTCATGCACCTTACCTCAAAACAATACAGCCTGAGCAGGGTGGCGTGAATTTTTCGCTCTGATTGCCTGCTCTGCGACACTAACCGGACAGAGGTTGACTTATCATACACCTCAACGCAGCGGCTGGCGCTCAGAGGCGAAAAATTCGTAGCAGGAGCTACGCTTTACTGAGGATAACCGGCACGCTTTTATACGCCGGGGTCAGACTTTCCGTATCGACCGCATCAAGCGACAGCAGCACATTCGCTTCCGGCAGATACGCGCCGATCGAACCCTCCGCCATGTCGTAAATGACGACCGTTAGCCCGTGCATCATACGATCCACGCAAGGCTTACCGTGGTTATCCAACGCTTGGACGTTAACGACATCGCCCTGAGTCAGCCCGCGGGCCGTTGCTTCCACGGCGCTTAAAAACACCACATCACGTCGCCCGCTAATGCCACGATAGCGATCGTTCATGCCATAAATAGTAGTGTTGTACTGATCGTGGCTACGCAGTGTGGCCAGCACCAGCGCCTCAGCAGGCTGGTTTTCCCGCTCGACTGCACGCTGACGACTGACGACAAAATTAGCTTTACCGTTTGCGGTGTGCCATTCACGCCGCGAAGCCGGCGTATCCATACGAAATCCACCGGGCTCGGCAATACGCGCGTTATAATCGCGAAACGCCGGAATAACGGCCTCGATGGCGTCGCGAATCAACGCATAGTTCCCGGTCAGCGCTTCCCAGTTTACCGGCGAGTGGGGAAGCGTGGCGCGAGCCAGCCCCGCCACAATCGCCGGTTCCGATTTTAGCCATTGAGAGGCCGGTTTTAGCGCACCGCAGGAAGCGTGGACCATCGACATAGAATCCTCGACGGTTACTGACTGAATACCCGTTGCCTGCATATCGCGTTCGGTTCTGCCCAGCGCGGGTAGCAGATAGTTGTGTTTTGCCAGCAGCAAATGCGAACGATTGAGCTTGGTCGCAATGTGAACCTGCATATCCAGCTTTTTCATCGCCTCGAAGGTACGCTGCGGCTGAGGCATCGCCACCGCCAGATTCCCGCCCATGCAAATCAATGCCTTCGCCTCACCACGCTCTATCGCCCGAATACTTTCCACGCTGGAGCGACCATGCTGACGCGAAACGTTGATAGAAAAATGCGCTTCCAGGCGCTGCAGGAAGTCTTCTGATGCCGCCTCGTTAATCCCTACGGAACGGTCGCCCTGCACGTTGGAATGCCCGCGCAGTGGGCAGATCCCCGCCCCCGGTTTGCCCATATTGCCTTTCAACAACAGCAGATTCACCAGTTGCTGGACGTTCTCGGTACCGTTTTTATGCTGGGTGATACCCAGTCCATAACAAATGATCGTCGCGCGAGATTTGTTATAGCTGTGTGCCAAATCTTCCATCTGGCTGCGCGTCAGGCCAGAGTCCTGCTCCAGTTCAGCCCAGCAACATTGGCGTAAATCGTCATACAACGCCGAATAACCCGCGGTATGTTCGTCGATAAACGCATGATCTAGCGTCGGTTGCTGACCCAGCAAGATCCGCGCTTCATCCATTTCGATCAACGCCTTCATGATGCCTTTGAGCAGCGAGGCATCACCGCCCATTTTGACCTGGTAGTAATCGCTGCTAAGTGCTGTCGTCTGGCCGGTGAACATCTCTTTCGGGCTTTGTGGGAAGCTAAAGCGCTCAAGTCCGCGCTCGGTAAGCGGGTTAATTGAGATAATTTTAGCCCCGCGTTTGGCAACGTCGCGTAACGTGGTCAACATGCGCGGATGGTTGGTGCCAGGATTATGTCCGATGCAAATCACCAGTTCACACTGTTCAAAATCATCAAGCTCCACGGTCCCTTTCCCAAGACCAATGGCCCGCGTCAGCCCGGCACTGGTTGGGCCATGACACATGTTTGAACAGTCCGGGAAGTTGCTGCTGCCGTATTCGCGGGCAAACAGTTGATACAGGAACGCCGCCTCATTTGAGGTTCTACCGGAGGTGTAAAACTCAACCTGCTGTGCAGAGTCATAGCTGCGCAGTCGCTCGCCGATTTCCTGAAACGCAATGTCCCACGCCACGGCCTGCCAGGTATCCGTCACGGCATCGTATTTCATCGGGTGCGTCAAACGGCCTATATTTTCCAGCGCATAATCACTGTACTGCCAGAGTGCCGATACCGGGTGGCGGCTGAAAAATGCAGGTGAGGCTTTCTTACTGGTGGTTTCCCAGGACACTGCTTTTACGCCGTTTTCGCACAGTTCCATCGGCGCACGATGGCTCGGATCGGGCCACGCACACCCCGGGCAATCGAACCCTTTCACTTGGTTCATTTTGAACATCGCGATAATGTCGCGCGCGACGGCCTTTTGCGAAAACACCGAAGCAGTGACGGCTTTTACCGCGCCCCACCCACCCGCCGGGCCCTGATAACCGCTTACTCCTGGAACACCATTTTTCATTGTTACTGCTTTTTCACCGCCAATTATTGAGGGTAGTACGGTAGCAATTTCCGTCCAACATTGATTTCCTCTTCATGGAGTACGGTCTGCGTACAATGAACGGGTTAGATTTATCTTCCCCTTTCAGCACAACACGACATAAAGTCCCAATCTGTTAAATTGAGTTTTCCCTAACTGCTACACTGCTTCAACACAACCACTCAGAAGGCAGGTCACTATGTCAGACAATACTTATCAGCCCGCGAAGGTCTGGACGTGGGATAAATCCAATGGCGGTGCATTCGCCAACATCAACCGTCCGGTTTCCGGTGCCACCCACGAGAAAACGCTACCGGTCGGCAAGCATCCGCTGCAGCTCTATTCGCTGGGTACGCCAAACGGTCAGAAAGTGACGATTATGCTGGAAGAGCTGCTGGCGCAGGGCGTGACCGGCGCGGAATATGATGCCTGGATCATCCGTATTGGCGATGGTGACCAGTTTTCCAGCGGCTTTGTTGAGGTGAACCCAAACTCGAAGATCCCGGCACTGCGCGACCATTCGCAAAACCCACCGGTACGCGTGTTTGAGTCTGGCGCTATCCTGCTTTATCTGGCGGAGAAATATGGTTATTTCCTGCCTCAGAATTTGCCAAAACGCACTGAAACACTGAACTGGCTATTCTGGTTACAGGGCGCAGCGCCCTTCCTCGGCGGCGGTTTCGGCCACTTCTACAACTATGCGCCGGTAAAAATTGAGTACGCGATCAATCGCTTCACTATGGAAGCCAAGCGTTTACTCGACGTTCTGGATAAGCAACTGGCACAGCATCAGTTTGTGGCGGGGGATGAATATACCATTGCCGATATGGCCATTTGGCCGTGGTTTGGCAATGTGGTGCTGGGCAACGTCTATGACGCGGCAGAATTCCTTGATGCGGGGAGCTACAAACACGTTCAACGTTGGGCCAAAGAGGTTGCAGCGCGTCCGGCGGTTAAGCGTGGACGGATTGTGAACCGCACTAACGGGCCGCTGGACGAACAGCTTCATGAACGCCATGACGCCAGTGACTTCGATACCAATACCGAAGACAAACGCCAGGGCTAACGCAAGATGCCTTATCCGGCCTACATATAAGGCGTAGGCCTGATAAGCGAAGTCGTCACGCGCTGGTGACGTCGTAATCCATGCGGCGTAACGCATCTAACGTGGCTTTGGCTTCATCTTCATCGATGATGCTCATAGCGAATCCTACGTGCACCAGTACCCATTGCCCGACCAGCTCAGCCGGATCGCCTTCACAAATCAGGGCAATGTTGACATCGCGCTTGATACCGCAAACTTCAACCTGCGCAAGCTGGTGAATATCTTCACCGACGGTCAGAACCTGACCCGGGACTCCAATACACATATCTGACTCCGTCCCATAGCAACCTATGGGCTATTCGACTTCAATACTTTTCACTTTCAGTGAATCGCCGCTTTCAACCCGCAAACGATCGCCCTGACAACGTGGACATTGCGCATCATGCTGGGTAATTTCCACAACCTGACTGCAATCCCAGCACCAGGCCTGAGCGGGTTTGTATTCAATGTGCAATGCACATCCCTGCGCGACCGTGCCCTGACAGACGATGTCAAAACTGAAACGAACGGCACTCTCCTCAACGCAGGAGAGCGCGCCAATTTCCAGCCAAACGCCGGTAACACGTTTAACATCGTGCTGCTCTGCCTGCTGCTGAATAATCTCAACGGCGCTCTGGCAAAGCGACAACTCATGCATTTTCACAGCTCCGACGGCCCAACAGCAACGCGCGACGACCAAGTTGCGGTGCGTTCGGATCGCTCACCGGCAGCGATAACAACATTTTTGCACAATCGTCAGTCAGGCGGACACCCTCTTGTGCCGACATGCTGTGCGAAAGCGGCGACATTAACGAACAGGACAGGTATTGCGATACTCCATCTAGCTCGCCTACGGTAAATGTCATCTCACCATACGGTAAACGCAGCCCCATTTTCTCGCTGACTTTTCGCAGGGGCCAGATCTGATCTGGCCCAGGAAAAATCAGCGCGCTCAGCATCCAGGGCGTGATCACACACCCCGTCCACTGGCCTTCAAACAGCGTAAAATCAGAGACATACACCGGCATATTCGGATGCAGGAACGAGAGATCGTGCATCGAACGGCGGGCTACCTCTTCAAACGCGGCCTGAATCTGCGCTTTTGGGGCTGTCTGAAAGCCTAAAAACTCTTCAGACATGGGCCGCCTCCCGAGGGATGGCTTCCACACCCGATTCGCGCAGCGCGGCGAGAACCTGCTCAAGCGCAGGTTCAATCATGGCTTCAACCGTCGGCGTTAGCCCGATATGCGGCTCCAGCGATTCCGGAATAACGCCGACCAGAGTCAGCTTCTTCGGAAACTCGCCGGTAAAACGCAGGGCCGACAACACGTCGGCCAGGCCAAGCTGGTGCGGCGAGATTTTATTGGTAAACAGCGCCGGGATCTCTTCATCCCGCAGGACCATCATGGTTCCCGGCGTGCTTTTTCTCGACACAATGGCGTCAGCAATGATCAGATGATCTCTGTCTGCCATATCGCCAAGCAGCTCCATCCCCGCTGTACCGCCATCCAGAACGTCAACGAAATCAGGCAGGATGTACCGTTGCTCTAATGCCTCAACGATACGTACCCCGATGGCTTCGTCAGTCAGCAAAATATTGCCGACCCCTAAGACTAATATCCGCATTACAGAACCTTAACTGAGACGACTTCGTTCCCGTCAACGTCCACCACATGCACCGCACATGACATACAAGGGTCGAAAGAGTGAATAGTACGCACCACTTCCAGCGGTTTGTTCGGATCGGCGATCGGCGTGCCTACCAGTGAACGCTCATACGGTCCCACTTCGTCATTAAAGTTACGCGGGCCAGAGTTCCAGGTTGAAGGTACAACCGCCTGATAGTTGCTGATAATGCCGTCTTTAATCACCATCCAGTGAGAAAGCATACCGCGTGGTGCTTCGAGGAAGCCTACACCTTTGAACTCGCCAGTGGCCGGGATATTCGGTTTCACGAAGGTGGTGTGGTCGCCTTTGCCGATGTTTACGATCAGCGCGTTATACTGATTTTGCAGAACGTTCTGCAGTTCACAGCAGTGAACGGTACGACCAATGATACGACCCAGCGTCGAATGCAGCTGTGCCACTTCGATGGTTTTACCGGTCAGCTTGGTGTAAATCGCAATGATCTCATTCAGCTTGGCATGGGTAGACTCGCGTTTTGCCGCCAGTTTACACAGCATGTTAGCCAGCGGGCCCACTTCCACCGTTTTGCCGTAGAAGGTTGGCGCTTTAACCCAGGAGTATTTGCCATCGTCAGACCAGCCGGTGTAATCCGGAACCGTTGTTCCTTCCCACGGCGCCTGCGGCGCTTCGTCTTTGTACCACGCATGTTTCGCACTCTCCTGAATCCCTTTGATCAGGTATTCATCAGAATGAGAGGTGATCGGACGATAGGTCGACAGGTCTGCATCGGTAATGTAACCACCTGGGAACAGGAAGCTGCCGTTTTTGCCGTCAGTCGGGAATTCCGGCGCGCTCAGGTAGTTTACCGCACCCTGGCCGCGTTCCAGCCACTCCGGATAGAATGCGGCAATAACCGCGGTATCCACTTTGTACACCTGCTCAACAAAGTCACTCAGCTTATCAATGAAGGACTTGATGTACATCAGGCGTTCAAGGTTCAGCACGCCAAGACCGTCGAGGTTGATTGGGTTCGCCACCCCACCGACCGCCAGGTTCTGGATGTGCGGTGTTTTACCGCCCAGCAGCGCCACGACGCGGTTGGCATCACGCTGGCATTCCAGCGCCTGCAGGTAGTGTGCAACTGCAATCAGGTTCACTTCCGGTGGCAGTTTCATTGCCGGGTGACCCCAGCAGCCGTTGGCAAAAATACCTAACTGACCGCTGGCAACCAGGTCCTTGATCTTGTTCTGAACCTTAGTGAACTCTTCCGCGCTGTTCAGGTGCCAGGTCGACACGCCGTTCAGCATCGCCGAGGCTTTTGCTGGATCGGCTTTCAGTGCGGAGGTGATATCCACCCAGTCCAGCGCAGACAACTGATAGAAGTGCACGATATGGTCATGCGTGGTGTGCGCTGCCAGAATGATGTTACGGATGTACTGCGCGTTCACGGGAACATCAATGTTCAGTGCGCTTTCAGCAGCGCGCACGGAAGAGATAGCGTGCGTGGTGGTACACACACCACAAATACGCTGCACAATCATCCACGCATCACGCGGATCGCGATTCTTCACGATCTCTTCCATGCCGCGCCACATGGTACCGGACGCCCATGCTTTTGATACCACGCCATTTTCGATTTCGCAGTCGATGCGTAAATGGCCTTCAATACGGGTTACCGGATCAATAGTAATTCTCTGGCTCATGCTTTGCTCGCCTCATGACGATTTTGATCGTTTTGTTTTAAAGGAGGAAGTATCGGCAGTAGACGAATGAGTACGATGTATGCACAAATCTCAATAGCCACAAAACCAATAGAAATCAACAGTTCTTCCCAGGTCGGGAAGTAGTGGTAGCCACCACCAGGATTGAACGCCACCAGCGAATAGGACAGACGCCATGTTGCACAACCCAGCAATGCGCTCAGCGCAGACAGGTACAGCATGCGCGAGTCATTTCGCAGTTTCGCGATACGCAGTACCACCAGCGGGAAGACCATCAGCACAACCTCAAGCCAGAACATGGCTGAGTAGAAATCGCCTGCAAACGCATACGACAACTTGTCCCGATAGATCAGTTCACCAAAGCGTAGAACCACGAAGATCGCCAACAAGACGCTAATCGTATTCGTCAGTTTGATGAACAAACTCTTCTCGTCCGGCCCATTACCTTTCAGGCCGCTTTGTACCAGCGAACCTTCAAAGATGACGATCGAGAAGCCCATTATAAAGGCGGTAAGCACCGAGAATAGCGGCAGCATTTCATAGGCTTGCCACAGTGGATGCACCTTATTACCGGCAGAAATCATCAATGAACCCATTGAAGACTGGTGCATTGTCGGCAGCAGTGCGCCGAGGGCGATAATAAAGAACATCACTTTGTTCAGACGCTTGAGCGAAACTTTCCACCCCAGGCGTTCAAACAAGGCCGGCGCAAATTCCAGCGCCATGATGCCGATATAAATGGTCATACAGACTGCCGTTTCGAACAGCACCGAGTTCACGTTAAAGTGGCCCGGAATGTAGAAGTACGGCAGGTTCCAGTAACGACCGACGTCGATGGTGATCGACAGGCCACCCAGAGAATAACCAAACAGGCTCGCCAACAAGGCTGGGCGCACCAGCGGGTGATATTCCCCTTTGTTGAAAACATAGACCGCCCATGCCAGTGCCCAACCGCCACAGGCAAAACCGGTGCCGATCAACAGGTCAAACGCGATCCATACACCCCACGGGAATCCACCGTTCAGATCGGAGACTGAGCCCAACCCGAAGACCAGACGTTTTACGATCAGGAGCATACACAGGACGATTAACGGCCCAAAAATAATGACCGGCTTGCTGATTATTCTTCCGCCCAGCGGTTTAGGATCATGACTCATGATCGTCTCCTCCATCGTGATGGTCGTTTTTCATATTACGACGAACCAGCACGGTTATGCCCGCCAGCGCTGCCAGGGGTAAAATCATGCCCTTATACAGGGAATGTTGAACATGCTCAGAACGCGCACCGGTTGACAGATCAGCCAGCTGTGGGAGATCCAGATTTTCATAAGGAACGCCCGTCAGTACCAATACCTGCGTACCGCCGCCTTCTTTCTCGCCGTACAGGTGCGGGTAATATTTCGGCACCGTGTGCAGATAGGTATCGCTGTCTTTCACCGTCTGACGCGGATAGTGGTATTCGCTGCCAGGCTTCAGCGCCAGGCGTTTTTTCGCCTCAGCCATCAGCTCTTCGCGCGTACCAAAAATCACCGCACCGGCAGGACACACTTCAACACAGCCCGGTAAACCACCTTTATCCAGGCGCTCTACACCTTTCTGGTTACACAGCTCGCACTTATGGAGTGCACCAAACGGGTTGTTGTAGTCGTATTTAGGCACGTTGTACGGGCAAGCGACCATGCAGTAACGGCAACCGGTACAGACATCTTTGTCATAGTGGACGATGCCGGTTTTCGGATCTTTTTTCAGCGCGGAGACCGGACAAACAGAAACGCAGTTCGGATCGACACAGTGCATACATTGTTTCTTGATGTACGCGTAGCCGTTCTGCTCCTGGTCTTTGTTAACGCCTGTTCCACTACGCCACACCTGAATGATGTTATTGGTGTACGGTGACAGTTTGTCGTTGTTCGACCAGGTTTGCTCCCCCTCAGGGTTGCGCGCTGGGAAGTTGATGTCCTGACACTTGGTGACACAGGCCTGACAGCCGACACACAGCGTCGAGTCATACAGCATCCCAAGGGAACCCGGGATCGGCGGACGGTTTTCTGCAGCCGCATGGCTGACGGACGGCGCTGCGCCCAACAGCAATGCTCCGCCAGAAGCTGCTTTAATAAAGTTACGTCTGTTCACGGTTATTCTCCCCGTGAGTCAGCGTTATCTTTCTTTTGCTGACGTCCCAGTTCACGTACCGCCATCACGCTGACGCCGGCCACCAGTCCTACTACGCCACCCAGCAGCCCAATAGCCCCAGCAGAAATGTTGCCACCTTCTTTCAGGTTGACATCCGGCTTCTCTGAACGCGGAGTTTGGTTTTCCACAGAAGCGAGTTGGTGAATGCCTTTATGGAAACCGACGCCTTCTTCGTTACAGCCGTAGCAAGGGTGACCGATCGCCACTGGCCACACGCCGCCAACATCACAGAACTGTAACGTTGAGCAGTTGCCGTAGGTTTCTGGCCCTTTACAGCCCAGATGGTAGAGGCACCAGCCTTCACGATGGCCTTCATCGCCGAACTCTTTAGCAAAACGACCCGCATCAAAGTGCGGACGACGCTCGCAGTGTTCGTGGATCAGACGACCGTAGGCAAACGTTGGACGGTTTTTCGCATCCAGCTTCGGTGGCTTACCGTAGGTGATGATGTGTGCGACCGTTGCGAGGAAGTTATGCGGGTTCGGCGGACAGCCTGGAATATTGATGATGGTTTTGCCTGGCAGGACTTCCTGCAAGCCAACTGCCCCCGTTGGGTTAACGCCTGCGGCAGCAACACCACCCCATGCGGCACATGAGCCGATAGCAATGATCGCCGCAGCGCCTTCGGCCGCCTTGCGGATATGATCCACAATAGGCTCACCGGCAACCATGCAGTAAACACCGTTATCTTTCAGTGGGATAGAACCATCTACGACCAGAACATACTGCCCTTTGTACTTCTCCAGAGCGTTATGTTTGTTCTCTTCGACCTGGTGGCCGAAGGCGGCGGAAAGCACCTCATGGTATTCCAGAGAGATCGTCTCCAGGACGAGGTTTTCCACGGTAGGGTGTGTCGCACGAAGTAGCGATTCAGTACAGCCCGTACACTCCTGAGCACCTATCCAGATAACCGGCGGGCGCTGAGGGCGGGATACTGATTCCGCCATTTCTGCGGCGGCTTTGCTACTGAGCCCCATGGTAGCGGCCAATGCTGCACAAAGCTTCATGAAATCACGGCGATTAATGCCGTTCGAATTGATGAGAGAGTTATCTCCAGTCATTTTATTGTTATTCCGTTGCGAAGACCTGGCTTTTATTTTGCACCATTCGCATGTTGCTTATTGCGATCGGCGCGCCATTACCACACTTTTTATATGGTTATGTGCGTTATAATACTTCGGCAGGGCAACAAAACGAAGGTGTAGGTCAATAGTGTAATTAATTAAAGCAAGATAATACCCCTTTCGGATCAAGCTTCGAGCCGATAGCCGGCCATGAAAAAGCGAATTGTTGTACTGGACTGGTTCTCCTTGAAGAAATCCATCACCATTTCTTTATCCAGCCCGTAGCGGCGCGTGAGGATCCCCGCCTCCCACGCACTCAGTTGCCGATCGCCCGTTCGTTCAAACATCCGATGTGAAAAGCCCAGCACAAAGCCACGCTTATAGTCAGCACAAAAATTCGCCACCGTTCGCGCACTATCTGCACTTGAGGCGTTTAATCCTGCCATCAGGCCTTTTCCAAAATGGTTATCCATGCATTACCTCCAATCGCTATATAATAAATTATATAGCGATTTTTTAAGCAAAGGCCAGAGGTATCACGCACTTTTTTGTGCCAGATTAAAAGGCCACCCATTCATCCGGTTTAGATGCTTTAGGCGCAGCGCTTTCTTCGGCGGGTAAAACGGTGTTGGTTGGTGCATGCTGCACGTCACTTGCGGAAAGCCGGAACTGCTGAACGGCACGCTGCAGGTCTTCGGTTTGTCGCTCCAACGCCACTGCCGCTGCCGATACCTGCTCCACCAGCGCGGCGTTTTGTTGGGTCACGCTGTCCATTTGTGTGATCGCGACGCTCACCTGTGAGATGCCTTTATTCTGCTCTTCAGAGGCGGAGGCAATTTGTTTCATAATTGCCGTAACTTCGGTTGCTCCGCGCAGAATAGCGTCCATCGTCAAGCCGGTCTCCTTGACCAGACGCGCGCCCTGATCGACACGGCGCGCCGACTCGCCAATCAACGTCTCAATCTCTTTCGCCGCGCCTGCGCTGCGGCTGGCAAGATTTCGCACCTCACCGGCAACCACCGCAAAACCACGGCCCTGTTCGCCCGCTCGGGCCGCTTCGACGGCGGCGTTGAGCGCCAGGATGTTGGTCTGGAATGCGATGCTGTTAATAACTGAGGTAATTTCGGCGATCTGCTTAGAACTGGCAGCAATCCCGTCCATGGTATCCACTACCTGCGAAACCAGCGTGCTGCCTTTGCCCGCCGTTTCTGATGCCGTATCGGCAAGCTGGCTGGCCTCGCGCGCATTCTCAGCATTCAGTTTCACCGTGGCGGTGAGTTGCTCCATGCTGGCGGCGGTCTCTTCCAGCGCTGCGGCCTGCTCTTCCGTACGCGAAGAAAGATCGTTATTGCCGCTGGAAATCTCCGTCGCGCCGCGCCAGATGTTGTCACTGCCTGACCGAATCGTACTGACGGCTTCACGCAGGCTGTCCTGCATCGCACTGAGTAAAGGCACCAGTTGCCCTACGCAATTACGACCAAATTCTTCAATCGGATGGCTAAGGTCGCCGTGGGCAATCTGGCGGAACTGCTGGCGAATGCGTGCCAGCGGCTTCACCATCATTGCCACAAGATAGCGGTCGGTAAAGATAAGAATGGCAATACCGAGGATAACGGCGGTGATAATCAAGGTGCGGATAATCGATGTTTTACCGTCGACCATAATGCGCGTCGCATCCAGTCGCTTACCGGCAGCGGTATTAAACCGCTCGGCACTGGCACCAAAATCGCGGCTTAGCGCCGGTGTAACGGTGCTGGCATGCTCTGACCATGCGGTAAGCGATCCCTGCTGCGCCAGTTGCATCTGCGGGATCACACCTTTCTCCAGCAGCGCTTGCCACGTCGTCAGCACCGCGGTGGCAATTTCCGCATCCATCGGCCCCGGCGACAGCGTTTTCATCTGCTCAAGTTTTTTACGCATGCCATCCAGAGATTGCTGAGCCGGACCAAAGTCAGGCGTTCCGCCGCCGATTTTGACATCCACAGCTCGGCTTAGCCGCGTGACAAAGCGAAAGTACTGATCGTTCCCCTGACTAAGAACCGTCATCTGCTGTACGAGATGACGATCAATCTCATTGCCTTCTGATATTTTAGATAACGAATGGAGGCTAAATAACCCCACGCCCGACCAGAGCAGGCAAAATAGTCCCAGTATTGCCAGCATGACAATACGAATAGTGAAGTTTTGCAGCAAACGCATAATAGTTTCCTTGCCGTAGATGAGGATTTTCGCCATCAGGCGAGACTTATCCTTGTTATCGGCAGGTCACGAAGAAGATATAATGCGTTGTTTATTTTTTTACTTTTTTAAGCACATCGACTCTTCCTGTTCCTCCCCGTTATATCGATATGAGGGCTAATAAAACCAGCAATTATTATTACCTGGGGAATCAAGTCCATACGTAAATTAAGTGCATACCTATCTGGCCCGACGCCTGAGGGTTACTTTCAACACGAAACACAACTCTCAGTTTTTCATCTCAATGTGACCTGGTGAACGGGATAATCATCGTGAAACAGCTAGAATAGAAACGTCGTTTCGAAATTCACCTGCACGATTAACCTGCACTAAGGAGATCTCATGGCCTGGTTTGCCAACCCTGAACGTTATGAGCAAATGCTCTATCGCTACTGTGGTCGCAGCGGTTTGCGCTTGCCTGCACTGTCGCTGGGTTTATGGCACAGTTTTGGACACGTCCAAGCACTGGATTCACAGCGTGCCCTGCTGCGTAAAGCATTTGATTTAGGCATCACGCATTTCGATTTAGCCAATAACTACGGGCCGCCGCCGGGCAGCGCTGAAGAAAACTTCGGCCGATTATTGCGTGAGGATTTCGCGCAGTACCGTGACGAATTAATCATCTCTACCAAGGCTGGCTACGACATGTGGCCGGGACCGTACGGTTCTGGCGGCTCGCGTAAGTATCTGCTTGCCAGCCTCGACCAGAGTCTGAAACGCATGGGCCTCGATTACGTCGACATTTTCTATTCTCACCGCGTTGACGAAAGCACGCCAATGGAAGAGACCGCCGCGGCGCTGGCTCACGCCGTGCAAAGTGGCAAAGCGTTGTATGTTGGTATTTCATCTTATTCCCCGGAGCGCACGCAAATAATGGCCGACCTGCTGCGGGAATGGAAAATTCCGCTGCTGATCCACCAACCGTCCTACAACCTGCTTAATCGCTGGGTCGACAGCAGTGGCCTGCTGGATACGCTGGACACAAACGGTATTGGTTGCATCGCCTTTACCCCGCTGGCTCAGGGGTTGCTGACGGGGAAATACCTGAACGGTATTCCAGAAGGTTCGCGTATGCAGCGTGAAGGGAAAAAAGCCCGTGGCCTGACGGAAAATATGCTGACGGAAGAAAATCTTAACAGCCTGCGGTTGCTGAACGAGATGGCGCAACGGCGTGGACAGTCGATGGCGCAAATGGCATTGAGCTGGTTACTCAAAGATTACCGCGTGACGTCAGTGTTAATTGGCGCCAGCCGTCCCGAGCAGTTAGAAGAAAACGTTCAGGCGTTGAATAACCTGGCATTCAGCGCTGAAGAACTGGCGCAGATAGATAAGCACGTCACCGACGGCAAGCTCAATCTGTGGCAGGCCTCATCAGATAAATAATCGTCTAAACAGTATGCCGGGGGGGCGGTAAAATTGCCGACCCGGCCGTACTGATTTAGTGATTGTGGCGCGTCAGTCGATCCAGATACCCCATCACAAAGGCTGAGAGCACAAAGGTCAGGTGGATAATGACGTACCACATCAGCTTGTTATCAGGGACATTTTTAGCATCCATAAAAATACGCAATAAATGGATGGAAGAAATGGCCACGATAGACGCCGCAACCTTATTCTTCAGTGACGTGGCATCCATCTTACCCAGCCAGCTCAGCTTCTCTTTGCCTTCAGTAATATCCAGTTGTGAGACAAAATTCTCGTAGCCGGAGAACATCACCATGACCAGCAACCCACCGACCAGGGTCATATCGACCAGCGACAGTAGTACCAGAATGAGATCGGCTTCTGCCATCGAAAAGATATTGGGCAGAACGTGAAAGATCTCCTGAAAGAATTTCAGCGCCAGGGCAACCAAAGCAAGAGAAAGGCCAAAATACACGGGAGCAAGCAGCCAGCGGGACGCGTACATTGCGTTTTCCAGAAAACGTTCCATATGATCCTGTCTTGTAACTAAACCGGGCAGTAGTATATCGCAATTGTGCAACATCGAAACAACATACGCTTCAAACCTCTTCGGCATTGATGGGCGAGCGCTGGAGCTCTGGCCACACCAGTGCGACGAGTGCAGGATAGGCTTCCAGGCTGAACTCCCTGAAACATTGACGCAAATTGAGCACATCTAAATCGGCGTGCGGGACTTTCTCTCCGCTCAGGCAGCGTTTTTTGATGTTGTCGTAATATTTGTAGACCGCTGAATTGAGATCGCTGCAGCGCCGCTGTGCATCAAATAGCCCTGGTGTTTCATTTAACTCCACCATGGTCATACGCTTTATTGTCGAGTGGATAAAATCAATATATTCATGATTGACCCGCCAATACCATACCGGCGTAATCGAATTCATCAATGCTGAGAAATGATCTTCCCCCTCTTCTTTGCTAAGCGTTTCCAGTTTGGGATAAGAGGTAAGTTCCTCATTCGATCGATTTTTATTTGCACCGCGCATCAGCACAAGAACCCCGCAGGTAAGCAATAGCAGGGTAATAACAGAATAAAATATACTGTTCATATACAGGCTCCATTTTTTTTGATTTTAAAATTACCCCATGCTATTGTCAACGCAGCCTGTCTTATTAAAAAAACTTACCTCACTGGCAGTAAAGGATATTTCAACATGCTTCCCGAGCATCTTGTTCCCTCTCGTTTTCATTTATCTACATCCCCAACCAATACTGATACCGTAGAAAATAGTGAAAATTTGACTCAGGGAAAGACAACCTTAAGCGAGTTTGAAGCGGATATTTTAATTAGCGCCACCGCTACCGGTCAGACCCGTAACATGTTATTTGAAGAATGTGACCGCCATTTAAAAGAGCGACTGTTTCGCGCAGCAAAAATCGAATCATTCACCCGTCTGCTTAATTCACTGCAAGCAGAAGGTGACATTAACGCACAAGAATTAAGTAAAATTTTGGCAAAAAACACTGCGTTAATAAATGAGCAAGGCAATAAAATTTGGCTTAATTTACTGACTCGCGAAACCAGCGATCCGATTTTTTATTCTCTGGAAGAGAAATAAAATGAAAGATGTTGAGGATAACAACGTTTATTTGGCTTTAGACAACCATAAAAGTGACGAATTTGTCTTAAAGCAGAACCTGGATATCTTAATTGCCAATAAAAATGCCACGCTGGAGAGCGTGGCTCAGGAAATGGTATCAATACCCGCAGCCCTGGTACGCATGAAGTGGCAAAACCGCCGGGAAATCTATGCTCTGCAAGCCAAAGAAGAGATCTACGGTGCCACCATTGAAGCCATTATTGCCCAACAGCCGGCGCTGCGGGACAAAATCATGGCCCGTCTGGAAAGCGCGTACCAGCATTTACTCGCGCGAGAAACGGCGACATTGCGCCTGACGCGTAAGCTATCTGAAGGGAGTTATGCCGCGACCAGAGTCACTACCGTCGCGCTGGACGAAAAGAAATGAGGGGATGGAGGAAGCCGAAAGTGGAGGCCGGGTAAGGCGAAACCCTTCACCCGGCAATAGAGATTACTTCGCTTTCACGGTCTCTTCACCAACCAAACCAATCTTCAGGAAACCTGCCTGATGCAGCGTATCCATCACTTTCATCATGGTTTCATAGTCGACGGTTTTATCAGCCCGGAAGAAGATAGTGGTATCTTTCTTGCCTTCTGTCAGCGTGTTTAGCGCGTTAATCATGGTTTCATCGGTCACCTGATCGTTGCCGATAAACATCGTGTTATCCGCTTTCACTGACAGGTAAACCGGTTTTTCAGGACGCGGTTGCGGCGTGCTGGTCGAAGCCGGTAGATTCACCTTCACATCCACCGTTGCCAGCGGCGCGGCCACCATAAAAATGATCAACAACACCAACATAACATCGATAAACGGCGTGACGTTGATGTCGTGCATTTCACCGTTATCGTCCAGGTTTTCATTAAAACTCATTGCCATGGAACATTATCCTACACGTAATTTCTGCGCAGCGCGTACCGGATGCGCCGCAGCGCTTGCACTCAGGTCCAGATCGCGACTTTGCAATAACAGCACCTGTGCCGCAACATCACCCAGCATGGCTTTGTAGCTGCCAATCTGACGGGCGAAGATGTTGTAGATAACAACAGCAGGAATAGCGGCAACCAAACCAATCGCGGTGGCTAACAGCGCTTCTGCAATCCCCGGCGCAACCACGGCCAGGTTCGTCGTTTGCGTTTGTGCAATACCGATGAAGCTATTCATGATGCCCCATACTGTACCGAACAGACCCACAAAGGGAGAGATAGCCCCAATGGTCGCCAGGTATCCATTACCCCGCCCCATATGACGCCCTACAGCTGCAACGCGACGTTCCAGGCGGAACCCGGTACGCTCTTTAATCCCTTCGTTGTCATCGCTGCCTTCTGACAGTTCCAGCTCGTTCTGCGCTTCGTTAATTAACATTGCGCCCAGGCTTTTGGCATCGAATCCAGCGGCAATCTCACTTGCCTGGTCTAAAGAGCGGGCATCTGCCAGCAGTTGCTGTTCGCGCTTAAGACGACGCTTCTGCGTAAAGAACTCAAGGCTCTTACTGAAGAAGATAGCCCAGGTGACCACGGACGCCAAAATTAGCCCAATCATCACGCACTTAACCACGATATCGGCGTGCTGATACATACCCCAGACGGAAAGGTCCGTCTGCATCAAATTATTACCCACTCTGTATCTCCAGGACGCAAATCACAAAATCTGAGCGTAATGATATCAAAAAGACGTCGAATTGATAGTCGTTCTCATTACTATTTACATAGTGCCGCACCTTTGGTTTCTTTTCCTTGCGCTTACGCAGTAAAAAAGTCAGCAGACACATTTTGGGACTATTTTCTACTTTATGGCCCTTCTGCAGGATGCGTCGCCGAAGATCCATGCTAGTTTAGACATCCAGACGTATAAAAACAGGTAACCCAACATGGCAGACAAGCATCTTGAGACCAAACTCGTTCAGGCAGGACGCAGTAAAAAGTACACGCAGGGTTCCGTCAACAGCGTGATCCAACGCGCCTCTTCACTGGTATTCGAATCCGTTGAGGCTAAAAAACAGGCCACCCACAACCGCGCTAACGGCGCACTTTTTTACGGACGCCGCGGCACGCTGACGCATTTCTCCCTGCAGGAAGCCATGTGCGAGCTGGAAGGCGGCGCGGGTTGCGCCCTGTTTCCCTGCGGCGCCGCAGCCGTTGCCAACACGATTTTGGCCTTTGTTGAACACGGCGACCACGTGCTAATGACCAACACGGCCTATGAGCCGAGCCAGGACTTTTGCACGAAAATCCTCGGCAAGCTCGGCGTAACCACCGGCTGGTTCGATCCGTTAGTTGGTGCCGATATTGTGAAGCACATTCAGCCGAACACCAAAGTGGTATTTCTGGAATCTCCCGGCTCCGTCACTATGGAAGTGCATGATGTTCCGGCGATTGTCGCCGCCGTCAGAAGCGTAGCGCCGGACGCCATCATCATGATCGATAACACCTGGGCTGCCGGGGTGCTGTTCAACGCGCTGGATTTTGGAATCGACATCTCAATTCAGGCGGGCACCAAATACCTGATTGGCCATTCCGATGCAATGGTCGGTACGGCGGTATCAAATGCCCGCTGCTGGGACCAACTGCGCGAAAACGCCTATTTAATGGGGCAAATGCTGGATGCCGATACCGCCTATATGACCAGCCGCGGACTGCGGACTCTGGGCGTTCGTCTGCGCCAGCATCACGAAAGTAGCCTGAAGGTTGCCGAATGGCTGGCCGATCATCCGCAGGTCGCCCGCGTCAACCACCCCGCGCTTCCCGGCAGCAAAGGGCACGAATTCTGGAAACGTGATTTTACCGGCAGCAGCGGTCTGTTCTCGTTTGTGTTGAATAAGAAGCTGAACAATGACGAGCTATCAGCGTATTTGGATCACTTTACGCTGTTCAGCATGGCCTACTCCTGGGGCGGGTTTGAATCACTGATTCTGGCCAATCAACCCGAACACATTGCCGCCATCCGTCCTGAAGGCAACGTGGACTTCAGCGGAACGCTCATCCGTTTACACATCGGTTTAGAAAATGTTGACGATCTGATTGCGGATTTAGCCGCCGGATTCGCCCGAATCGAGTAACATTGCCGCAGTTGGACATATATGCAGACACTTCTGGTGGAAAAGTCTGCAATTGTTGCGTCCGGGATCAAGGCATCCCGGACAATTCAGGAGTACAATCCACTCATAAATGCTGTTCCACAGGAAAGTCCATGGTAGTCATTCAAGATATTATCTCCGCGCTCTGGCAACACGATTTTGCCGCGCTGGCAGATCCGCACGTTGTGAGTGTGGTGTACTTCGTCATGTTTGCCACGTTGTTTTTAGAAAATGGTCTGCTGCCTGCTTCCTTTTTACCCGGAGACAGCCTGCTGTTACTGGCCGGAGCGCTGATCGCGCAGGACGTGATGAGCTTTCTCCCGACAATTGCTATTCTGACTGCCGCAGCCAGTCTGGGCTGTTGGCTGAGCTATATTCAAGGGCGCTGGTTGGGTAATACGCGGACGGTGAAAAGCTGGCTGGCGCAATTACCTGAAAAATATCATCAGCGTGCCACCTGTATGTTTGACCAACACGGTCTGATGGCGCTGCTCGCGGGACGTTTCCTGGCATTTGTTCGCACCCTGCTGCCAACAATGGCGGGGATTTCAGGTCTGCCTAACCGCCGGTTTCAGTTCTTTAACTGGCTGAGCGGCCTGCTGTGGGTCACCGTGGTCACCAGCTTTGGCTATGCTCTCAGCATGATCCCATTCGTTAAACGCCATGAAGATCAGGTGATGACCTTCCTGATGATCCTGCCCATCGCACTGTTAACTGCTGGTCTGCTAGGTACCTTGTTCGTGGTGATTAAAAAAAAATGCTGTAGCGCCTGAGTCGTCATCGTTGGCCGGGTAAAATCACCCGGCATTTTCGCCTGATGGCGCTTTGCTAATCAGGCCAACGGTGAACATCATTAACTTCCCTGCATCGTCCGAATTCTTGCCGCATCCTCCCCCGGCGTTACGCCAAAGTACCGTTTAAACTCGCGGCTAAACTGCGACGCGCTCTCATAGCCAACCCGCATTGCTGCCGCGCTGGCCTTCATGCCGTCGTGAATGATCATCATCCGAGCCTTATGCAGGCGATAACTCTTCAGATACTGCAGCGGTGAAGTGCTGGTCACCGATTTAAAATTATGATGAAACGCCGACACGCTCATGTTGGCTTCTGCCGCCAGTTGCTCAACGTTGAGGTTCTCGGTGTACTTGTTTTCGATGCGCTTCAGCACGCGACTGATCAAACTGAAATGCGTCTGACGACTGACCAACGCAAGCAGCGCGCCACCGCGTGGACCGGTCAGCACATGGTACAAAATCTCACGGATGATCTGTTTTCCCAGAATTCGCGCGTCCAGCGGTCGCTCCATCACATCCAGCAAACGCTCGGCCGCGCAAAGTATCTCATCAGAAAGCGTGGCCGAGTTTATTCCGCTCGCCGCCATTGCAGGCTGGAACAGTTCATCTTCGCCAATGTCCATCAGGAGTTCCTGCAATTGCAGGATATCGACATTCAGCCGCAGACCGGCCAGTGGAATCTCCGGTGTCGCATACGTTTCACATTCAAAGGGTAAAGGTACGGTGAGCAGCAGGTATTCGTTGGCGTCATAACGAAATACACGCTCATTGATGTAACCAATTTTATGGCCCGAAAAGAGAAATATAATGCCAGGTTCATACATCACAGGGGTGCGAAGCCCAGGCTCCATGCCATACAGTAAACGCACATCAGGCAGCAATTTATTGAGTTTATTTTCATTATTTTTCAGCTGCTTAATTTTTTCCGTCAGCAGAAGGCAGACGTCATCACGGTTCATAGAACACCCTTTCGTCATCGAATTGCAACGTCCACAGTGTGCGTATTTTTATCCGTTTTCTCCAGTAGTCTGTAGAAATAGGCAAGACATTGGCAGAAATGAGCATTGAGAGGAATGCGTCTGACGACCACAATGTTCACCATCAGGCAGACACTCACCTGCCCTCTTTTTTTACCCACACAAGGTAACGAGCAATGAATAACTTTAACCTCCATACCCCAACCCGCATTTTGTTCGGTAAAGGCGCTATCGCTGAACTGCGCGATCAAATCCCTCAGGATGCTCGCGTGCTGATTACCTACGGCGGCGGCAGCGTGAAAAAAACCGGCGTACTGGCACAGGTTCAGGATGCCCTGAAAGGTCTGGATGTACTGGAGTTTGGCGGAATTGAGCCGAACCCGTCTTATGAAACGCTGATGAATGCGGTCAACATCGTGCGTGATGAGAAGGTGACATTCCTGCTGGCCGTCGGCGGCGGCTCTGTTCTCGATGGCACTAAATTCATCGCCGCAGCGGCCCATTACGCTGAAGGTGTCGATCCGTGGCGCATCCTGGAAACTCACGGCAACGACGTAAAAAGCGCCATCCCGATGGGCTCCGTTTTGACCCTGCCGGCAACCGGCTCTGAATCAAACTCCGGCGCGGTAATTTCCCGCAAAACCACCGGCGATAAGCTGGCCTTTATGACACCGTTTGTGCAACCGGTCTTTGCCGTGCTGGATCCGGTTTACACCTACACTCTGCCGCCGCGTCAAGTCGCAAACGGCGTAGTGGACGCGTTTGTTCACACCGTAGAGCAATACGTAACATACCCGGTCAACGGCAAAATACAGGACCGCTTTGCCGAAGGTATTTTGCTCACATTGATAGAAGAGGGCCCGAAAGCGTTGCAGGAGCCAGAAAACTACGATGTCCGCGCCAACGTCATGTGGGCAGCGACCCAGGCGCTGAACGGCCTGATTGGCGCAGGCGTACCGCAGGATTGGGCTACCCATATGCTCGGTCACGAACTGACCGCGATGCACGGTCTCGATCACGCACAAACACTGGCCATCGTTCTGCCGGCACTGTGGAATGAAAAACGCGACACTAAGCGCGCCAAACTGCTGCAATACGCGGAGCGCGTCTGGAATATCACCGAAGGGAGTGATGACCAGCGTATCGATGCCGCCATTGCCGCGACGCGTCAATTCTTCGAGAAGATGGGCGTCCCAACCCGCATGTCCGACTACGGTCTGGATGGCAGTTCCATCCCGGCGTTGCTGGAAAAACTGGCAGCGCACGGTGGGACGAAACTGGGCGAACATCAGGACATTACGCTGGACGTCAGCCGCCGCATTTACGAAGCGGCACGCTAGGTTTTTTGACCTCTGACTTTCGTTTTTGGGTATTTATACCAGGCTTAAGTCACACAAACCTCACCGGGGCTGCTCCGGTGAACTCAATTTACACCCAATCATTCATGATGCATCGAGGCGGCAATTGAGTGAATCCCCGGGAGTGTACATAAGTACGTGACCGGGGTAAACGCAAGCAGCCAACAAAGAGGCAGCCTGAAGGATTCAGTATAGGGGGGAATTATGACCAGTCCGACCATTATCAAGCTACAGGATGGTAACGTCATGCCTCAACTGGGCCTGGGGGTCTGGAAGGCAAGTAATGAGGAAGTCATCTCCGCGATCCATAAAGCGCTGGAAGTCGGTTATCGCTCTATTGATACCGCTGCCGCGTATAAAAATGAAGACGGTGTCGGTAAAGCATTACGCGACTGCGGCGTGCCCCGGGAGGAGTTATTCATCACCACTAAACTGTGGAATGACGACCAGAAACGTCCCCGAGAAGCGTTGCTCGAAAGCATGGAGAAACTCCAGCTCGATTACCTCGATCTTTACCTCATGCACTGGCCCGTCCCGGCAATCGACCATTACGTTGAAGCATGGGAAAACATGATCGACCTGCAAAAACAGGGACTCATTAAAAGCATTGGCGTGTGCAACTTCCAGATCAACCATCTCCAGCGCCTGATGGATGAAACGGGCGTTGCGCCAGTGATTAACCAAATCGAGCTGCACCCGCTTTTACAGCAGCGGCAGCTTCATGCCTGGAACGCCACGCATAAAATCCAGACTGAATCCTGGAGCCCGCTGGCACAAGGCGGCAAAGATGTGTTCGATCAAAAGATAGTTCGCGATCTCGCCGAAAAATACGGTAAATCACCGGCACAAATTGTCATTCGCTGGCATCTGGATAGCGGCCTGGTGGTGATCCCTAAATCAGTCACTCCTGCGCGTATCGCGGAGAACTTTGATGTCTGGGACTTCCGCCTGGACAAAGATGAACTAGGCGAAATGGCCAAACTCGACCAGGGCAAACGTCTGGGGCCGGACCCGGACCAGTTCGGCGGCTAATCCCTTCTCTCCAGCCCGGCATCCCAGTCGGGCTCTTCCTGCATGGAAATATCAAGAAACAATTCACTTACATTTATTGATGTATTTATTTCAGTCGCTGGAGCAGCATTGCGCCACATAACCTACTAATTATTCACTAAATATATTCATACGGTGAATATATTCACAATGTATATAGGTGCATGACCGTGGCTGAAAAAAAAACGCAGGGAGTTAAATGGCTCCCATTAATTCTAATAATTTTGATTTCAGCCGGGCTCTGGCAACTTACCCCACCAACGGGATTAAGCGCTTCCGCCTGGCATTCGGCAATTATTTTCGTGGCCACTATCGCCTCTATCGTGGCAAAAGTTCTGCCCATTGGCGCAGTCGGTATTATTGGCATAACCGTCTTTGCCCTCGCCTATGCCGCCGGGGATAAAACCGCCAGCGGTGCGATTACCACCGCTCTGAGCGAACTGAACAGTTCACTCATCTGGCTGATCGTCGTTGCCTTTATGATTGCCCGCGGGTTTATCAAAACCGGCCTTGGTCGACGTATCGCCCTGCAGATGATCCGCCTGCTCGGCAAGCGCACGCTCGGACTTGCCTACGGCCTGGCGTTTGCCGATCTGATCCTCTCTCCGGCGATGCCCAGCAATACGGCACGCTGCGGCGGCGTCATCTATCCGATTGCCGACTCACTGGCGCGCAGTTTTCATTCCAATCCGGAAGATGAATCGCGCAGCAAAATCGGCACCTTCCTCATTACCTGCATTGGCAACGTCAACGACGTCACCGCCGCACTGTTTATGACCGGCTATACCGGCAACCTACTGGCAGTAAAACTGGCGGCCAACGCCGGGGTCACGCTAACCTGGGGAAGCTGGTTTATGGCGGCGCTGCTGCCTTGCATGGTGTCTTTGCTGTTGGTTCCGCTGCTGGTGTACTGGCTGGTGCGTCCGGAAATTAAACACACGCCGGATGCCCCGAACCTGGCCCGTCAGGAACTGGCGGAAATGGGTAGCATGTCACGCGGTGAGTGGTTGATGCTGGGTACCGTTGGCGTCCTGCTGGTGCTGTGGATTTTTGGCGATACGCTAGGCGTCGATGCCACCACCGCGTCGTTCGTTGGACTCTCAATTTTACTGCTCAGCGGTGTGCTGAGCTGGGAAGACGTCAAAAGCGAAAAAGGTGCATGGGACACGCTGATTTGGTTTGCCGCACTGCTGATGATGGCAAACCAATTGAAGAAGCTCGGTTTCACCACCTGGTTTGGTAATCTGATTGGCGATAGCCTCAGCAGTACCATGCATGGCACCAGTTGGGTGGTCGTCCTGCTGCTGCTTAACGCCGCCTACTTCTACACCCACTACTTTTTTGCGAGCGGAAATGCGCAGATCGCCGCATTGTACGCGGTATTCCTTGGCGTCGGCCTTCATCTGAATATCCCGGCAGCCCCGACCGCGTTGATGCTGGCTTTCACCAGCAGCCTGTACTGCTCTCTCACCCAGTACACACATGCGCGTGGTCCGATCCTGTTTGGTGCGGGGTATGTGCCGACGGGCGTCTGGTGGCGAACAGGGTTTATCGTCAGCCTGTTTAACCAGGCAGTCTTTATTACCGTAGGTCTGATGTGGTGGAAGGTGTTGGGGCTGTACTAAAACAGATTTGCCGGATGGCGGTGCAAGCACCTCATCCGGCTTTCAAAGCAGTGGCCCAGTAAGCAGAGCGCTACCGGGCTTCAGGATTAACGCCCTGCTACTTTGCCACGCTTTTTATTCGCGGCGGGCGTCTGGCGCTGGTGTGCAACAGGTGTGTGCTTGGTCAGTGCCGGGCGGGTATGACGATTCTGGCGACGCGCTTCACGCATTTCTTCCAGCGTAGGCGACGGAACCAGACATTCACGACGACCGCCAATCAGGTGCTTTTTACCCATATCTTCCAGCGCCTGACGGATTAACGGCCAGTTAGCCGGATCGTGGTAACGCAGCAGCGCTTTATGTAAACGACGCTGCTTATCGCCTTTCGGCACCACCACATCTTCACTCTTATAGCCAATTTTACCCAGCGGGTTTTTCCCGGTGTAATACATGGTTGTCGAGTTCGCCAGCGGTGATGGGTAGAAGTTCTGTACCTGATCAAGGCGGAAACGACGCTGCTTCAACCACAACGCCAGATTCACCATATCTTCGTCACGCGTACCCGGGTGCGCAGAGATAAAGTAAGGGATCAGATACTGCTCTTTACCGGCCTGCTTCGAGTAGGTGTCGAACAGCTCTTTAAAGCGGTCGTAGCTACCCATGCCCGGCTTCATCATCTTCGACAGCGGACCTTCTTCGGTATGTTCCGGTGCAATCTTCAGATAGCCACCAACGTGGTGGGTCGCCAGCTCTTTGATGTAGCGCGGATCTTCCACGGCGATGTCGTAGCGCACGCCGGACGCAATCAAAATCTTTTTGATGCCTTTCAAATCACGCGCGCGACGATAGAGGTTAATCGTCGGTTCGTGGTTGGTGTCCATATGCGGGCAGATGTCCGGATAAACGCACGACAGACGACGGCAGGTCTGTTCCGCACGTGGCGACTTACAGCGCAGCATGTACATGTTGGCCGTTGGGCCACCCAGATCGGAAATCACGCCGGTGAAGCCCGGTACGGTATCGCGAATCGCCTCGATCTCGTTGATGATCGAATCTTCAGAACGGCTCTGGATGATGCGTCCTTCATGCTCGGTGATCGAACAGAAAGAACAGCCGCCAAAGCAGCCGCGCATAATGTTGATGGAAAAACGGATCATCTCGTAGGCCGGAATACGGCTGTTGCCATATGCCGGGTGCGGGACACGTTTATACGGCAGCGCGAAGACGCTATCCATCTCTTCGGTCGACAGCGGGATCGCCGGAGGGTTAACCCAAATGTAGCGGTCGCCGTGTTTTTGCATCAGGGCGCGCGCGCAGCCAGGGTTGGTTTCGTGGTGCAGAATACGTGAGGCGTGAGCGTACAACACTTTGTCGCCTTTCACCTTCTCATAAGACGGCAGCAGCACGTAGGTTTTTTCCCACGGCTTCGGACGCGCAGGCTGAACGGTCACCGCTTTGGCTTCCTGCTTTTTAGGCGCTACTGGCTTGTTATCTGCACACGGTAAATCTTCACCGTACGGATGCGGGATAGGGTCAATTTTCCCCGGCATATCCAGACGCGTGGAATCCACACCGCTCCAGCCGGGCAGCGCTTCTTTAACCATAATCGCGGTGTTACGCACGTCGCGGATTTGGTCGATGGTTTCACCCATCGCCAGGCGGTGCGCAACCTCAACCAGCGGACGTTCACCGTTGCCGAACATCAGCATATCCGCTTTGGAATCCACCAGCACCGAGCGGCGCACGGTATCAGACCAGTAATCGTAATGCGCGGTACGACGCAGGCTGGCTTCAATACCCCCAAGGATCACCGGCACGTCTTTCCATGCTTCACGACAACGTTGGGTATAAACCAGTGTGGCGCGGTCCGGGCGCTTACCGGCGACGTTGTCCGGCGTATAGGCATCATCATGGCGCAGGCGACGATCGGCAGTATAGCGGTTGATCATCGAGTCCATGTTACCGGCGGTTACGCCGAAGAACAGATTCGGTTTACCCAGACGCATAAAGTCGTCTTTACTGTTCCAGTCCGGCTGGGCGATAATCCCGACGCGAAAACCCTGGGCTTCCAGCATACGGCCACAAATGGCCATACCGAAACTCGGGTGATCAACATAGGCATCACCGGTAACCAGAATAATGTCGCAGCTATCCCAGCCAAGTTGGTCCATCTCTTCTCGCGACATTGGCAGAAACGGCGCGGGGCCAAAACAGGCGGCCCAGTACTGCGGCCAGGAGAAAAGGTCTCTGTCCGGTTGGATCAGGGATATTGCGCTCATAATGCTTCCAAAAATGGTAAAAAAATAATCAAAGGCCGGGGATTATACGCTGTATGTCCGCCAGAAATGAAGCGGAGTCTGAGCCAGACGAGTAGAAAGTTAAATAAATTGTTAAATTTTACTACGCCTACTTTTATCTATACCCAAAATAATTCGAGTTGCATGAAGGCGGCAAGTGAGTGACAAATTCGTCAGGAAAGAATTTGAACAGCCAAAGGCTGGCCTCCGGTGAGGGACATGGATGTCCCTCATTAATCTCCAGGAGCATAGATAACTATGTGACTGGGGTGAACGAACATAGCTAACGCACATGCAACTTGAAGTATGACGGGTATATCATAATTGACATCATGTCTTGCCAGCCGTACCAGGTCTTTTTGGCGGGGGATTTTCCATTGCATCGCAACGAATCACTTAATATTTCCCAGCTGCGGGTTGTTCTTCACCTGTGCGGATTTCTGGTTCTCCTGTACAGCTTCTCTATGCTGCCGCCGATGGCCATCGCCTTGCTGAACAAAGAACGGAGTTATTTTGCTTTTTTGAGCACCTTTGCCGTTTTTTTTACCCTCGGCGGCGGTGCCTGGCTGGCGACAAAACGTGCGGGCATTCAGCTACGAACCCGCGATGGGTTCGTCATCATCGTTCTTTTTTGGCTACTTTTTTCATTCATCAGCGCCATGCCGATGTGGATGGAAGACGGGTTAAATCTCTCCTTTGCCGACGCCCTGTTTGAAGGCGTCTCCGGTATTACCACCACCGGGGCGACGGTCATTGACGATGTCGGCGCGATGCCCAGATCTTATCTGTATTATCGGGCGCAGCTCAATTTCATCGGCGGTCTTGGCGTTATCGTCCTCGCCGTTGCCGTCCTGCCGCTGCTGGGGATCGGCGGCATGAAGCTGTATCAGTCTGAAATGCCAGGGCCGTTTAAAGAAGAACGCCTGACCCCACGACTTGCCGATACCGCACGTACGCTGTGGCTAACCTATGTCACCCTGGGGTTTGTTTGTACGCTGGCCTACTGGATTGCCGGCATGTCGTTTTTCGATGCGTTATGCCATGGGCTTTCGACAGTCTCCCTCGGTGGGTTCTCCACCCGAAGCGAAAGTATCGGTTTTTATAACAGCCACGCCATTGAGCTTGTCGCCGGGCTGTTTTCGCTGCTTTCTGCCTTTAACTTCACCCTCTGGTACGTCGCCATTGTCAAACGGACCTTCAAGCCTTTTCGCCGTAATGCCGAACTGCAGCTGTTTCTGATCATTGCGCTGGTGATCACCCTGATAGCCACCTGGCAGGTCTGGCGGGCAAGTATGTACAATTTAACGGACAGTCTGGTGCATGCTTTTTTTCTGGCAAGCTCAATGCTCACAGACAACGGCCTGTCGACGGCGGATTACGCCCAGTGGCCTTCACATACTATCTTCATGCTTCTCATCGCCAGTTTCTTCGGGGGGTGTATCGGTTCGACCTGCGGGGGTATTAAGGCGCTGCGTTTTTTAATTATGTTCAAGCAGTGCCGACAGGAATTACACCAACTGGCCCATCCTCGTGCATTACTGAATATCAAAGTGGGTAATAGCGTGGTTAACGAGCGCGTGATCCGCTCAGTGTGGAGCTTCTTTTTTCTCTATGCTTTGTTTACCAGTTTTTTCGTCTGGGCGCTTAATCTGATGGGCTACGATCTCTTTTCCTCGTTCGCCACCGCCGCGGCCTGTATCAATAATATGGGGCTGGGATTTGGCGTCACGGCGGTCACGTTTGGTACTTTAAACGAAGAGGCAAAGCTGTTGATGTGCGCGGCCATGATCATGGGGCGTCTGGAAATCTACCCCATTTTGATCCTTTTCTCGCGCATGTTCTGGCGGGCGTAATAGCCTGCCCGGCACATTATGGCGCCGGGTTCACCAGCATCTGTCCGATCGAGCCACGATCGGCCATTTCCAGCGTCTGGCTGTTAAAGTAGAACGGGAAATGCGCCCAGGAAGGCTGTCCGTAATACACCAGCAGCTCAACCTGACCATCCACCCAAACGGTATCTTTCCAGCCCCGGTCTTCCGGGAACGGCATCGCGCCGTTCACATTGCGGATCAGGAAAGAGACGCCTTCGATATGGAAAGACTGCGGCATATCCGCCCGCACCGTCCAGCGCTCCCAGGAGCCCTGCTGAGCGGTAATGTCCATGCGGTTTACATCCCACAACTGCCCATTAATGCCGGGATCGTCATCAAGGCTGATCTCACGACTGCGAATCGGTGAGCCGCTTAAAATTTCCGTAGGCAACAAACGCATCGGCAGGTTGTCGGTCACCAGCGGCAGCAGCCCGGTCGGGCGCAGGGTCAGTACCAGCGTGGAAATCAGAATACTGGAGGGCTCGAAGAAGCCGCGGATCCGGTCGACAATGCTGGCGGCCTCACCACAGGTGATCGACACTTCATCGCCGTTGGTCATGTCCACCAAAATCTCACGACGTTCACCCGGGGCCAGCGAGAGTTGCTTCACCGAAACCGGCGCGGGTAAAAAGCCCTGATCGCCGGAAATCACATGCAGCGCACGACCGTCACTCATTTGCAGCTGGTAACGACGCGAGTTCGACGCATTGAGTAAACGCAAACGCACCCAGCCGCGAGACACTTCCACATACGGGCTTTGTGCCCCGTTAACCAATAGCGTATCACCAACAAACCCGCCGCTGCCTGGCTCACTGTATTCAGGCGTGCCGAAGTTATCCAGCCGCTTGTCCTGAATAATGACCGGAAAATCATCCACGCCATAATGGTTGGGAATCGGCAGCGACTTACTGACTTCATCTTCAATCAGCCACATACCAGCCAGACCGTTATAGACCTGCTGCGCGGTACGGTTCGGCGTATTGGCGTGATACCACAACGTGGCGGCGTCCTGGCGAATGGGCAATACCGGCGCCCAGTCCGCATTCGGTGACATCATGCGTGCCGGCCCGCCCATCAGTGGGCCAGGAACCTGCAGCCCGGCGACGGTCATTGAAACATTCTCGGTAAGACGGTTGCTGTAAATAAGCTTGACGTCATCCCCTTTCCAGACGCGGATGGTCGGCCCCAGGTAACGCCCGTTAATCCCCCAGACCGGCGCGCGGGTGCCTTGCGTAAAGGACCAGTGAGCGCGTTGCAGGGTCATAAATAGCGGCTGTCCACGGCGAGACTCCAGCAGCGGTGGAACAGGTAACGGTTGTTGCTGACCGGCAGCATTAGCCTTCAGCGGAATAGCACCTGCACACAGTGCGATCCCCGATGTCTGAATGAACTGACGCCGACTGAGTGACATATAAGCTCCATGTAAAACTGGCGATTAACACGCAGGAAAGTATTTCCTGTAACAAACTCGGATGGCGCGAATCACACCTTACCGGTAGCTTCACGCTCGGCAACTTCTTTGTCGAGTTCGGCGATTTTTTGTTCCATTAACGTGCGGCAATGCGCGGCCAGTTCACGAACCTGATCCTTACCATAGTGGCTGATATCTACTGGCGGTAACATCTCGACGATCGCCAGACCATTATTTAATCGGTTAAGTTTAATCTTATTTGAGGTCGTTGAGACGCACACCGGGATCACCGGAACACCCGCGGCAATTGCCGCATGAAACGCGCCAGTTTTAAACGGCAGCAGACCACGGCCACGGCTACGCGTACCTTCCGGGAACATCCAGATAGAGATACGACGTTTTTTAAAATGATTAACGACCGTCGCAATGGTGCTGTGCGCTTTGGCGCGATTGTTTCTGTCGATCAACAGGTTACCGGTGAGCCAGTACAGCAGGCCGAAGAACGGGATCCACAGCAGGCTTTTTTTACCGACCGTAACCGTCGGTGGTTGCACGATCTTCGCGGCGGTAACCATGTCATAGTTATTCTGGTGGTTACAAATATAGATAGCGTTGCCGTAGTCCTTTGCGTCCGGCGGCATGCGGCATTCCACCTTCAGGCCGTACAAGGGGGCCAGTCGACCAAACATATGGCCAAACGTTGAGACGTGTTTAGGATTTCGTGGGCTGAACAGACAATATATACAACCAAAAACACAGACCAGAATGCAGTAAATTACGGTAATGAATAAACGAAAAATATATAGCATAACAACCTCTAAGGCCTAAGAGCCTGGCATTTTACGTCACCAGATGCAGAACCCTGCGTCAGGTTAGGGCTTTGTTAAGAGCGGCTCTCTGGAAAAGCGTATTGTTAATCGCAATGCACGAATAAACAACGGTTTCACGGGAATTTTTAATGTTGACTCTCCCTGCGTAAAAGCAGGGAGAGTCAGACGACAGCGTTATTCTTCGCTGTCGCCCTGACCGGCACGTCGTGGTGAGTCAATTTCGATACGGTCGATGCGCTGTAAACCGCGCATCAGCGTACCGCGACGCCCACGCTCGCCGGTCACCTTCTGCAGTTCTTCAGGACGCAGTTTAATTTTGCGTTTACCAACGTGAATGGTCAGCGTACTTTGCGGAGGCAACACGTAGAGGTGCGCCAGCCCATCATCCCCTTTCGCCGCTTCTGCAGACGGAATGTTGATGATCTTGTTCCCTTTCCCTTTCGACAATTGCGGCAGGTCACTGACCGGGAACATCAGCATACGCCCGGCATGGGTGATCGCCAGCAGCATATCGCTTTCATCTTCAAGCACCACTGGCGGCATCACATGCGCATTCTCCGGTAATGTAATCAATGCCTTACCCGCACGGTTGCGCGCCACTAAGTCATTGAAGGTGCAGACGAAACCGTAGCCAGCATCGGAGGCCATCAGCAGTTTCTGGTCATCACTTTCCATCAGCATATGCTCAACCGTCGCTCCCGGCGGTAGCGTCAGCTTACCGGTCAGCGGTTCACCCTGACCACGTGCCGACGGCAGCGTAATCGGGTCGATGGCATAGCTGCGCCCGGTTGAATCCACGAACACCACCGGCTGGTTGCTCTTGCCCTTCACCGCCGCCTTGTAGCTGTCACCCGCCTTATAGCTTAAGCCCGGCGCATCAATGTCATGGCCTTTGGCGCTACGCACCCAGCCGCTTTGCGACAGTACAATGGTGACCGGCTCAGACGGCAGCATGTCGTGCTCGCTCATCGCCTTCGCTTCTTCGCGCTCTTTCAGCGGAGAACGGCGATCGTCGCCATAGGCATCTGAGTCTGCCTGCAGCTCTTTCTTCAGCAGGTTACTCATCTTGCGCTCAGAGGCCAGAATGCCCTGCAGCTGATCGCGTTCTTTCGCCAACTCGTCCTGCTCGCCACGAATTTTGATCTCTTCAAGTTTGGCAAGATGACGCAACTTCAGTTCGAGGATGGCTTCAGCCTGGGTTTCAGAAATGCCAAACCGCGACATCAGCTCAGGCTTCGGTTCATCTTCATGACGAATGATTTCAATCACTTCGTCAATGTTGAGGAACGCCACCAGCAAACCTTCGAGGATGTGCAGGCGCTTGAGGACTTTTTCCAGACGATAGTTCAGACGACGACGCACGGTATCGCGGCGGAACGCCAGCCATTCGGTGAGGATCTCCAGCAGGTTTTTCACCGCCGGGCGACCGTCGAGGCCAATCATGTTCAGGTTGATGCGGTAGCTTTTTTCCAGATCGGTGGTGGCAAACAGGTGGTTCATCACCTGCTCCATATCCACACGGTTGGAGCGCGGCACGATCACCAGACGGGTCGGGTTTTCGTGATCCGACTCATCGCGCAGATCGTCCACCATCGGCAGCTTTTTATTGCGCATCTGGGCGGCAATCTGTTCCAGCACTTTGGCACCGGAAACCTGATGTGGCAGCGCGGAAATCACCACCGCGCCATCCTCTTTGGTCCAGACCGCACGCATACGCACGGAGCCACGTCCGTTTTCGTAAATCTTACGAATTTCTGCACGCGGGGTAATGATTTCTGCTTCGGTCGGGTAATCCGGTCCCTGGACGATATCCAGCAGCTGATCCAGCGTCGTTTTCGGCTGCTCAATCAGCGTAATCGCCGCTTTTGCCACTTCACGCAGGTTATGTGGCGGAATGTCCGTTGCCATGCCGACCGCAATACCGGTGGTGCCGTTCAGCAGAATATTCGGCAAACGCGCAGGCAGCATCTTCGGCTCCTGCATGGTGCCGTCGAAGTTTGGCACCCAGTCCGACGTCCCCTGGCCGAGTTCCCCCAGCAGCAGTTCCGCATATTTAGACAGTCGAGATTCGGTATAACGCATCGCCGCGAACGATTTCGGATCGTCCGGTGCCCCCCAGTTCCCCTGCCCGTCAACCAGCGGATAACGGTAAGAGAACGGCTGCGCCATCAGCACCATCGCTTCATAGCAGGCGCTGTCGCCGTGTGGGTGGTATTTACCCAGTACGTCGCCGACGGTACGGGCGGATTTTTTAAATTTGGCGCTGGCATTCAGCCCCAGTTCGGACATCGCGTAAACGATGCGTCGCTGAACGGGTTTCAGACCATCACCAATAAACGGCAACGCCCTGTCCATGATGACGTACATGGAATAGTTCAGATAGGCGTTTTCCGTGAATTCATGCAGCGCAAGGCGCTCTGCCATATCGCTCATTAATCGTGGTTCCTCAACTGTTAGCCCGAACAATACCCGGTATTCGTCAGGCAATATTGCCGCAGATACTACCCTATCTGGCGAGTTGAGTCACAAAGAAAAGGGCCGCGAACGCGGCCCTGATGGGGATTATTTGGTGACTTTGGTAATCTGTTTTACGTCGATTTCAACGGAGTTCCAGTCTTTATCCACTTCGCCCTGGATTTCTACGACATCCTGCGGCGTGACGGTTAAACCGTTCCAGCGCTTGTGGTCGATATCCACGTTCACCGTGCCAGATGCATCTTTAAACAGGTACAGATCGTCGGAGATACGCTCAACGATGTTACCGCGCAGCGTGACCCAGGTATCATCACGCAGCGATTTTGCGCTTTCTACCGTCGTGCTGCTGCCATTCGGACCCACAAATCCGCCCGCCTGGCTTTGCGTCGCCGTTGGGCCAGAGAATCCGCCCTGCTGCGCTGCCAGAACAGGTGCGGAACACAGTGCCATCACGGCAACCATTGCAGCTAATTTTTTCATCTTCATGTCTCCCTTATCATGTTGTTTCACGACTATTTAATAAGTTAATCCTTAACAACTTCTTAAGGCAAAAAAAGATTCTTTTTTTGCTGTACATCCCCGGTTGACACAAGGTTTACTGGCAGCCAACTGAGTGAGCGCAGGGAAGAACATATGCGTATTTTACTGGTAGAAGATGACGCGTTGATTGGCGACGGTCTGAAAACGGGCCTGAGTAAAATGGGGTTCACCATCGACTGGTTTACCGAAGGTCGTCAGGGTAAAGAGGCGCTTTACAGTGCGCCTTATGACGCGGTGATCCTCGACCTGACGCTGCCGGGTATTGACGGCCGCGATATCCTGCGCGAATGGCGCACAAAAGGAAAACAGGAGCCGGTGCTGATTTTAACGGCCCGCGACGCGCTGGCAGAACGCGTGGAAGGTCTGCGCCTCGGTGCGGATGACTACCTGTGTAAACCCTTTGCACTGATTGAAGTGGCCGCCCGACTGGAAGCGCTGGTACGTCGCGCCAGCGGTCAGGCTACCAGCGAACTACGCCACGGTCAGGTGACGCTTAATCCCGGCGCACTGGTCGCCACGTTCGCAGGCGAGCCGTTGTCGCTCAAGCCGAAGGAGTTCGCACTGTTGGAACTGCTGATGCGTAATAAAGGGCGCGTCCTGCCCCGTAAACACATTGAAGAAAAACTGTATAACTGGGACGAAAACGTCTCCAGCAATGCGGTTGAAGTGCACGTCCATCACTTACGCCGTAAGCTCGGCAGTGATTTTATCCGCACCGTGCACGGCATTGGTTACACCCTGGGTGATGCATGAAATTCACACAACGCCTCAGCCTGCGCGTCAGGCTAACGCTTATCTTCACCATTTTGGTGCTGGTGACCTGGCTGATTTCCAGTTTTGTCGCCTGGAAGCAAACCACCGATAACGTCGACGAGATGTTTGACACGCAGCTAATGCTGTTTGCCAAACGGCTGGTCACGCTGGATCTTGACGAGCTAAAAGCCTCTGAGCGCTTTGCCCAAACGCCAAAGAAATTCAAACACGGCCATATTGACGACGATGTGCTGACCTTTGCGGTCTACACCCCGGACGGAAAAATGGTTCTGCACGACGGCGACAATGGTCAGTACATTCCCTATAGCTATCGTCGGGAAGGGTTTGACGACGGCTATCTGAACGGTGACAACGATAAATGGCGCTTTATCTGGCTGACTTCAGCAGATAAAAAGTACCGGGTCGTGGTCGGTCAGGAGTGGGAATACCGCGAAGATATGGCGCTGGCGATTGTGACGGCCCAGCTGGTGCCGTGGCTGGTCGCCCTGCCGTTGATGCTGCTGATCCTGATTGTACTGTTAAGTCTTGAACTTAAGCCGCTGAAAAAGCTGGCGCAGGCTTTACGTTTGCGCGATCCGGAATCTGAAGAACCGCTGAGCCTGAAAGGCATTCCCGGCGAGGTTCGCCCACTGGTTGAGTCGCTCAATCAGCTGTTTACCCGTATTCACACCACCATGGTACGCGAGCGGCGCTTTACCTCAGATGCCGCGCACGAACTGCGTAGCCCGCTGACGGCGCTCAAGGTTCAAACCGAAGTGGCGCAACTGTCTGACGATGACCCGCAGTCACGACAAAAAGCGCTAATGCAGATGCAGGCAGGTATTGACCGCGCCACACGCCTGGTCGATCAGCTGCTGACGCTTTCGCGTCTCGATTCGCTCAACAATCTTCAGGATGTCGCCGATATCTCACTCGAAGAGTTACTGCAATCCGCCGTCATGGATATCTACCACCCGGCACAGCAGGCCCACATCGACGTGCGCTTGCAGATTAACGCTCACGACGTTAAACGCACCGGCCAACCGCTGTTGCTTAGCCTGATGGTCCGCAATCTGCTGGATAATGCAATCCGCTACAGCCCGCAGGGTAGCGTCGTGGACGTGACGCTCAATAACCACTGTTTCAGCGTCAAAGATAACGGTCCGGGCGTTGCGCCAGAGGTGTTACTGCACATTGGTGAGCGTTTCTATCGTCCACCGGGACAAAACGCGACCGGCAGTGGGCTGGGCCTGTCGATCGTCCGGCGTATTGCGACGTTGCACGGTATGTCCGTGTCATTCGCCAACGCCGCGGAAGGTGGATTTGAAGCCAAAATCAGCTGGTAGCGTTGAATTATTGCGCTACCAGCAAAAGACTTTGCACATTTTGCTAATTTCACCGCACCGCTCATCGGCGTAAAATCGCCTTCAAACGTAATTCTTTGAGGATACAACATGAGCAACATTCTGATTATCAATGGCGCTAAAAAATTCGGCCATTCCAATGGTCAGTTGAATGACACCCTGACCGAGGTCGCGGACGGTATCCTGCGCGACCTCGGACATGATGTTAGAGTCGTGCGCGCAGACAGCGATTACGACGTACAAACAGAAGTGCAGAACTTTGTCTGGGCTGACGCCGTTATTTGGCAAATGCCGGGCTGGTGGATGGGTGCACCGTGGACAGTGAAAAAATACATCGATGATGTGTTCACTGCAGGGCACGGTACGCTGTACGCCAGCGATGGTCGCACACGTTCTGATGCCACTAAAAAATACGGTTCTGGCGGCCTGATTCAGGGCAAAAAATACATGTTGTCCCTGACCTGGAATGCACCGATGGAAGCCTTTACTGACAAAGATCAGTTCTTCCACGGCGTCGGCATTGATGGCGTTTATCTGCCGTTCCATAAAGCAAACCAGTTTTTAGGTATGGAAGCGCTGCCGACTTTTATCACCAATGATGTGATTAAAATGCCGGATGTCCCGCGTTATATCGCAGAATATCGCAAGCATCTGACCGAGATTTTTGGTTAACTAGTTACCTGGAATTAGAAGGAGTTAACCATGCTTACCGTTATTGCAGAAATCCGTACACGTCCAGGTCAACACCACCGCCAGGCGGTGCTGGATCAGTTTGCTAAAATCGTTCCAACCGTCCTGAAGGAAGAAGGCTGTCATGGCTACGCGCCGATGGTCGATCACGCCGCGGGTGTGAGTTTTCAGACCACAGCGCCGGATTCAATCGTGATGATTGAACAGTGGGAAAGCATTGCGCACCTTGAAGCGCATTTGCAAACCCCGCATATGAAAGCTTACAGCGAAGCCGTGAAAGGTGATGTGCTGGACATGAGCATTCGTATTCTGGAATCAGGTATTTAAGGTTGTTGATGTACCGGATGACGTCGCCCGCGACGTATCCGGTCTACACACGATCGGTAAGCCCGGTAAGCACAGTGCAACCGGGCCAATAAACTTACCAGTACAACTTCCAGCACTGCGTAAAACGGGTTAACGCCTCAACGTAAAAGTAATCTCCCCAGCTTGCGCACTCATCGACCCCTTTATTGCTCGCAAGATGGTAAACCGAGTGTTTCAGTAGCCCGTTGCCCTTCTCATCTTTGCCCATCAGATAATGCTGCGTCAGCGATGACATGATCCCCATCGCCCATTGTTGATAACGTTCACGATCCGGATCGGTCACCGGCAGGTGTTTAATCAACTCCAGCAGGCCACATACCGCAATGGCCGCCGAAGAAGAATCACGCAGCGCATCGGTGCCCACCAGCGCCAGATCCCAGTGACAAACGGCATCATCCGGCAGGCGATTGAGAAAGTAGTTGGCCAGTTTTTTCGACAGCTGCACCATCTCGCGATCGCCGGTATAGATATAGCTCAACAGAAAACCATAAATCCCCCACGCCTGCCCACGCGACCAGCATGAATCATCAGCGTAACCCTGCTGGGTATTACCGTAGCGCGGCGCGCCGGTTTGCACGTCCATGTAGTAGGTATGGAACGTCGAGGCATCTTCACGGATCAGATATTTCGCCGCCTGCGCCACGTGCGCTTTTGCCGCATTGGCAAAGCGCGGATCGCCCGTCTGTTCACTGGCCCAGTACAGCAGCGGCAGGTTCATATTGCAGTCAATGATCATCCGACCGGCCTGATCGGGATCGCGGAGATCGCCCCATGCCTGAATGATCTGCGCCTTCTCGTGAAAACGTTCGAGCAGCGCTTCTGCCGCCATCAGCGAAAAACCGCGCGCATCGCGATTGCCCGTCAACCGCCAGGCCGCCACACAGGAAAGCGTGTACAGGAAGCCCAGGTCGTGGGTGTTGGTGTCATGACGCCCGGCAATACGCAAACCAAATGAGCGCACGTGCTTTTCGGCCATTTCACGAAATGTCGCTTCACCGCTCATTTCCCACGCCAGCCACAGTTGCCCAGTCCAGAAACTGGTGGTCCACTCCACATTATCCGTCAGCGGGTAATAACCGTTGACGCAGGTTTCGGCAGGAAAGTATTCACCGAATTCCGTTAAATGACGGCTAAGCAGCTCGAGGACATGTTCCCTGGCGCCATTCATTTGTTCCTGAAAGGCTGCGGTATTAAGCGGGCTACCAGGAAAAGCGCGCAACGTTTCCTCAACGATATGCTTTAACATATTTTGGTTCCTTATTACGTAGATTATCTTGTCGCGTTATTTTCGGCGATATCGAGCGCGGTATTATTACGACGTTTACTTTGGCAGGCGGATAACGTAAATGCCGAAATCAGCGTAAAGGTCAGCGCAATAATACCCATAATGATATAGGTCTTTTCAAAACCAATTCGGTCATACATTAATCCGGCAGGTGAAGACACCACCACGTTGCCAACATACAGCATCGCCTGATAACCCAGTAAATACATGGTTGCGTTGACGCGTTTATCAAAATGTTCGGCAATGTATTTAAAGACAGAAACCAGCAATAAACAGATTTCCAGGCCATACAACGGTTTTAGTACTGAAATTAACAGATGCGAGTCGCACAGTCCGGAGATAACCAGACGCGCGCCGACCAGTGCCCCGACAATCAGCAATCCTCGCTTCGCGCCGATGTAGTTAACGAACAGCGGGATCACCATATACATGATAAATTCCATACCTGACTGCACGGTGCCCAGATATCCGAATACCGCATTGCCTTTATGTACATCAGCAAAGAAGGTGACAAAATAACGCGAGAATTGCTGTTCGGCGATAAACATCATCCACGCCACGCCTGCGACATACAGGCAAAACGCCCAAAACTTGCGGTTACGCAGCAGCGCGTAAACATCCGCAGGAGAGATTTTATCTTTGGTCAGTACCTCTGAGGCATTGGCTGAATTTACGTTCACTTTCAGGCTTAGCAGGACCATCAGCATTACCACCGACGCCACGCTACCTAACATAAAGTTATACGCCGGAGAGAGGTTAAACAGCAGCCCCGAGAACGACGACGCGACTGCCCAACCGAGCGATCCCCACATGCGGATTTGCCCAAACTCCATGCCGTTTAAACGACTGTAGCGGTCAGAATAGGATTCGCAGGCGGCCACACCAGCGTACCACGCAAAGCTTAAGTAAATTGCGCCGACAATAATACCCAGCAGAGTATTGGAGATTAATAGCGGCTGATATACATAAATAAAAAACGGTGCCATTAATGCCGACATAATCACGACAAAATAGAGCAGGTATTTACTCATACCGATTCTGTCGAGGATATAGCCATAAATCGGCTTCAGTATCACCGAGAAAATACCGTTCACTGCAAATACGGTACCGATAACCGTCCCACTTAACTGCGCTTTCTGCCCCAACCAAATGGCCAGCAAACCAATACTGGCCGACCAGGTAAAGAAATAAAGAAAAATAAAGCTACTAATTTTATAATATTCTGTTCTGTTACTCGCTGAACTCTTTTTCATACCATCCTCGCTATAAAAAGAACGACAACTGACGTGCACCGTCAGGTTCGCGAATAACGACCTGGTTACGGTTAATTTGCAGCAGTGGGACCGTGAGCACGTTTTTTTGCTTGCCGCTGGCATTCACGGCGCAGCACAGCCAGCTCTCGCCCGGCAGGATCTCGGTGGTCAGCGTCGGAATAGCCGCGCACTCAGCAAACATAATGCTGCTGTTAGGCGGCGTGACCACATTGTCCGGCTGGCGGATGATGACAGGTGACAGATCCACAATCGCACTGGTCCCGTTACGCGCTGCCAGCAGACATCCCCGTGCGCTGAGCTGCGGCTCTGTCTTCATCACTGCAAAGCCCCCTTCCACCGTTTGCAGCGTTCTCGCACTGTGAATGCGGTGCAAACGAATATGCCACTCGCCAAACGGCACCAGCCAGGTCTCAATACTGACGTCATGCCACGGCGACCAACGGGACCAGAGATAATTTTCATCAACGCGAACGTCATCGCACTGACGACGTCCGCGGAAGTAATTATCGCCATCTGCCAGCAGCAGCATGGAATCGCACGCCGCATGTTTGATGCCGTAGCGCCCGCGCTCAATGGTGAAGCCAAAACGGCTGGAGTAGGCAAATTTGGTGTACTTGGCCTCGGTATTCACATAGTTGTTCAGCTCAAGCTGCCCTGACGCCAGCATCGTGACATGCGCAGAATCTTCGCTGTGTTGCAGGATCTGCCCGGCATGGGTAATCACCCGTTTTTCGTCAAGCACCGGGAGCGGCAACTCTTCAGCCTGCCAGAACGCGTGATCGTCTGGTAACGCGAGGATCAAAAAGACTTTCAGTGCCCAGTACGGCGATCCCGGCGAATTGTAGTCTTCACACATCGCCAGGTTTGGATAGGCAAAGCCCAACGTCAGGATGCCGTCTCGATCAAAAATCGGCTGCTGTTGCCACCAGCGCAGATGGCGCAGGATCACCCCTTTGATAACCCCGGGTGAGAACACATCCAGTTCAGCAAAGGCCACCGCACTCCAGAAGGCGACCATGGCAAAGCGGTAGGTCAGGCTGCGACCAAACGGCACCGATGCCCCGTCGGCGGCAGACATAAAGATAAAATCCTCGGCAAACAGCCGGGAACGTTCACGCAACGTAGCGGCGCGACGGGTGTCCTCCGGGCTGAGGGTGGCATACAGCAGGCCATAAAAATGAAAGGCCATGGAGATGTAATAATCTTTAGGTCGCCCGGGACCGTCGGAATACCAGCCATCGCCGAGGTAGTAGGCGTCCATCATCTCAAATCGCCGATCGATAGCCTGTTGGTCAAACGGTAATCCTGCACGTTTAAAGCCAAGCTGCACGATAATGGCGAAATAGTTCCAGTTGCTGTCCGGCATCTGAGCATCGGTAATTTGATTCAGCCAGCGGTGCAGATTGTCCTGCTCCGTTGCGCTGAACATCCCGGTTAAACGCGTCTGCAATAACGCCAGGCCCAGACCATACGCCGCCATCTCGACCAGACGCTGATCGTAAGGACCGGTGTCCCCCCAATAGTGCGAGCTGTGGGGATCGGTGCCGAGTTTTATCGCCTGAATATATTTGTCGGCAAACGGCACATCCGCCCCGCCGGCCATCAGCGGAAATAGCCCCCACAGCGCTCGGGAAAGCCCTTCCATGCAGGCAATATCCACGCTGTAATGCGCGCAGGTATCACCGAGAGAAAACTGAGCCTGTCCCGCTGGGAATTGCTTGTCGAGTGCCCGTAAAAGGGTATTAACGGCACGCGTAACGTCTTCGCGGGATGACAATGGATTTGATTTTTCTTCAGTTGCCGACCACATACTCTGCCCCTCTGAATTAAGTGGCTAAAGAATAGTGAATGGCAGACAAGCAGAAATGTTACTTCAATCACACCACAAACATTAAAATAAAACAGTGATTGAAGAAATTTAAAAATAGGGTTTATAAACAGGAATTCGCCGGCAAAAGTTTAAATTTATTGCACTATGAACTTATCTTCCCCTCAAGAGTACCTGGAGCTGATTGCCCTCAACGACGCGGTGGTGTCGTTCAGTCGTTTATTTGCCAATACGGTTCGTTATCACCATTGGCATCAGTGTCTGGAAGTGTTGTACGTGGAAGAAGGGTTTGGCGTGGTGACGGTCGATCATAAGCAATACACCATGCGTCCAGGGCGGATGTTCTTTTTCCCGCCGTTTACGCTGCATAAAATTTTTGTCGACGAGCAGGTGCGGGACCGTTATCGGCGGACCATTATTCATCTCGATCAGCACGCGGTGCTGAAGGTGTTACGCGACTTTCCACTTCATCAACAGCGTCTACAACACCTGAGTGTACGCGGGAGCGAGGCGTGGGTCATCGACGCCGCAGACGTCCATACGCACATTGATTTTCTGTTCAACCGCTATGCAAAACTGGCCGCGCAGAAACCGCTTAACACTGAGCACGTTACCTGCCTGTTATTGAATTTATTCAGCCTGTTACCCGAAGATAACGTCAATATGCATGATAGTGATACGGGGATGGCCAGCCAGGTGATGTTCTGGCTTGATGAGCACTACATGCATAAATTTAGCCTGGTGACGCTGGCACAAGCGTTAGGAAAATCAAAAAGTTATGTTTCTCGGCGTTTTCAGGTAGAAACAGGCGAGAGCATCCTCGGGTATCTCAACACGCTGAGGTTGAGAAAAGCCTGCGAGGCGCTGTTACACAGTGAGGCAAGCGTCAGAGAGATTGCGCAAAAAGTGGGGTTTTCTGATGTGACTTATTTTATCAGCGCCTTCGGAAAAGGCATTGGCGAGACGCCGTTACAGTACAGGAAGCGGCATAAGCCGTAACGCCTGATGGCGACGCTAACGCGTCTTATCAGGCCTACGGGCACAATGTGAATGTAGGCCGGATAAGCGAAGCGCTATCCGGCATTCACAACATCATGCTTACCCTTCGAGATCCGCCAGGTCGCCTTTCTCCTGCAGCCAGTTACGGCGATCTTCAGAGCGCTTCTTCGCCAGCAGCATATCCATCATGGCGTTGGTGCGCTGATCGTCTTCATCATCAATGATGAGCTGCACCAGGCGACGGGTATTTGGATCCAGCGTGGTTTCGCGCAGCTGCATCGGGTTCATTTCACCCAGACCTTTAAAGCGCTGGACGTTCGGCTTGCCTTTCTTACGCTTCAGCTGCTCCAATACGCCCGCTTTCTCTTCTTCCGTGAGCGCGTAATACACCTCTTTCCCGAGGTCGATACGGTACAACGGCGGCAGCGCCACGTAGACGTGTCCGTGTTTGACCAACGTGCGGAAGTGCTTCACAAACAATGCGCACAGCAGCGTAGCAATGTGCAGACCATCGGAGTCCGCATCCGCGAGGATACACACCTTGCCGTAGCGCAACTGGCTGAGATCGTCGCTGTCCGGATCGATACCGATCGCTACCGAGATATCGTGAACTTCCTGGGAGGCCAGCACTTCATCAGAAGAGACTTCCCAGGTGTTCAGGATCTTACCCTTCAGCGGCATGATCGCCTGATACTCACGATCGCGCGCCTGCTTGGCCGATCCGCCCGCCGAGTCACCTTCCACCAGGAACAGCTCGGTGCGGTTAAGATCCTGTGCGGTGCAGTCCGCCAGCTTACCCGGCAGTGCCGGACCGCTGGTGAGTTTTTTACGCACCACTTTTTTCGCTGCACGCAGACGACGCTGAGCGCTGGAAATCGCCATTTCCGCCAGCAGCTCTGCTGACTGCACGTTCTGGTTCAGCCACAGGCTAAAGGCATCTTTTACCACCCCAGAAACGAACGCCGCGCACTGGCGCGAAGAGAGACGCTCTTTGGTCTGACCGGCAAACTGTGGATCCTGCATCTTCACGGACAGCACGTAGGCGCAGCGATCCCAGATATCCTCCGCCGACAGCTTCACGCCACGCGGCAGGATATTGCGGTATTCACAGAATTCACGCATCGCATCCAGCAGACCCTGACGCAGGCCATTGACGTGCGTCCCGCCCTGCATGGTTGGGATCAGGTTAACGTAGCTTTCGGTCAGCAGTTCACCGCCTTCCGGCAGCCACAGCAGCGCCCAGTCTACCGCTTCCGTATCACCGGAGAACGTCCCGACAAACGGTTTTTCCGGCAGCAACGGCAGGCCGTTCACCGCTTCGCTCAGGTAATCGGTCAGGCCATCGGCGTAGCGCCAGGTCTGTTCGGTATCGTTGACCTTATCCTTGAAGATGATCTCCACGCCCGGGCAGAGTACCGCTTTGGCTTTCAGCAGATGGCTCAGGCGAGAAGCGGAGAAACGTGGGCTGTCAAAGAAGCTTTCATCCGGCCAGAAGTGCACGCTGGTCCCGGTATTGCGCTTTCCACAGGTGCCGGAAACGTGCAGGTCTTCGACCTTTTCACCGTGTTCAAAGGCGATACTGTGAATCTGACCATCACGACGAACGGCCACTTCAACACGTTTTGACAAGGCATTAACCACCGAAATCCCCACGCCGTGCAGGCCACCGGAGAACTGGTAGTTTTTGTTAGAAAACTTACCCCCTGCGTGCAAACGGCAAAGGATCAATTCAATGGCCGGGACGCCCTCTTCCGGGTGGATATCGACGGGCATGCCACGTCCGTCATCAATGACTTCCAGTGATTGATCGGCATGAAGGATAACCTCGACACGTTTCGCGTGCCCGGCCAGCGCTTCATCCACACTGTTATCAATAACTTCCTGCCCCATATGGTTAGGACGAGTCGTATCTGTGTACATCCCCGGGCGGCGGCGAACCGGCTCAAGCCCAGTGAGTACCTCAATGGCATCAGCGTTATAAGTTTGCGTCATGGTTTAAATTAGCAATTCGAATTGATCGTCAAAAACTGTGCAGTCCAAGGAAATCGACAATCTGGTTGAAATAATCTTCGAAGCCTGTGAATGCGTGGTTTCCGCCCTCAATAACAGTTTGACGGCAGGAGGCGTAATACGCCACCGCCTGGCGGTAGTCCAACACTTCATCGCCCGTTTGTTGTAGCAGCCAGAGCAAATCCGGCGCCTCCAGCGGGTCAATCTGCATGACTTTAAGATCGTAAATATGGCGAGACTCTAGCACATATTGCTGGCCCGTGTAGGGGTTCTCGTTTTGGCCAAGGTAGTCGACCAGCAGTTCGTAAGGCCGCACCGCAGGGTTCACCACCACCGCAGGCAACATAAAACATTGCGACAGCCAGGTGGCGTAATAACCCCCTAAAGAGGAGCCAACAATCCCCAGCGACTCTCCGCCATGCTCAAGGACTATTGATTCCAGCATCTCTGCCGCTTGGGCAGGATACGGTGGCAGCTGCGGTACGATCATCTCAACGTGCGGGTGGTGCTCTGCCAGCCAGCTTTTCAGCAGACATGCCTTCGCCGAGCGAGGAGAGCTATTAAATCCGTGTAGATAGAGAAGCGTAGACATCAGTAGCCTTCTGAAGCGGTATCAGGGTGGAACCGAATTCCCGGCAGACGGCACACCTGAGTGTGCAGCGAACCATCAGCAAAAAGTTCCAGCGTACGCCAGCCGGGACTAATGGTATCTAACGTAAAGTTGGCACAATGCGGCTTGAACTGCACGCATGTCGACGGCGTAGCCAGCAGGCGGCGACCGTTCCAGTCGAGATCCAACTCCTGATGAATATGCCCACACAGCAGATACTTCACGCGCGGATAGTTCACCAGCACGTTGTCCAGCTCAGCAGCATTGCGCAGGCTGTGCTGATCGAGCCAGCTACAGCCCGAAGGCAGTGGGTGGTGATGCAAAAGCAGCAAGGTATTCCGTTCAGGCGCATCGGCAAGTTTTCGCTCCAGCCATTCAAGCTGGAACTCACTTAATTCTCCGTGGGGAACGCCAAAAACCTGGCTATCGAGCAGCAAAATTTGCCACTGTTCACCAATGAAGACGCGTTTCGCAGGCGAAATTCCGGCGTCCTGCAGGGCGCTGTACATGGCTGGCTGAAAATCATGATTGCCAGGTAACCAGACGCAAGGCGCACGAAAGCTTGCGATACCCTCAGCAAAATGCTGATACGCCGCAGCGGATTGATCCTGCGCTAAATCGCCTGTCGCCACGATCAGATCGAAGTCGGTCGACTCAGCATGTATAGCGTCCAATACGCACTGATAGCTGTCCCAGGTGTTCACTCCCAGCAGCGTTTCATGCTTTTCGGCAAACAGGTGAGTGTCTGTAATTTGCAAGATCCTGACTCTGGCCTCACCAGCCAAAGGAAGGGTTAACAGGCTTTCCAAATGGTGTCCTTAGGTTTCACGACGCTAATAAACCGGAATCGCCATCGCTCCATGTGCTAAACAGTACCGTAACCAGTCGGCCAGGAACTGATTAATTTGATGCTTTTCGTCGCGTTGATGCAACTTTTTATTTGGGTAATCATACCGCGCTTTGAAGCGAAAGATCTGCTGACTTGAACACACTTCAGCCACCCTCGCATCATGATACAGGCGGACGGTAAGCGATGGCAGGCTCCAGTAAGTGACAGCAGGCGCCGTCTGTTCGATCGCAACCAGCGTAGTGTATCGGGTCGATTCAACAATCGTTAACCGATATTGTGCGTTTGCCACCTGATAGCTCACTGTTTCGCCGACCACATCATTTGGCGGCAACAGACGGCGCAGTTGCGAAAAGTTGGTTTCGCACAGGCGCATCATTTCAGGGAAATCAGGTGTATAACGCTTCATTTTTTCCACTCAGTTTTTAACTCTTGATAGTGCAGCTGCAACCATTGCAAGGCGATGACAGAAGCCGCGTTGTCGATTTTTCCCTCTTCCACCCACTGATAAGCCTGTTCCCGGCTTACCACATGAACGCGAATATCTTCGTTTTCATCCGCCAGACCGTGGATCCCGCTTGCGGTCGTGGCGTCCACTTCGCCGACCAAAATGGACAGGCGCTCGCTCGTGCCGCCGGGGCTTGCCAGATAGCTCAGCACAGGTTTGGTTCGTTTTACGTCCAGCCCGGCTTCTTCCATCGCTTCACGGCGGGCAACGTCCTCAACGGTTTCACCTTCTTCGATCATCCCGGCGACCATTTCCAGCAGCCACGGGCTTTCGCTGGTATCAAATGCCGCAATACGAATCTGCTCAACCAGCACAACTTCGTCCCGCTCAGGGTCAAAGGGTAGCAAGACCGCCGCGTGTCCGCGCTCAAAAATTTCGCGCGTGACTTCCTCACTCATTCCACCGTTAAACAGGCGATGGCGGAACCGATAAAGATCCAGTGAAAAAAAACCGCGGTATAGCGTTTCTCGTGCAATAATTTCTACATCATTTTTCGTGAAAGTCATTGGCAAGCTGTCTGGTTTACGCATTGTGCTGTCCTGATACCAATAGTGATTAAAATGTGAATTTCAAGGTCGTTTGACTGCTGTTTGGGCGCCCTTGTGTTAAATTGATGCAAATTAACGCCGTATGGCACGTAACGCCAACTTTTTGAAGTGGTGGATTCTGCTAGAATCAACAATTATTTTTACCATTTGATCAGCGCTAAATACTGCTTCACAACAAGGAATGCAAATGAAGAAATTGCTCCCCATCCTTATCGGCCTGAGCCTGTCGGGGTTCAGTACTTTGAGCCAGGCAGAGAACCTGATGCAGGTTTATCAGCAAGCACGCCTGAGCAACCCGGAATTGCGTAAATCCGCCGCCGATCGCGATGCTGCATTCGAAAAAATTAACGAAGCGCGTAGTCCGTTACTGCCTCAGCTGGGCTTAGGTGCCGATTACACCTACAGCAATGGCTACCGTGATGCAAACGGCGTGAATTCCAACGCCACCTCTGCTTCGTTAACCCTGACTCAGTCTCTGTTTGATATGTCGAAATGGCGTGCCCTGACGCTGCAAGAAAAATCAGCGGGCATCCAGGATGTGACCTATCAGACCGATCAGCAAACGCTGATCCTGAATACTGCCACGGCCTATTTTAAAGTATTGAACGCGATTGATGTGCTGTCATACACCCAGGCACAGAAAGACGCAGTTTACCGTCAGTTGGATCAGACTACCCAGCGTTTTAACGTCGGCCTGGTCGCCATTACTGACGTACAGAACGCCCGTTCACAATACGATACCGTGCTGGCAAATGAAGTTACCGCGCGTAACGATCTGGACAACGCGGTGGAAGAACTGCGCCAGGTTACCGGCAACTACTACCCGGAACTGGCCTCGTTGAACGTTGACGGCTTTAAAACCAACAAGCCGCAGGCGGTGAATGCACTGCTGAAAGAAGCCGAAAATCGCAACCTGACCTTGCTGCAGGCGCGTTTAAGCCAGGACCTGGCGCGTGAACAAATTCGTCTGGCGCAGGACGGTCACCTGCCGACGCTGGATTTAACCGCCTCTACCGGTGTTTCTGATACCTCTTACAGCGGCTCTAAAACCCGCGCGGCAACCGGTACTCAGTATGACGACAGCAATATGGGTCAGAACAAAATTGGCCTGAATTTCTCGCTGCCGCTGTACCAGGGTGGCATGGTTAACTCGCAGGTGAAACAAGCACAGTACAACTTTGTGGGCGCAAGCGAACAGCTGGAAAGTGCGCACCGCAGCGTGGTACAGACCGTACGTTCATCCTTCAATAACATTAATGCGTCCATCAGTAGCATTAACGCGTACAAACAAGCGGTTGTCTCTGCACAAAGCTCTTTGGACGCGATGGAAGCCGGTTATTCCGTTGGTACACGTACCATCGTGGATGTGTTGGATGCCACCACCACGCTGTACAACGCCAAACAGCAGTTGGCTAACGCACGTTATACCTATCTGATTAACCAGTTAAACATCAAATCTGCGCTCGGTACGCTGAACGAACAGGATCTGGTGGCGCTGAACAATACGCTGGGCAAACCGATTCCGACCGCGCCTGACACCGTCGCGCCGGAAAACACACAGCAAGACGCTGCAGCAGACGGCTATACCGCGAGCAACAACGCGGCAGTCGCTCAGCCGACGGCAGCACGTTCAACCAGCAGCACCGGCAACAATCCGTTCCGTAACTGATGGTGATGACGGGGCTTCGGCCCCGTCTGAACGTAAGACAACGTAAAGATCCGCCCCTTCTTCCGCATTCTCGCCTCTTCCCGCTTCAATTTCGACCAGTCATCCTCTATTCTGAGCAGTATTTACCACTGGGTCCTGGAAGACATAAATGAAACGGACAAAATCTATACATCACGCGTCGTTCCGCAAAAGCTGGAGCGCACGCCACCTGACTCCTGTTGCCCTGGCTGTTACCGCCGTTATTATGCTGGCGGGCTGTGAGCAGAGCGACGAAACAGTATCGCTTTACCAAAATGCGGACGACTGCTCGACGGCGAATCCGGGTAAAAGCGCTGAATGTACAACCGCATTCAACAACGCGCTGAAAGAAGCTGAGCGCACGGCGCCGAAGTACGCCACCCGCGAAGACTGTATCGCTGAATTCGGCGAAGGTCAGTGCCAGCAGGCACCTGCACAGGCCGGTATGGCACCAACGGGTGAAGGCCAGGCTCAGGCACAGAATCAGAGCAGCGGCAGCTTCTGGATGCCGCTGATGGCAGGCTACATGATGGGCCGCATGATGGGCGGCGGTATGGGCGCTCAGCAGCCGCTGTTCAGCTCGAAAAATCCGGCCAGCCCGGCCTACGGCAAATATACCGATGCAGGCGGCAAAAACTACGGCGCAGCAACGCCGGGCCGTACCATGACCGTACCGAAAACCGCTATGGCGCCGAAACCGGCAACCACATCAACCGTCACGCGCGGCGGCTTTGGTGAATCTGTCGCCAAGCAAAGCACCATGCAACGTAGCGCCAGCGGTACCACCACGCGTTCAATGGGCGGCTGATCCACATGGAAAGAGTCAGTATTGTTGAGCGCCCGGACTGGCGCGAAAAAGCCACCGAATACGGTTTTAACTTTCACACCATGTACGGCGAACCGTACTGGTGTGAAGACGCCTACTACAAGCTCACGCTTGCACAGGTCGAAAAGCTGGAAGACGTCACCGCTGAACTGCACCAAATGTGCCTCAAGGTGGTTGAAAAGGTCATCGCCAGCGACGAGCTGATGACCAAGTTTCGTATTCCCAAACACACCTGGGGGTTTGTCCGCCAGTCATGGCTGACTCAGCAGCCGTCGCTCTATTCCCGCCTCGATCTGGCATGGGATGGCATCGGTGAACCTAAGCTGCTGGAAAACAACGCCGATACGCCAACCTCGCTGTACGAAGCTGCATTCTTCCAGTGGATCTGGTTAGAAGATCAGCTCAATGCCGGGAACCTGCCGGAAGGCAGCGATCAGTTCAACAGCCTGCAGGAAAAGCTGATTGAACGCTTCACCGCGCTGCGCGAACAGTATGGTTTTCAGCTACTGCACCTGACCTGCTGTCGTGACACCGTCGAAGATCGCGGGACCATCCAGTATTTGCAGGATTGCGCGGCCGAAGCGGAAATCGCCACCGAATTCCTCTATGTCGAAGATATCGGCCTCGGTGAGAAAGGTCAGTTCACGGACTTAGAAGATCAGGTGATTGCCAACCTGTTTAAGCTCTATCCGTGGGAATTTATGCTGCGCGAGATGTTCTCTACCAAGCTGGAAGATGCCGGCGTTCGCTGGCTGGAACCGGCCTGGAAGAGCATCATCTCCAACAAAGCGCTGTTACCACTGCTGTGGGACATGTTCCCGAACCATCCGAACCTGCTGCCTGCGTATTTCGCCGAAGACGACTATCCACAGATGGAAAAATTCGTCGTGAAACCGATCTTCTCGCGTGAAGGCGCTAACGTGTCGATCGTTGAGAACGGTAAAACGATCGAATCGGTGGAAGGCCCGTACGGTGAAGAAGGTATGATCGTACAGCAGTTCCATCAGCTACCGAAGTTTGGCGATAGCTACGTGCTGATCGGCAGTTGGCTGATTAACGATCAGCCAGCCGGGATTGGCATTCGCGAAGACAGAGCGCTGATCACTCAAGATCTTTCCCGCTTCTATCCGCATATTTTTGTCGAATGAATGAAAGTGCCGGGTGGCGGCTCTGCCTTACCCGGCCTACGACACGAACTGTAGGCCCGATAAGCGCAGCGCCATCGGGCATTAATCATCCAACCTGCACCGACAGCATACTCAGACTGCCCATCTCAATGCCGTCCACAGGAATTGTCACGGGTTCTTTTCCATCCCACGCACCTAATACGTAAAGCAGCGGCAGATAGTGATCCGCCGTTGGATTCGACAACGATCCGCCTTCATGATCCAGATAGTTGACCAGCGGATGTTGTTCAACCGGTCCCTGCCATGTCAGGTTGGCCTTCACATAATCGTTGAATGAGGACGCCCACGGGTATGGCGTATTTTCACCGTGCCAGCGTGCCGTGCGCAGGTTATGCACCACGTTACCACTGGCCACCAGCATAATACCTTCGTCGCGCAGCGCCGCCAGCTTACGACCCATTTCAAAATGCCAGGCGGCCGGCTTCGTGCTATCAATGCTTAATTGCACCATCGGGATGTCGGCATTCGGGTACATCTTGATCAACACGCCCCACGACCCGTGGTCAAAACCCCAGGCTTCTTTGTCTAAGGCGACAGGGACGGGAGACAGCAAATCAACCAGATGCTGCGCCAGTTCTGGCGAGCCCGGCGCCGGATAATGTGTGTCATACAGAGCCTGCGGAAAACCACCAAAATCATGAATCGTTTTCGGTGCTTCCATGGCAGTTACGCCAGTGCCACGGGTAAACCAGTGCGCCGAAACCACGACTATGGCTTTCGGTCGCGGCAACGTTTCCCCCAGTTGCTGCCAGGCACGGGTATAAACGTTATCTTCCAGAACATTCATCGGGCTGCCGTGCCCCAAAAACAATGCTGGCATACGAGTTGAAGACATGATGATATCCTTACTGAGGGAGTCATTTTGATATCATCACAATACGCTTTTTCGGTTGATGAAGAACTCAGATAACCATGATGAAGATCATCAGTTATTTTGACGGTCTGGCCCGGACAGCTGATGGATAAGGAGTTGGATTTGTCGATGTCAGTACCTTTACTTCTGACTTTACTGGCGGGTGCCGCCACCTTTATTGGCGCCTTTCTTGGCGTGCTGGGACAAAAGCCCTCAAACCGCGTGCTCGCCTTTTCTCTGGGTTTTGCCGCGGGCATTATGCTGCTTATCTCCCTGATGGAGATGCTACCCGCCGCACTGGCTGCAAAAGGAATGTCACCCGTACTTGGCTACGGGATGTTTATCGTAGGCTTACTGGGCTATTTTGGTCTGGATCGTTTGCTGCCGCACGCCCATCCTCAGGATCTCGTGCAAAAAACAACACAACCTTTACCCGGTTCTATTAAACGCACCGCCATTTTGCTCACGCTTGGCATTAGTCTGCACAATTTCCCGGAAGGGGTCGCGACGTTTGTGACTGCCAGCAGCAACCTCGAGCTAGGTTTTGGTATCGCCCTCGCCGTGGCATTGCATAATATTCCTGAAGGTTTGGCCGTTGCCGGACCCGTGTACGCTGCAACCGGTTCGAAACGTACCGCGATATTTTGGGCTGGGATCTCCGGTATGGCGGAAATACTCGGCGGCGTACTGGCGTGGTTAATTCTGGGGAGTTTAATTTCACCGGTGGTCATGGCGGCAATTATGGCGGCTGTTGCCGGAATTATGGTCGCACTGTCCGTCGATGAACTGATGCCGCTGGCAAAAGAAATCGACCCGAATAATAACCCCAGCTATGGTGTACTCTGCGGAATGTCGGTGATGGGACTCAGCCTTGTCATCCTGCAATCAATGGGCATCGGATAATACAGACGGCGGATGCTGTCCTGCCCTGCAGGCCATCCGCCTCTACAACAGCAAAGCGACAGGGATTATTCATGCTCCCTGACCGTGCCAGCCTCTTCGCTCGTACGGCGAAAGAGTTTGTTACGCGCCTCAAGCAACGCATCTCGGTCTTGTCGAAACGCGCGGCAATAACGCTTCATATGACAATAATAACCAATAGCAACGAGTGCAATTAATACCATCCAATACCAGGCAATAAACATTCTTTTACCCTTAAAATTTAACATCATTAAACATTTAACGTTAAAATTTCACATATCCTTATTTCAACCTACCACTATAGTGGCACATTACAGAAACAAATAGATGATTTCGATCATATAAACCAGCGGATAGAGCCAATTGAAAAACGTGCATTCAAAATAAAACAATACAGAACCTGCAAGCATCTATAAATAACATTAATTATAATAAGTACATTCCAAACTTACTTTACTTAATTAAATCAACACACTAGGGGTTGATAACAAACAGACCTAAAACAATAAACACATTTACTTATCACAAAGATTTAGCCATATTCTTATATGGTAAAAAATACAAAAATAGCGCATGCGGAATATATTATATGTCGATAAAATATAAAGCAGTATATCCTCGTTAAAGGATACCGTTCGTCCGGGCAAAGCTAAATAGGCGGGCCGTAATAACAAAAAACCGAAGCCAGAAAACTGACTTCGGTTTTTTATTGCCACCGTAACTGGCGTGGTAAAGCGTGTGCTATCAGCTGGCTTTACGTTCGTGCGCCTGACGGTAAGCGACTAAATCTTCGATCGTGACCACAGCCATATTATGCTTGCCTGCAAATTCGATGCACGCTGGCGCACGCGCCATGGTGCCATCATCATTGGTCAGCTCACACAGTACACCAGCCGGTTTAAAACCTGCCAGCGTCATCAGATCGATGGTTGCTTCAGTATGACCACCGCGGGTCAACACGCCGCCAGCCTGAGCACGCAGCGGGAAAACGTGTCCCGGACGGTTCAGATCGGAAGGTTTAGCGCCGTCTTTAACTGCCGCGCGAACCGTGGTAACACGGTCAGCGGCAGAAACACCGGTAGTTACGCCTTCAGCGGCCTCAATGGTCACGGTAAAGCCCGTGCCGTAAGCGCTGGTGTTATTTTCCACCATCATTGGCAGATCGAGCTGCTTGCGTCGATCTTCAGTGATGCACAGGCAAACAATACCGCTACCGTGACGGATGGTAAGTGCCATCTGTTCAACGGTCATGGTTTCTGCCGGGAAAACCATATCGCCTTCGTTTTCACGATCTTCGTCGTCAAGCACCATCACACCGCGTCCTTCACGCAGCGCAGACAGCGCAAGTTCAACACGTTCGAAAGGCGTACCAAAAGAGGAAAGTAGCGTCTGATTCATGGTAAAAAAACCTCACTAAAATTATGGTTACCAGAATCAGGGCAGTCTTAGGAGTACCGTCTAAGCGGCAAAAAAATAACGTGAGCGGGTCCATGCCCGACTGGATCGTTACTCTCTCCCATCCGGACTCTAACCGTCGGCCCCGGAATTACACCGGATCTGCTGACCTTTTCGCGTTAACGAAAAGCGCTCGCGGGCTTTCAACATCAGTTGATTTACCGCCGGTGGGGAATTTCGCCCCGCCCTGAGAATAAGCGAGTTAACTATAACGCTATTGATTACCTTCATCAACGCCTTTGCTTGACTTCACTTCACACAATTCTGGTTTATGCCGCTGCCAGTTCGCACTACAATAGGCAGCAACACGTACCAGTTCAGGGAAACCACCATGATTGACCCGAAAAAAATTGAGCAGATTGCTCGTCAGGTCCACGAGTCGATGCCGAAAGGGATCCGCGAGTTTGGGGAAGACGTCGAGAAAAAGATTCGCCAAACGCTGCAGTCACAGCTGACGCGCCTGGATCTGGTAAGCCGCGAAGAGTTTGATGTACAAACCCAGGTTTTGCTGCGCACCCGCGAAAAGCTCGCGCTGCTTGAGCAACGCCTGACCGAGCTGGAAGCGCGCGAGAAACCGGCTGAAGTGAAGCCTGCGCCTGCTATCCCGCCCGTCGATCCGCAAGCGTAAAAACGACAACGGGCCGCAAGGCCCGTTTATCTGTTAGTGTTCCAGCTCTAATTTTTTCGCCTCAGTTGCCTGCTGGCAATACAGCGCGTAGCGTTTGCAAAACCAACTGCGGTGCTCCTCATCCATGTTGCCAGTTACGGCCTGGATATCAACAGGGTGCCCCTCAGCCTGCATCCTGGCAAAACTCCGGGCCAGGAAATCGAAATTGTTCAGTGAATACATATTGCTGTTCATGAGCATACCCTCCAGTTATTGAATATCTGTTAAGGCCATATGCTTTTTCTGATTTCAGTATTTCCCTATACAGAAAGTTGTTCTGTACATAATGTGCGCAAATTGAGAGCTATGCTTCACACTTTCCTACGAAATCTGAGAGGGGGAGATGTCTTTTTTCGGATGTAAGGAACCTGCAGAACTTCAGGCACCGCTGATTGATTCGCTGTTAAATGAGATTGGTTTGTCCGGCGGTTCGCTTCACGCCCTGGCTGAGCCGCTGAAAAACAGTCCACAGCCTGTGGAGAAAACTGAAGCATAAGAGACAGAAATGCCGGATAAGGTGTTTATACCGCTATCCGGCAATCGACCAGACTATGACTTATCGCTGTCTTTCTGGATCTTTTTGATGATATTGGTCGTTGAGCAGCCGTCTTCGAAGTTCAGCACCAGCACTTCACCGCCGTTCGCCCATACCTCTTCGCTACCCGCAATTTGTTCCGGCTTGTAGTCACCACCTTTTACCAGCAGATCCGGCAGAACACCTGCGATCAGTCGCTGTGGGGTATCTTCTTCAAAAGAGACCACCCAGTCGACGGATTCCAGCGCACCCAGTACGATCATACGCTGCTCGAGAGGGTTGACCGGGCGCGTTTCACCTTTCAGACGTTTGGTGGATGCGTCGCTGTTTACCGCCACGATCAGACGATCGCCCAGCTTGCGCGCATTCGCCAGATAAGAGACGTGGCCCGCGTGCAGGATGTCGAAAACGCCGTTGGTCATGACCACCTTCTCACCGCGCTTGCGCGCGCTGGCCACGGCTTGTTTCAGCTCGGCTTCTGTCATCACACCAAAACCGGTATCCGCACGACCGCGCACGGCGTTTTCCAGTTCGATAGGCGAAACGGTGGACGTCCCCAGCTTACCCACTACCACGCCCGCCGCAGCGTTAGCAAAATAACACGCTTCTTCCAGTGAGTTACCCGCCGCCAGCGTTGCCGCCAGCACGCCAATAACCGTATCGCCAGCACCGGTCACGTCATACACTTCCTGCGCCTGGGTCGGCATGTGCAGCGGTGCTTTGCCCGGCTGCAGCAGCGTCATGCCCTGCTCGGAACGGGTGATCAACAGCGCGGAAAGATCGAAATCCGCAATCACCTTCATGCCGCGTTCAACCAGTTCCTCTTCGCTTTTGCACTTACCGGCAACCGCTTCAAACTCGGAAAGATTTGGTGTCAGCAGCGTCGCACCGCGATAGCGTTCAAAATCAGTGCCTTTCGGATCGATAAGCACCGGTACGCCAGCCTTTCGTGCCAGCGCAATCATCTGCTGCACGCTGGCCAGCGCGCCTTTGGCGTAGTCAGACAGTACCAGAGCACCGATAGAACCCAGCGCCTGGTTAATACGATCGTGCAGCGGCAGTGGATCTACGCCTTCGAAACCTTCCTCGAAGTCCAGACGGATCAGCTGCTGGTTGCGTGAGAGTACGCGCAGTTTGGTGATCGTCGGGTGCGTCGGCACCGAAACGAAGTCACATTTCACATTCACGTCCGCCAGCGTTTTACTCAGCGCACGTGCCGCATCATCAATACCAGTCAACCCTACCAGACGGGAATTTGCGCCCAGAGAGGCAATGTTCATCGCCACGTTTGCCGCGCCGCCGGGACGTTCTTCAATGGTATCCACTTTGACTACCGGAACTGGGGCTTCTGGTGAAATACGGCTAGTAGGCCCGTACCAGTAGCGATCCAGCATCACATCACCGACAACCATGACTCCTGCACGTTCAAACTCTGGCAGCGTTACTTTCATTCCTGTCTCCTGAGAGATTCTCTGAGGGTCTTAAAATTTGCGCGCGATCATAGCACACTTCACTCGGCAACCAGCCACTTCTGCCAGCTGTCACGCACCAGCGCGCGCTCAGCGCTGAAGCACTCCGGCGCCACATGGCCCGGAAGTTCCTGCAAAGCAAGATGATGAAGTTCATCACGCAGCGTAGTATAGGCGCGGGTCAGCGCCAGGGCTTCTTGCTCTTCCATAATGTCGTTTTGTGCCAGTAATTCCAGAATGCGCACGTTATCTGACCAGCGCGTCAGTTTCGGTTTTTCATGGGCATAGCGCAGCACCAGATATTGAGTAATAAACTCAATGTCGGTGATCCCGCCTTCATCTGCTTTGATATCAAAGCGATCGCGATGCTTATTACCCAAATGAGCACGCATTTTCTCGCGCATTTCACGCACGTCGGTCTGCAACGTTTTTCCGTCACGAGCGAGCGTTATGATATCGCGACGCACCGCGTCAAACTGAGAGGTCAGCTGCGGGTCGCCATACACCACCCGAGCACGCACCAGCGCCTGATGCTCCCATGTCCAGGCTTCGTTGCGCTGGTAATCGGCGAAAGCCTCGGTTGATGTCACCAGCATGCCTGCGGCACCGGATGGGCGCAGCCGCGCATCCACCTCATATAAAATGCCGGAAGACGTGCGGGTACTGAAAAGGTGCATGATGCGCTGTGACAGACGCAGATAGAACTGCCGCCCGTCAATTTCACGCTCGCCGTCAGTCATCACGTCCATCGGACAATCGTGCAGGAAGATCAAATCAAGATCGGAGCTGTAGCCCAGCTCCCAACCGCCCAGCTTGCCGTAACCGACAACGGCGAAACCGCGGCCCTCGCGATCGCCAAGGTGCGTTGGTTGCCCGTAGCGGGCGACCATTTGCGTCCACGCCTGCTGAACCACGGCATCGATAATCGCTTCGGCCAGCCATGTTAAGTGGTCGCTCACCTTCATCACTGGCAGCGTCCCGGCGATATCGGCCGCCGCAATACGCAGCAATTGAGTTTGCTTGAACTGACGCAACGCTTCCAGTTGCTGTTCTTCGTCATCCTCCGGCACACGCAGCAGATACTGACGTAGCTCATCACGGTAGGCATCGGTTGCGGTGGGCTGATACAGGGTGTTCGGATCCAGCAACTCGTCCAGCAGCAGCGGATAGCGCGCCAACTGGCTGGCGACCATCGGCGAGGCGGCGCACAGCGAAATCAGGTGCTTCAGCGCGCCAGGGAATTCACTCAACAGCTCCAGATAGGTCGTACGGGTGACAATGCCCACCAGCAGCTGAGTAATACGCGACAGCGGCACCGAGGCATCAGCGCGGGAGCAAACATCGCTCAGCAAGTGCGGCATCAAATGATCCAGCACCTGGCGTCCACGTGGGCCGATGGTGCGCTTATCCAGCTCTTTGCGAAAATCGGCGATCAGAGTCAGCACGCGGCGCTGATCGTCTTCCGCAAGATGCGCCAGCACTGGCGTGGTGTCATCTTCCTGCAAAGCATCCTGCCACAGTTCGCGCCACTGTTCCGACAACGACTCTTCCTGGGTTTCGGTTTCATCATCACCGATTAACTCATTGAACACCCGACGCACGTTGCCCATGTGAACGTTCAGGACAGCCGTCAACTGCGACCAGTCATCCGCCCCCATGGCCCATGCCAGACGCGCGCGATTTAGCTCATCGCCCGGCAGCGTCTGGGTTTGTTCATCGTTGATGCTCTGCAGCAGGTTTTCCAGACGACGTAAAAAGAGATAGGCACTTCGTAAATGCTCCGCATCGGTATCAGACAGTAGATGCAGCGCGTTGATGGCGCTGAGCGTAGGTAACAGCGCGCGGGATTGTAGCGATGGCTCACGCCCGCCGCGAATCAGTTGGAAGACCTGAACGATAAATTCGATTTCACGAATACCGCCCGCCCCCAGCTTGATATTGTCTTTCAGACCACGGCGGCGGACTTCACGGGCAATCATCCCTTTCATGTTACGCAGCGACTGGATCACGCTGAAATCGATATAACGACGAAAAACAAAAGGCCGCAGCATGGCGCGCAGTTCAGCGACGTAAGTACCGTCAGCATCCCCCATAATACGCGCCTTAACCATCGCGTAGCGTTCCCAGTCACGCCCTTGCTCCTGGTAATAATCCTCCAGCGCCGAGAAGCTCAGCACCAGCGGACCGCTGTCACCAAACGGGCGTAAACGCATATCCACCCGATAGACAAATCCATCCATAGTCGGCTGATCCAACACTTTAATCAGCCGTTGGCCCATACGGGTAAAGAACTGCGCGTTATCCAGCTCACGCCGTCCGCCCTGCGTCGTTCCGTGTTCTGGCCAGGCAAAAATCAGGTCGATGTCGGAGGAAAAGTTAAGCTCGCCGCCGCCCAGTTTTCCCATCCCTAAAATCAGCAGCGGCTGCGGGACACCGTCAGGGTTGCACGGCGTTCCCCACTCACGACAGCAGGCGTCATACAGCCAGTCTCGTGCAGCGATAATCAGCGTTTCAGCCAGATGGCTTAACTGCTGCAAAATGCTCTCTTCCGTCACCAGCGACAGCGTCTGCGCCCAGGCAATTCGCACCATGATGCGACGGCGAAACAGGCGCAGCTCACGCATCAGCGCCGCTTCATCACCGACGTCAGCTAATGCTTGCTGCAACCAGACGCCATAGTGCTGCCATTCATCCGCCAGCGGCGGTTCGCTTTCCAGCTCTGCCAGCCACTCGGGATGGGCAATCACGCTGTCGCGAACAAAATCACTGAATGTGAGCACTGACTTCGCCTGCAGGCTGAGTGACGCTTCAGGTATTGCTGCTGGCAGCCGATCAACAACGGTCGGCCAGTACTGTTGTAACGGTGAAGAGAGCTGCTGCATTTACGGGTTATCCTTTAAATGATGCCGGATAGTGGCGTTTCGCCTTATCCGGCCTACAAGACATTTAAGCCCATCGCGTAGGCCTGATAAAGGCATCCTGATCTCGGTCCTGATTATCGTTTACCGCTGTGCAGCCAGAACGGCTCCTCAGAGATCGCTTCATTACGATAATGTTCAATTTCAATATGTTGGCGCGTCATGATGGCATGACGTAAACCCTGCCAGGTCGCAATCCATTCCGATGCCACCTTCTCATCGTAATAGCCTGCCAGCATCAGAATACTGTCAATGTTTCGCGTCAGGCGCGGGATTTGGTCGGCATATTGATCGCCCAATGGCTGACCAAACACCGTTTTCAGTTCAGCCGCATGACGTGAAAGATGGGTATCAGAGAAACGCTTGAAGGAGTCGGCGATTTTGGCCTGCGCTTTCGCATCGAGGAACGGTTGCCACCCTTTAGTCACCAACCACTCGGTGAGTGCCAGTTTTGCCATTGCCGTTTGCGGGTTGTAAACCGCAGATACCGCAGAAGTTTCAGCAGCAATAATCGCTTCCGACTGGGTCAGCAAATCACGTAAGTGAGCGCTCGCTTTACGTGGAACATTCCCGCCAAACAGCATCAGGATGTGGCGTACCAGCCCCATCGCCGCCAACACTTCCGATTTGGCGCCTTTTACGCCGCGAACCCATAACTCCTCATGGTACTGCCATTGCGACAATGCCAGTTCCAGCGCGGCTTCAAGCCCCTGCTCAATGCTGACCTTGGCCGGGACTTTCAGAATACGCGTCGGCTTCAGCTCGCGTGGGGCATTCCCCTGCGCCAGATGATAACCCCGTGCCGCCTTACTCAGGCTACCCAGGCGTAAACCCTCCTCGGCAACCAGCTGATTTGCCAACTTCAACACTGCGCGGGTATCGCCGCTGACCAGTTCCAGTTCAAGCTCACAGAGCGGTTCAGCGAACTCTCCGGCCTTCACTTCACCCAGATCGAGGGCGAGTTCAATCTGGCTACCGTCAACCTCAAGCAGCCATTTCTCACGGTTAAAATCAGTGCTGAACAGCGGTTGTAGCTGAGAGGCGAGATCGGCTGGCAGTTCGCCATTTGGCCAGACTTCGGCTGGAAGCAGCGCAAGATCCAGTTCTGGCTCGCTCAACGCAACATTATACTCCGGTCGCTGATGCAACCCCCCCGTCACCCGTCCGGCAATTTTCAGGGTCATTTCATAACGACCGTTCTCACCGCGAATACGCAGCCCCATATCATGGCTACGCAACCACCCATCCGGCGTTTCATAGTAGATATTCAGCAACTGGCTGGGCGCATGATGCTCTCCCCCCAGCGTATTCAGACGTTCGCGTAATGCATCAACAGCATCATTATTGACGATAAATTTTAATTCGATTTCCTGGGTCATGATCTTGTACTTATGGGTTATGTCACAGTTGAGAAAACAGACTGCGAACTAAGTGCGTTCTTGATTGTCAGTAGATAGTATTTTGCGCCAAATTGCCATGCAACGAGCAATTTGACGGGCGTAAAAGTTTCGAGTGGTGGCAAAAAGGACACAGATGATTCCGATTGATGTTGAATGCTTTGCGTAGAGACACTGATGCCACTACTATCGTTCCACTTTCTATGACAATAACGACAGCCTGATGCCAAAATTACGCCTGATTGGATTAACTTTACTCGCACTTAGCGCCACTGCCGTCACCCATGCAGAGGAAAAGCGCTATGTCTCTGATGAACTGAACACCTGGGTCCGCAGCGGTCCGGGAGATAATTATCGCCTCGTGGGTACGGTTAACGCCGGCGAGGAAGTCATTCTGTTACAGACCGATGCCAGCACCAACTACGCCCAGGTAAAAGACAGTACCGGACGTACAGCCTGGATCCCGCTGAAAGAGCTGAACAGCACGCCAAGCCTGCGTACCCGCGTTCCGGACCTGGAAAACCAGGTAAAAACACTGACCGATAAGCTCAATAATATTGATACCACCTGGAACCAGCGTACCGCCGATATGCAGCAAAAAGTGGCGCAAAGCGACAGTGTGATCAATGGGTTGAAAGAAGAAAACCAGAAGCTAAAAAACGAGCTGATTGTGGCGCAGAAAAAGGTCAGTGCCGCGAATTTGCAGCTTGATGACAAGCAGCGCACCATCATCATGCAGTGGTTTATGTATGGCGGCGGCGTACTGGGACTGGGTCTGTTGCTCGGTCTGGTTCTGCCACACATGATCCCAACCCGTAAACGCAAAGATCGCTGGATGAACTGAATCGCCTTCTCCGCCACACTGACATATGATTAAGGGATAATTTTTTTCAGAAGGAAAGTGGCGTGAAGATTTATCTGGTCGGTGGAGCTGTTCGGGATGCGTTATTAGGGCTACCGGTTAAAGATAAAGATTGGGTTGTCGTCGGCGCCACGCCGCAAGAGATGCTCGACGCGGGCTACCAGCAGGTAGGCCGCGATTTTCCTGTTTTTCTCCATCCGCAAACACGCGAAGAATATGCGCTGGCGCGAACCGAACGAAAATCAGGTTCAGGCTACACCGGATTTACCTGCTATGCCGCAGCAGACGTAACGCTGGAAGCCGATCTCCAGCGCCGCGACCTGACGATCAACGCGCTAGCCCGCGATGATGACGGCGAGATTATCGACCCGTATCACGGACGTCGCGATCTGGAAAATCGTCTACTGCGCCATGTTTCCCCTGCTTTTAGCGAAGATCCGCTGCGCGTACTGCGCGTGGCGCGCTTTGCCGCGCGTTATGCACACCTCAGCTTCCGTATCGCCGATGAAACCCTGGCCTTAATGCGCGAGATGACCGCTGCCGGAGAACTGGCACATTTGACGCCGGAACGAGTCTGGAAAGAAACGGAAAATGCGTTAACTACCCGTAATCCACAGGTCTTTTTCCAGGTCCTGCGCGACTGCGGCGCACTGCGCGTTCTGTTCCCGGAAATAGACGCTCTGTTTGGCGTCCCGGCGCCGGCTCAATGGCATCCGGAAATCGACACCGGTATTCACACGCTGATGACGCTGTCGATGGCGGCCATGTTGAGCCCAAACGTAGATATACGTTTTGCCACGCTGTGCCACGATCTTGGCAAGGCCCTGACGCCAAAAGCGCTGTGGCCACGTCATCATGGTCACGGCCCGGCGGGCGTCAAACTGGTAGAGCAGTTATGTCAGCGTCTGCGGGTGCCCAATGACATCCGCGATTTAGCCAAACTGGTGGCGGAATTCCACGATCTCATTCATACGTTCCCGATCCTGCAGCCGAAAACTATCGTGAAGTTGTTTGATTCCATCGATGCCTGGCGTAAACCGCAGCGTGTGGAACAAATTGCCCTGACCAGTGAGGCCGACGTCCGGGGTCGCACCGGTTTTGAAGCAGCAGATTACCCGCAAGGTAGGCTGCTGCGGGAGGCCTGGCAAGTCGCACAGACTGTGCCGACGAAAGAGGTCGTTGAGGCAGGATTCAAAGGGCCGGACATTCGCGAGGAGCTGACACGACGTCGCATTGCGGCGGTGGCCAGTTGGAAGGAACAGCGTTGCCCAAAAGCGTAGGCAGTATGTTGCCGGATGCGCTGCGCTTATCCGGCCTACGGGGTCAACATCTCGTTCCGTAGGCCCGGTAAGCATAAGCGCCACCGGGCACACAAAAGTTAGAAGAACACCACGTAAACAGCGGCGGCGACCACAAAACGATAAATCGCAAATGGAATAAACGAGATACGTTTAATCAGCTGCAGGAAGGTTTTGATCGCCACCAGCGCCACGACAAATGCCGTCACGAAGCCCACAGCAAACATTGGAATGTCTGACGCGCTCAGGAACGACCAGCTTTTGTAGAGATCTAACGCCGTGGCACCCATCATCATTGGTACCGCCAGCAGGAATGAGAATTCCGATGCGGCATAGCGGCTCACGCCCATCAGCATACCGCCTGAAATGGTCGCTCCGGAGCGGGAAAATCCCGGCCACAGCGCCAGGCACTGGAAGCAGCCAATCATAAACGCCTGGCGATAAGTCATATCATCCAGACCCGGCGCGCGCGGCTCTTTCGGCTTCAGGCATTCTGCGGCTATCAGCAGCACGCCCCCCACCACCAGCGCATACATCACGTTGATCGGGTTAAACAATGATTTGATGGTATCGTGGAAAATCAGTCCCAGTACCACGGCCGGGATCATCCCTAACAGGATATGCCCCAGCGTTAGTCGTCCCTTGCCGGTTCCTTCATGCGGGGCTTTACCAAAGTGAATGCCAATCAGGCCAAACAAGCGGCGCCAGAACATCACCACAACAGCCAAAATGGAACCCAGTTGAATAACCACTTCAAATGTCTTTGCGGTAGCGCCTTCAAACCCCAGCAGATGGCCAACAATAATCATATGGCCGGTGCTGGATACAGGCAAAAACTCCGTCAATCCCTCGACCACACCCAAAATTGCCGCCACCAGCAGCGAGTGCATATCACTCATCAATTAACCCCTAGATAGAAAACCACGGCAAAAAAGAGCCAACGTTAGGACTCTTTTATACCTGTTAGGTTTAGATATTATTAATTTAATTACTTTCTTTCAGATTATTGCCACGTTCAATGATAACGCCGACGTTTGCCGCTCTCGCCACCGCCCCCGGCTTGCTGAGCTTGATGCGTACCCATGGGGAATTAAAACGGCTAAGCAGGAGGTCTGCCACCTCTTCAGCCACGCGTTCAACCAGCGCAAAACGTCCGCCTTCCACATGGCTGACCACCGTTTGTGCGATATCAGCATAGCTCAGGCAATCGGCAACATCGTCGCTTTTCGCTGATTTGCGGTTATCCCATGCCATTTCGATATCGAACACCAGTTTTTGTTCGATAGTCTGTTCCCAGTCATAAACACCAATAGTGGTGATTACCGAAAGTTGCTCTATAAATACAATATCCATCACGACCTGCCTGCTTTTTGGCTAACCCGGATACCACTTCCGGCGAAATATGCGTATTATCCACGGAAGTAGTGTTTTACACGACATTTTCAAAACGGAACAGCTTATGAGTGCAATCGCGCCTGGAATGATTATCTTCGCGTACCTCTGCGGCTCAATTTCCAGTGCTATTCTGGTATGCCGCCTCGCTGGATTGCCGGACCCACGTGATAGCGGTTCTGGAAATCCGGGCGCGACAAACGTATTGCGAATTGGTGGCAAAGGAGCCGCCGTCGCCGTGCTGATTTTTGACGTCCTGAAGGGTATGTTACCCGTGTGGGGTGCATACGCGCTAGGCGTTAGTCCTTTCTGGTTGGGCTTGATTGCTATCGCCGCCTGCCTGGGACACATCTGGCCGGTGTTCTTCGGTTTTAAAGGTGGGAAAGGCGTCGCCACCGCCTTTGGCGCCATTGCGCCGATTGGCTGGGATTTAACTGGCGTCATGGCGGGCACCTGGTTGCTGACCATCTTGCTGAGCGGTTATTCCTCGTTAGGAGCCATCGTCAGCGCCCTGATAGCCCCATTCTATGTCTGGTGGTTCAAACCCCAGTTCACTTTCCCGGTATCCATGCTGTCGTGCTTAATTCTGCTGCGCCATCATGACAACATCCAACGTCTGTGGCGTCGACAAGAGCCGAAGATCTGGACCAAACTGAAGAAAAAGCGCGAAAAAGATCCCGAGTGACGGTGCTGCCGGATGATGATGCGACGGTGTCTTATCCGGCTTACAGGATCTGATACCCGTCAACCGGCTTACCCAACCGCTGCTGGCACCACGTTGCCAGAAACTCTACGCACACCCGTAGCTTTACGCTACGATACAATGGCTCCTGATACACCGCCCAGATATTGGCGCTCTGCGCATATTCTGGCAGCACGCGAACCAGTTCACCGCTGAGCAGAAACGGCTGTACGTCCCACTCAGAACGCAGCATGATCCCTTTTCCTTGTAACGCCCACTGCAACACAATCTCGCCGCTGTTAGAAGAAAGATGCCCCGCCACCTTAACCGATTTTTTCTCCTGCCCATTATCAAGTTCCCAAACCCCGTGCGTCATATCGCGCTCTTTGGTAACCAGGCAATCATGGCGACTTAATTCCTGTAACGTCTTTGGATCCCCGTATTCTCGTAAATATGTCGGTGCAGCACACAATATTCTTTTATTTTTCGTTAACAAATGTGCAATATAATAATCGGGAATTTCATCATTAATACGAATATCCAGATCGATATTATCCTGCGCTAAATCAATTTGCCGATCGTACAGTTCAAAATGCACCTGTAATTCAGGATAGCTATGCATCAATTCGGTAATCGCTGGGGCGATATAACTGCGCCCAAACCCAAAGCTACAACCAATACGGATCATCCCTTCCGGTCGCGTTTTGATTTGCGTGACGTCATCCACCAGATGCTGATAGCGGGCGAGGATCTCCTGCGCATGTTCATAGCACCGCTGACCGCTTTCCGTTAACGCCACGCCGCGTGCGGAGCGGTTAAGCAGCGTGGCCCCTAGCGTAGACTCCAGAATCTGAATGCGTTTTGTCACAAACGCTGGCGTCTGCCCAAGGGTCGCTGCCGCCGCGCTAAAGCTGCCGCTATGCACAATTTCAACCAGCACCTGCAGGTCTTTCGCCAGGGGATAGGTGTTCAGCATGTTCAGGATATCCGTGAGGGTGTGAATCGCAGTGTAATTCCCCTGGACATAATAAACCCTGCCTTTGCGCAATTTTTATTATCTTAAGCGGGCATCATTCACGAACTGTTAATTGGTTATTCACAGCGCTAAAAAATATAAAACCACATTTTTAGTGGTAGTTTGTCCGGGAGAATTTATTTCCAGATAAATAAAAGAACTGGAGTTGACATGATGAGCCATCAAAATAACCAACATGCGATAAATACGCTGACTAACATTGTCGCTGATTTTACCGCCATGATTTCTACCCGTATGCCCGACGATGTCGTAGATAAATTAAAACAGCTACGCGAAGGCGAAACCTCGCCGATGGGTAAAATTATCTACCACACCATGTTTGACAACATGCAGAAGGCGATCGACCTGAATCGCCCGGCGTGTCAGGACACCGGTGAAATCATGTTCTTTGTGAAGGTCGGTTCCCGTTTTCCACTGCTGGGCGAACTGCAAAGCATCCTTAAGCAGGCCGTTGAAGACGCCACCGTGAAAGCGCCGCTACGCCACAATGCGGTAGAGATTTTTGACGAGGTAAACACCGGTAAAAATACCGGTACCGGCGTGCCATGGGTCACCTGGGACATCATCCCCGACGCTGATGACGCAGAAATTGAAGTCTATATGGCGGGCGGTGGCTGTACGCTGCCGGGGCGTTCCAAAGTGTTAATGCCTTCCGAAGGCTACGAAGGTGTCGTGAAGTTTGTTTTTGAGAATATCTCCACGCTAGCAGTAAACGCCTGCCCACCGGTGCTGGTCGGCGTAGGTATTGCGACCTCCGTTGAAACCGCCGCCGTGCTGTCACGCAAAGCCGTACTGCGCCCGATTGGCTCACGCCATCCCAATCCCAAAGCTGCCGAGCTGGAACTGCGTCTCGAGGAAGGACTTAACCGTCTGGGTATTGGCCCACAGGGGCTAACGGGTAACAGCTCCGTGATGGGCGTACATATCGAATCGGCCGCACGCCACCCGTCGACTATCGGCGTGGCCGTTTCTACCGGCTGCTGGGCGCACCGTCGCGGCACGCTGCGGGTTCATGCCGATCTCTCCTTCGAAAATCTGTCTCACACCCGGAGCGCGTTATGAAAAAGATCCTGACAACCCCGATCAAAGCCGGAGATCTGGCAGACATTCGCGTCGGCGATGTCATTTACCTGACCGGTACGCTGGTGACCTGTCGCGACGTGTGTCACCGCCGTTTGATCGAACTCAAGCGCCCGATCCCGTACGATCTGAACGGTAAAGCCATTTTTCACGCTGGCCCGATCGTGCGTAAGAACGGGGAAAAATGGGAGATGGTCTCCGTCGGCCCAACCACCAGCATGCGTATGGAAGCCTTTGAGAAAGAGTTCATCGAGCAAACCGGCGTCAAACTGGTGGTCGGCAAAGGCGGCATGGGACCGTTGACCGAAGAAGGGTGTAAGCAATTCAAAGCACTGCACGTGATCTTCCCGGCTGGCTGCGCGGTTGTTGCCGCCACGCAGGTTGAAGAAATTGAAGAAGTGCACTGGACGGAATTGGGCATGCCGGAATCCCTGTGGGTGTGCCGGGTTAAAGAGTTTGGCCCGCTGATTGTTTCCATCGATACCCATGGCAACAACCTGATCGCCGAAAACAAAAAGCTGTTCGCTGAACGTCGCGCCCCGATCGTCGAAGAAATCTGCGAGCACGTGCACTACATCAAATAACCCTCCCGGAGAGGCGCATACCTCTCCCCCTTTCGCAGGGATACAACAATGGCACCTTTAGCTGGTTGGTGGCGATACCTGGCTCCGCTGGTGGTCATCGCCATTATTGCTGTTTTGCCCGTTCCTGGCGGTCTTGAAAGCCACACCTGGCTCTATTTTGCCGTCTTTACCGGGGTCATCGTCGGGCTTATTCTGGAACCTGTTCCCGGTGCGGTAGTGGCGATGATTGGTATTTCTATCATTGCCGTGCTGTCGCCGTGGCTGTTGTTCAGCCCTGAGCAACTCGCCCAGGACGGATTTAAATTTACCGCCAAATCGTTATCATGGGCTGTGTCGGGGTTTTCTAACTCGGTTATCTGGCTGATTTTCGCCGCCTTTATGTTCGGTACCGGTTACGAGAAAACGGGTCTGGGTCGGCGTATCGCGCTGATGCTGGTAAAGAAGATGGGGCATCGCACGCTGTTTCTCGGCTATGCGGTGATGTTCTCCGAACTGATCCTTGCCCCCGTGACACCGTCTAATTCCGCACGCGGCGCAGGCATTATCTACCCGATCATTCGTAACCTGCCACCGCTGTACCACTCTCAACCCAACGATCCCAGCGCCTGCTCCATTGGCTCTTACATTATGTGGATGGGGATCGTCGCCGACTGCGTCACCAGCGCTATTTTTTTAACGGCGATGGCACCAAATCTGCTGCTAATTGGCCTGATGAAAGGTGCTTCCCATACAGCGTTAAGCTGGGGTGACTGGTTCTTAGGCATGCTGCCGCTGAGCATTTTACTGGTGTTGATCGTGCCCTGGCTGGCCTACGTGCTGTACCCACCGGTGCAGAAATCTGGCGATCAGGTCCCGCGCTGGGCGGAAACCGAGCTGAAGGCGATGGGGCCACTGTGCGCGCGTGAAAAAAAGATGCTGGTATTGATGGTGGGAGCGCTGGTGCTGTGGATCTTTGGCGGTGACTATATTGATGCCGCAATGGTCGGCTACAGCGTGGTGGCGTTGATGCTGGTACTGCGCATCATTTGCTGGGATGACATTGTCAGTAATAAAGCAGCATGGAACGTCTTTTTCTGGCTGGCTTCGCTGATTACCCTTGCCACCGGGCTGAACAATACTGGCTTTATCTCCTGGTTCGGCAAACTGCTGGCAAACGGACTCAGCGGCTACTCGCCGATAATGGTAATGGTGGCGTTGATCGTGGTGTTCTATCTGTTGCGTTATTTCTTTGCCAGCGCCACGGCCTATACCTCTGCCCTCGCGCCAATGATGATTGCAGCCGCGTTGGCGATGCCGGACATCCCGCTGCCGGTATTCTGCCTGATGGTCGGTGCCGCCATTGGTCTGGGCAGCATTTTGACCCCGTACGCTACCGGACCAAGCCCGATCTACTACGGCAGCGGCTACTTGCCGACGGCCGATTACTGGCGACTGGGCGCCATCTTCGGCCTGATATTCCTCGTCCTGCTGGTGATAACCGGCCTGCTGTGGATGCCTCTGGTTTTACTGTAAATCCCGCCGGGGCGGCGTAGTGTCGCCCCTTTTCCCTACGCATCTCACCAGTCCGCTCCCAGTGCGCTTACGCCGCCGGTAACTCCGCCAACGGCCAGCGTGGACGCACGGTGACACCAAGGTCTGCCGTTGCTCCGGATTTAAAACGCACCATGCCCGCATAGGCGATCATCGCCCCGTTATCGGTACAAAATTCCGGGCGCGCATAGAACACTTCGCCACGGCGTTTTTGCATCATTTCCGCAAGCGCGGCCCGCAGGGTACGGTTAGCGCTCACGCCCCCCGCCATCACCAGACGCTTAAAACCGGTTTGATCCAGCGCGCGTTTGCACTTGATCATCAGCGTATCGACCACCGCATCTTCAAATGCACGGGCGATATCCGCACGGGTCTGATCGTCGTTTTCGTTATTACGAATGGTATTCGCGGCGAACGTTTTCAGGCCTGAGAAGCTGAAATCCAGCCCCGGACGATCGGTCATCGGGCGCGGGAAGACAAAACGCTTTTCCACGCCCTGAGACGCCAGCTTAGACAGCATCGGTCCACCTGGATAATCCAGCCCCAGCAGTTTGGCCGTTTTATCGAACGCTTCACCGGCCGCATCGTCAATCGATTCGCCCAGCAACTCATACTGTCCAATACCGGTGACGCTAATCAGCTGCGTGTGTCCGCCAGAAACCAGCAGCGCTACAAAAGGATATTCCGGCGGATTATCTTCCAGCATCGGTGCCAGCAAATGGCCTTCCATATGGTGTACAGGAATGGCCGGAACATTCCAGGCGAACGCCAGAGAACGCCCTACGGTCGCCCCCACCAGCAGCGCACCGACCAGACCCGGCCCTGCGGTATAGGCCACCGCATCAATATCTTTTGCCGTTAACCCTGCTTCAATCAGCGCCGCCTGAATCAACGGTACGGTTTTACGCACGTGATCGCGCGAAGCCAATTCAGGCACTACTCCACCGTAGTCAGCGTGCAATTTCACCTGACTATACAATTGGTTGGCTAAAAGACCTTTTTCATCGTCGTAAATGGCGATGCCGGTTTCATCGCAGGATGTTTCAATTCCCAGTACACGCATGACTTGTTTTACCTCGCTCTAATACCGCGCAGTGTAGGTCGAATGCGGGTTGATGTAAAACTTTGTTCGCCCAAGGAAGAACCCTCGTGTATACTCCTCACCCTTATAAAAGTCCCTTTCAAAATCGCGTCGGTGCTTTACAAAGCAGCAGCAATTGCAGTAAAATTCCGCACCATTTTGAAATAAGCTGGCGTAGATGCCAGCGGCAAACCGAATTTATAAAGGTGAGAGTTACATGCCGGTAATTAAAGTACGTGAAAACGAGCCGTTCGACGTAGCACTGCGTCGCTTCAAGCGTTCCTGCGAGAAAGCAGGTGTTCTGGCGGAAGTTCGTCGTCGTGAGTTCTATGAAAAACCGACTACCGAACGTAAGCGCGCTAAAGCTTCTGCTGTGAAACGTCACGCGAAGAAACTGGCTCGCGAAAACGCACGCCGCACTCGTCTGTACTAATCTATTGGGAGCTAAGGCTCTCAATTCAGACTGAGTTGTAGTTGTAAGGCCGTGCTTCCGGAAGGAATGCGCGGCTTATTTTCGTTTATACATCAGTAACTACACAAAATCATTCACACTGTATCAAGACGGCAAGTGAGTGAATCCCCGGAGCTTACTTAAGTAAGTGACAGGGGTGAGCGAGCGCAGCCAACGCAGAGACAGTTTGAAGGATGAAGTGTAATAACGGGGCATATGGCTGGACGAATCCCACGTGTATTCATTAATGACCTGCTGGCAAGAACCGACATCGTCGATCTCATCGATGCACGAGTTAAGCTGAAAAAGCAGGGCAAAAATTATCATGCGTGTTGTCCGTTCCATAACGAGAAAACCCCCTCTTTCACCGTAAACGGTGAAAAACAGTTTTATCACTGCTTTGGGTGTGGCGCGCACGGCAACGCCGTCGACTTTCTCATGAACTACGACAAGCTCGAGTTTGTGGAAACCGTCGAAGAACTGGCCGCAATGCACAACCTTGAAGTGCCTTATGAAGCAGGCAACGGCCCCAGTCAGATAGAGCGCCATCAACGGCAAAGCCTCTATCAATTGATGGACGGCCTGAACACTTTTTATCAACAGTCTCTGATACAACCCGCCGCTACCCCTGCGCGCCAGTACCTGGAAAAGCGAGGACTCAGTAGCGACGTGATCGATCGTTTTGCTATTGGTTTTGCCCCCCCCGGTTGGGACAACGTCCTGAAACGGTTTGGCGGCAATCCTGAGAATCGCCAGGCATTGATTGACGCGGGTATGTTGGTGACCAACGATCAGGGACGCAGTTACGATCGCTTCCGTGAGCGAGTGATGTTCCCTATCCGCGACAAACGCGGTCGGGTCATTGGTTTTGGTGGACGCGTGCTGGGCGATGCCCTGCCGAAGTACCTGAACTCCCCGGAAACCGATATTTTCCATAAAGGTCGCCAGCTGTATGGCCTTTATGAAGCCCAGCAGGATAACGCCGATCCGCAGCGCCTGTTAGTGGTTGAAGGCTATATGGATGTGGTGGCGTTGGCCCAATACGGCATTAACTACGCCGTGGCCTCCCTCGGGACGTCAACCACTGCCGATCACATCCAGCTGTTGTTCCGTGCGACGAACCAAGTGATTTGTTGTTACGACGGTGACCGGGCCGGACGCGATGCCGCATGGCGCGCGCTGGAAACTGCACTGCCGTATATGACGGACGGACGCCAGCTGCGCTTTATGTTTCTACCTGACGGTGAAGATCCCGATACGCTGGTGCGTAAAGAAGGGAAAGAAGCCTTTGAAGCCCGGATGGAGCAAGCCTTACCGCTCTCCGCGTTTCTGTTTAACAGCCTGTTACCACAGGTAGATTTGAGTACCCCGGACGGACGAGCACAGCTCAGTACGCTGGCCTTGCCGCTGATCACGCAGGTCCCGGGCGAAACGTTGCGCATTTATCTGCGGCAGGAGTTGGGAAACAAGCTAGGCATTCTGGATGACAGCCAGCTTGAACGTTTAATGCCAAAACTGGCAGAAAATGGAGCTTCCCGCCCTGTTCCACAGCTAAAACGTACGACCATGCGTATACTTATAGGGTTACTGGTACAGAACCCAGGTTTAGCCCCGCTGGTGCCGCCGTTAGGCGCTCTGGATCAAAATAAGTTGCCCGGCCTTGGCTTATTCAGAGAACTGGTCAACACTTGTCTGGCCCAGCCAGGTCTGACCACCGGACAACTGTTAGAACACTATCGTGGCACAAATGATGCGGCCACCCTTGAAAAACTGTCGATGTGGGACGATATAGCAGATAAAGATATCGCGGAAAAAACCTTCACCGACTCACTCAACCATATGTTTGATTCGATGCTTGAACTGCGCCAGGAAGAGTTGATAGCTCGTGAGCGCACACATGGTTTAAGCAACGAAGAACGCCGGGAACTCTGGACGCTGAACCAGGAACTGGCGAAGAAATAAGAGAAAGACAAAACAAAGACAAAATCATTCGCGTTGTATCAAGGCAGCAAGTGAACGAACGCCTGGGAGTGTACATAAGTACATGACCAGGAAGAGAGAACGCAGCTAACGCAGAGACAACGTGAAAGATGAAGTATTTAACGGCTTAACTGCCGAATATCGATCGGGAAGCCCCCGACAGCCGCACGGAGAGGCAGCGGCAAAATATAAGTATGCCCTCGTTTTGCCGTTGGCGGTTTTACCGCCCAACACCAATCAAACGAATTAAGTGTGGATACCGTCTTATGGAGCAAAACCCGCAGTCACAGCTGAAGCTACTTGTCCAACGTGGTAAGGAGCAAGGCTATCTGACCTATGCCGAGGTCAATGACCATCTGCCGGAAGATATCGTCGATTCAGATCAAATCGAAGACATCATCCAAATGATCAATGACATGGGTATTCAGGTGATGGAAGAAGCACCGGATGCCGATGATCTGCTGCTTGCTGAAACCTCCAACAGCACCGATGAAGACGCGGAAGAAGCGGCTGCCCAGGTTCTGTCCAGCGTTGAGTCCGAAATCGGTCGTACAACTGACCCGGTGCGCATGTACATGCGTGAAATGGGTACCGTTGAACTGTTAACCCGTGAAGGCGAAATTGACATCGCTAAACGTATCGAAGACGGGATTAACCAGGTTCAATGCTCCGTTGCAGAATACCCGGAAGCCATCACCTATCTGCTCGAGCAGTACGATCGCGTAGAAGCTGAAGAAGCGCGTCTTTCCGACCTGATCACCGGCTTTGTCGATCCGAACGCGGAAGAAGACATGGCACCAACGGCGACGCACGTCGGGTCTGAACTCTCTCAGGAAGAGATGGATGACGACGAAGACGAAGATGAAGAAGAAGACGACGACAGCAGCGATGACGACAACAGCATCGACCCTGAATTAGCGCGCGAGAAATTCGGTGAACTGCGTACTCAGTACGAAATCACCCGCGACACTATCAAAGCGAAAGGCCGCAGCCATGCTGCCGCGCAGGAAGAAATTCAGAAGCTGTCTGAAGTGTTCAAACAGTTCCGCCTGGTGCCGAAGCAGTTCGACTACCTGGTAAACAGCATGCGCGTCATGATGGACCGCGTGCGTACTCAGGAACGTCTGATCATGAAGCTCTGCGTTGAGCAGTGCAAAATGCCGAAGAAAAACTTCATCACCCTGTTCACCGGCAACGAAACCAGCGAAACCTGGTTCAACGCGGCTATCGCGATGAACAAACCGTGGTCTGAAAAACTGCACGACGTGGCAGATGATGTCCACCGCGGCCTGCAGAAACTGCGTCAAATTGAAGAAGAAACCGGCCTGACCATCGAGCAGGTTAAAGACATCAACCGTCGTATGTCCATCGGTGAAGCGAAAGCCCGCCGTGCGAAAAAAGAGATGGTTGAAGCGAACTTGCGTCTGGTTATCTCTATCGCTAAGAAATACACCAACCGCGGTCTGCAATTCCTCGATCTGATTCAGGAAGGCAACATCGGTCTGATGAAAGCGGTAGATAAGTTTGAATACCGTCGTGGTTATAAGTTCTCCACCTATGCAACCTGGTGGATCCGTCAGGCGATCACCCGCTCTATCGCAGATCAGGCGCGTACCATTCGTATTCCGGTGCATATGATTGAGACCATTAACAAGCTCAACCGTATCTCCCGCCAGATGCTGCAAGAGATGGGCCGCGAGCCAACGCCGGAAGAGCTGGCTGAACGCATGCTGATGCCGGAAGACAAGATCCGTAAAGTGCTGAAGATTGCCAAAGAGCCTATCTCCATGGAAACGCCGATCGGCGACGATGAAGATTCGCATCTGGGTGATTTCATCGAGGATACCACCCTCGAGCTGCCGCTGGACTCTGCCACTACCGAGAGCCTGCGTGCCGCAACGCACGACGTTCTGGCTGGCCTGACAGCGCGTGAAGCGAAAGTTCTGCGTATGCGTTTCGGTATCGATATGAACACCGACCACACGCTGGAAGAAGTCGGGAAACAGTTCGACGTTACCCGCGAACGTATCCGTCAGATCGAAGCGAAGGCGCTGCGTAAACTGCGTCACCCGAGCCGTTCTGAGGTGCTGCGTAGCTTCCTCGACGATTAATCTCGCCGTATAAACATCAACGCCACCGCAAGGTGGCGTTTTTTTTCACATCCCACGCATGACCAGCGCGTCATCTAATTCCCGATACGCCGCCACTAACTTATCCAGCGTAATCCGGCTTAACCCACTCGGGTTCGGCAACACCCAGATCTGCGTCGCGCCAATCGTCAGCGTCTGTTTCCCCCACTGTGCACCACGCTGGCTAAAGCCTTGCTCAAATGCCTGTTTTCCCAAAATAGCGAGCGCCGCTGGCTGATAGTCTTCAATCTTCTCAACGAGCTGACGACCACCGCTACGCATCTCCTCGAGCTTCACTTCATTGGCCTGCACCGTCGGCCTGTCGACAAATTTGGTGACGCCACAGCGAAAATCCAGCAGGTGTTGTGCCTCTTCTGGCTTTAGCAGGCGATCGGTAAATCCCGCCTGATGGATGACCTTCCAAAAGCGGTTAGCAGGATGCGCAAAGGGAAAACCTGTACCCGCCGAAGAGAGCCCCGGATTGATGCCGCAAAAAACCACCCGCAGCCCCGGCGCCAGTATGTCCTTAACCATAATCACTCCGCACAATACATCAGGCAACCAGTATAACGGACTGAAAACACATTGTTTATAAAAACAGCATCCGTACGCTTATGGCTGGATTGCAACGCAGAGTTACTTTATAATCCACCGCCACGGCCCCTTAGCTCAGTGGTTAGAGCAGGCGACTCATAATCGCTTGGTCGCTGGTTCAAGTCCAGCAGGGGCCACCAAACAAAACAAGGAGTTAGATGAGAGATCGTCTGACTCCTTTTTCTTTGGATGCAATTTGGGTCCGCTTCCCCAACATGCAATACGACTATGATTGAACCGCCCCGGTATGTCTTCTTGAACACTACATCCTTGGTGATGCCGATGTCAGGAAAAGCCCTCTTACGCCGACATTGAATTGAAGGGAAAAATCAGAAAGGGTGGCTAACCCTCTATTTTCATTACATTATATCAAAACGTATATTTAGATATATCTATTATATTGTTTGTTTTGATTTTCTTATATGTTTATATTCTTTTAAGAAAATTAATTCAAAAGGATAATTCATTGCTTACACAATCTGATTTTTCAAAATTCAAAAACCTGAATATTTCGATTAACAACATTCTTGTTTTTGCCGCAGTCATGAATACAGGAGGGATAGTTTCTGCTTCATACTATATGAACTGTTCACCGTCTGCAGTGAGCCTTTCGTTGAAAAAATTTTGTACTTGTTTTCCCGAAAAACTATTCAGCAGAGAGGGCCGTTGTTTAATACCAACAGAAGAGGCACAATTGCTGTATAACGACATTAGCCCTGCAATAAGGAATCTCTTATATGCAATGACGTCCAGCACTGACATTTCCTCAACTGCCGTAGAGCAGATTTTATAAACGTCGTGGCAAGCACATAGTTATTCACAACGAGAACCCTAAATTGTGCATGCTGCGTTAAACTGACAATCGCTTTAATGATAAAATCACGACTACATTGCTGTCGGCAATCCGTACAGCGGGATATGGCAATATTATCTTTCTCACTTATAATCGTGACACTCTTTCATTAATTTCACGTAAACTTAATTGAAGACGGACTGATATTCTTTTCCGATAGGTAGCAGCAGTTTTATAGCTAATCCCCATTCGCCTCGCTGTTTCGTTCAGTCCTATTTTTTCTGTCTGCAGGACAAACCACTGCAATTCCCTTTGTGGTAATCGAACTCCGCCGACCTGGCCGACTTTCCTGGTGATCAACGGACTCATGATCGTGCCTGATGATGCGTCAGCGGAGAAAAATATGAGTTTAGATAAGATATTAATCGCCTCCGCGCGATGAACAATGCCCATAGGTTGAAGATTTGCGACTGCTGCCAGCAACAGAGGGTCACGTAAACGGGTAAAAACAATAATACTATATTGGTCTGCAGGCCACTCGTCCTTTGCAAACTTTAAGAATGCTAATCCTTCCGCCAGCGTCTCACTTTCGCTCGTTAACTCGGTAATAACGAGTACCCGCCCTGGTTCCCCATGACGGGCTGACACTTGTTTCTGCAATGCGGAAAGCGTCATTACTCTTAGACTAATTGAGCGACCTGCCAGGCTATCAATAAAGGCACATAGCCCAAGGGCACTATAATAGATAGTGTCCATAACCAATACCCGCTCGTAGGAAAAATTTAAATTTTCCATATTATGCTCTATTTTTTGTCGAATACATTTTAAAAGCACTATTTAGCATAACCAATGGTTATGTTTCATTAATTTTTATTTTCACCGATAGCTAATTCACAATCGGCAACAGCACTTTCCCCATGACAGACAGTATCAAGATTATAAAATGCAAGTTTAAGTTGATGACTTAATTCCACAGCATATTCAGTAGGATTGAGATTGCGACCTTCACGTATGAAAAGGGTGTCATTAAAGTAACTTCTGACTCTTTTCAAGTGCAGGCTAATAGATGATGCAGAACAACCAAGTACCAGTGAGGCACCATACAAACTGCCCGTGTCAACAAAAACGATAAACGTTAGTATGGACCTAAAATCCACATCCATAAGATGACGAAGCCTAGAGTCATAATTAATTAAATCCATATTAAACGCCTCAATAACTTTTTACCAAAATATACCTTTCTTTTCAAAGGTGCAATAACCATGCAAAAATAGAAACATTAGGTAAAAACAATTAATAAAAGCAAAAACAAAGATGATTATTTCATGCATTTTTAATAAGGAAGTGAAAAAAATCAGATAAATCAAAGCAGATAGAGTTAAATTCCGAAAACATTAAAAAATGAAATAGTTAAATATTACTCAATGATTTAATAAGTTTTATTATTTGAGATACTATCAATAATAAAATAAGAAACCAAACTCTATTAAAGCCCATGTTATTTAAGAGTTTTCTATTCTTAAAACTTACATTAGTCGTCGAAAAATGGTTGGCAAAAAAAAAGAAATGTCGATTTATCAGTTAGGTTTCATAAATAAATAAATTCGAGAAAAGTCTTAACCGTCGTTTAGCAAAGTATTAAAAATTAGTTTCAATAGGGTAACCACGCACATTCCGGGCAGCGTAAAAGCACCCCCACCGTCCAGTGTTAATCTGATAATGTTAATGCTGAAGTTAAATTAGAGGATTCAACACGTTCAATTAAGCGGAGCGGTACACAATGTGTCCATCTGCACCAACGCAAAAAAATCGGCACTGTCTGGCTGGTTGAGGGCAACTCTTTTGGACGCCACCACCTTGAAAGTGGAAACGTCCGTTAGCGTGTTATTCGATAGTCAGCTCACACGAGTTCTTTGAGCTGCTCCTGCATATAGGTCGAAAAGTACTCAGGGTTCTTGATAAGGATACGGTTACCGGAGGCGACTTTTTCAGCCCATCCAGCGACTTTTTTTGTGAACTCAGGATTCCATCCCTCTTGCTCACCGCGTGCCATCACATCTGCTGCGCTCACTGGCACACCTAAATCATGCAAATATTTTAAAATTCCCTTGGCCGTACTTTCATCCATGGAATGGGGTACTGGCGCCGATGTGTTCATACCACCAATAAAATCCAATGCTTTCTCAATTGCTGTTGGCATGCTCTTATCCTTAAAATTAACCGCGTATTAAACACCTTTATACTATGTACCCAAGTCAGCCGGGATATCAAAGAGAACGTTGCCTTTATTTGATTTATGCCGCAGCCAAACGCTTGCGGTGGTGGTTTTCTGCACTATTTTTTCGCATCACCAGCCAAAACCAGCCCGGTTGCCACCGCATTTCGTGGCCCTTCGGTTCCCCGAATATTGCCCTGACCGGCAACAACACCGTAATGCGCCAGCGCGTCGGTGATCATCTGCGGGATTTCAAAATCCAGCGATGAACCGCCCACCAGCACCACAAAAGAGATGTTGCGAATTGAGCCGCCGGGTGAGACCTGCCGCAATGCGCGCAGGCAGTTCGTCACAAAGACCTTCTCCTTGGCCTGACGACGTACCAGCCGAATTTTCTCCAGCGACGTCTGGTTCTCAATGGGGATGGCTTTGCCCGCTTTCAGATACACCACTTTGGCAAACACCGACGGGCTGAGCGGTTCACGAAAGAACTCCACCGCGCCGTTCTCGTGGCGAATACTGAACAGGCTCTCCACTTTCGCCAGCGGATATTTTTTTATCTCCTCTGCCAGAAAAGGATCGCTCAAGCCGAGCTCCGTTTTGATAAGCAAGCTGACCATGTTCCCTGCTCCCGCCAGATGTATCGCCTTAACGGTGCTATCGTTATGGATAATCGCGGCATCGGTGGATCCGGCACCTAAGTCGAGGATCGCCAACGGCGCAGCGCATCCTGGCGTCGTCAATGCCCCGGCCACCGCCATATTGGCCTCCACGCCCCCCACTTCAACCGACGTATTCAGCCGCACACTCAGCTCACGGGCGATCGTCTGCATCTGTAGCCGATCGGATTTCACCATCGCCGCAATGCCAACCGCGTTTTCCATTGAATATTCCCCGGCAACACCGCCCTGGACTTTACGGGGAATAAACGTATCGACCGCCAGCAGATCCTGAATATGTACTGAATTCATATCGTGCCCGCTCAGCGAGGCCATCACCTTACGCACGCGCTCCAGCATGCCACCCGCGTGAGTACCGGCCTCACCGCGAATGTCGCAGACCGGCGCACAGGCGTTCATTGCCTGCATAATTGTCTGAGCGCCTTGGGCCACATCGGCTTCTCCGCCGCGCTTTTCACCACTGATAAAGATCTTGCCCGCCGGGATCACCCGTGATTGCACATCGCCCTGCGGGGTTTTCAGCACCACAGCGGATCGGTTGCCGATCAGTGCCCTGGCGATCGGGACGATCGTTTTTGTTTCCTCCGGCGTCAGGGCAAAGAAAGTGGCGATGCCATAAGGATTCGACAGTACCCGAACCACCTGTCCTGCTGCCGCCACTTCTACCGCCGCCAGCACCCCTTCCGGGACCTTCTCCAGCAGCGTGACTTCATCAATCACCGGCAGCGTTCGTCGCAGACGATTATTGACCAGTACGCCATCGTCCTTTTTCAGGATCGCCGCCACCACGTCGACGCCGCGATCCAGCGCCGCATTGATAAGCCACACCGCCTCAAGAAAATCCATCTCTTCGCCCACCAGCGGGATCCAGCCCTGCGCAAACCGATCGAGGCTCAACGATGCCAGTTTCTCCACGGCGATCGTGGTACCCATCCCTACGCCAACACCGCCTGGCGTTTGCGGGTTATGACCAATCATTGTCGATTCAGTGATGATGGTTTCGGTGATCGTCTCCATCGCCACATCACCAATGACCGGCGCGGCCTCGTTGATGCAGATTTTCGTCACATCCTGAAGCGACGACGACGTTTTTTCCAGCGCCTGCTGCAGGGAGGCCACTACCCCGGCAATGTTATCCCGCGTGCCTTTCATGCCCGTGGTCGCGACGATCCCGCTGGCAACAAACCGGCCATCCTGCGCCAGCGCCACTTCCGTGGTGGCGTTGCCGATATCAATCCCTGCAATTAACGGCATACCGCCTCCGTCACTGACTGCCTTTACGCAGCTTGTTTCTCTGCTGGTACACGTCTGCCGACTCGCGGACAAACCCGGCGTTCACCGTGGCATGCCAGGTGTGCTCCAGTTCATCGGCAATGGCCTGCAACTCCGTAAATGAAGAACGAAATGGGCGCAGCGCATTGTAGATTTCCAGAATGCGAGCATCCGGGATGGCAATCAGTTCCGCCGCACGGCGGAAATTACGCGCCACGGCGTGACGCTGCATCTGCTCGGCGATCTGCGCCTGATACTCCAGCGTTTGCTGAGAAATACGCACATCCTGTGGCCCCACACGCCCTGCCAGTACATTCTCAAGAGTAATATCAGTTAACGGCTTTCCGGTGGGCGTGAGGATTTTCTCCGGGCAGCGAGTCGCTAACGGATAATCCTGCGCGGTCATGATGTTTTCGTTCATCGTCATTCCCTTACTAAGGCAATATGCAGCGTGACAGGCGCGGCATCCTGCACCACGTGTTTGGTTTCTTTAATGTGGAACAGCGCAGCCTTGGCCATAAATTTCGGTCGCACCATCTGGTCATTAACGACCGGTACCGGCGAGGGCGACTCTTTGCGTGCGTAACGCGCGGCGTTCTTACCAATCTGGCGATAGGTTTCCAGCGTCAGCAGCGGGGCCTGAGAAAAAAGCTCCAGGTTGCTCAGCGGCAGCAAATCACGCTGATGAATCACCGTAGTTCCTTTCGACTGGATACCAATGCCGATGCCGGAGCCGCTCAGATTTGCTGCATCCCAGGCCATAAAGGAGACATCCGAAGTGCGCAAAACTCTGACCACCCGCGCATGTAATCCCTCTTCTTCAATTCCGGCCACCAGCTCTTTCAGGATCGCCTTGTGCGGCATATCAATCAGGGTCTTATGCTGGTATTTATCAAAGGCCGGCCCAACGCCAATCACCACTTCATCCGCGCGATCGTCCGCTTTTGCCGCTTCGCCTTCGCTAACCTGCAAGGTGAAAACCGGCTTACGTTCAGTTGTACATTCCACCGCATACCGCCTTATTCAATGCTGCCAGGCTGAACCACACCCGCAATATTTTTAATTTCCGCCCAGCGTTCGGCAGAGATGCGATAGCCGGTGCCGGGTCCCTGATAATCATTGATGTCATTAACGGCGCTGACCACCTCAAACTGGCGATCCAGAATGGCGGATGTTTGCAGATAATCGCCGGTCACACGCTGCCTCAACATGTTGAGAATGTTGCTGGCGATATCGTCAAAACCGCTGGCACTCAGCGCGCCAACAACATCCAGCCCGGTGATATTGCGCTTCATCATTTCTTCCACCGCGGCCAAATCCTCTACCACATTACGCGCGGGCATATCTTTGCTGCCGTGAGCATAGGTGGCGGCGTCGACCTCTTCATCGCTAATCAGCGGCAGGCCCAGCTCGCGAAACACCGCCTGAATAGCGCGAGCCGCCTGATTGCGAATAGCGATAGTTTCCTCTTCCGTTACCGGACGCAGACCGCCATCAACCATCAGATCACGTTGCAGAATGTTGTAATCATCAAAGTCCTCGGCATCGAAGTTCGACCCAGCAAACATGTTGTCGTAGTTCGGTACCGCGCTGTAGCCGGAAAAGATAAAGTCGGTACCGGGCAGCATCTGCATCAATGTGCGGGCGGTGCGGCGAATATCGGAGTGCGAGAAGGTCTGGTCATTCGCCGACGCCACTTCGAGGTCGAGCATCGAGGCAATCAGGTTTTCCGCCAGCACAGCACGGATCCCCGACGGTACAGCCCCGGTCATACCAATACAGCTGACCGCGCCGTTTTGCAGCCCCTGAACGCCCGCGCCCTTAGTGATAAAAATGCAGCGCGACTCCAGATACAGCATTGATTTGCTTTCTGAGTACCCCATCAGCGCCTCCGAGCCAGTGCCAGAGGTGTAGCGCATCTTCAGCCCGCGGGATGCGTAGGCTGAGGCGAGAAAGGATTTTGACCACGGCGTGTCATCGCCGTCGGTAAACACTGACTCTGTACCGTATACCGACACCGTTTCGGCGTAGCTGGTTAAGCCGCGCATACCCAGTTCCAGTTCGGTGGCTTCTTCAACGGAACATTGGGTAAGCACGCCAGGACGGCCGCACTGCGAACCAACCAGCAGCGCCAGCGCGTTAAACGGCGCATAGCGGGCGATGCCTACGGTCGTTTCTTGCTCGGAAAAACCACGGATCCCCGCCTCGGCGGCATCGGCGGCAATTTGCACCGGGTTATCTTTCAGGTTGGTGACGTGACACTGGTTAGAGGGTGTGCGTCTGGCGCGCATTTTTTGCAGCGCCATCATCATTTCCACCACGTTCATTTTTGCCATCACCTCCACCGCTTTCGCCGGGGTGATGGCGGTGGTAATGGCAATAATATCTTCCCGACTGACGTGGATATCCACCAGCATTCTGGCGATGTCCAGCGCGTCGAGTTGCATTGCCCGTTCGGTTTCCGCGACGTTAATCGCGTAGTCAGCAATAAAACGGTCAATCATGTCGAACTGTGCACGATCTTTACCGTCCAGTTCCACAATACGGCCATTTTCCACCTTCACCGACGACGCGGGATCGTAGGGGCTTTCCATGGCGATCAGCCCCTCTTCCGGCCATTCGCCAATCAGCCCATCCTGATTGACAGGCCGCTGGGCAAGAACTTCGAATCGTTTTGATCTTCTCATAGCGCGTTGACTCAAAAAGTAAATAATAAGGACGCCGGGCCGTATCGCTGGTGGTTTACCGTCCCAGCAATCGCCTTTATCAGCAATAGCCGAACTTTAAATGAGCAGAATAATAAAAAAATAAAATTAATTACGTTCCAATTTGGCACGCAATTAAAACGCATCGTTTCATATTGAAACGCGTACTTGGAATATCCATAGAGAATTGTGACGAGGTTAAATGATCATTATCAATAAACACCAAAGGAAGATCACTCACTTGCTATTTTAGATTTTTTTACTGTATTGACTTAATAACGTGCTGCGCGAAAATAAAGAAAACCCAATGATAAAAAATAGCTGCGCGCGATATTTTTCGTGACCTCAGCCCTACACAATTAACAGGAGATACCGTGAATAAGAGCCAACCCATCGCCACCATCACGCTGGCGGCCGCACAGAAAATGGCGGTCGCCGTTGAGGCTAAAGCGCTTGAAATCAACGTCCCGGTCGTCTTTTCCGTTGTTGACCACGGCGGAAACACGCTGCTGATACAGCGCATGGATGAGGCGTTTGTCACCAGCTGCGATATTTCACTCAATAAGGCCTGGACCGCCTGCTGCCTGCGACAGGGTACTCACGAAATTACCGATGCGGTGCAACCCGGTGCATCGCTTTATGGCCTGCAGCTCACCAACCAACAGCGCATTATTATTTTCGGCGGAGGGCTTCCAGTTATATTAAATGGAAAAATAATTGGCGCCGTCGGCGTGAGTGGTGGCACCGTCGAACAGGACCAGCTATTAGCTGAAACCGCACTATATTGCTTCTCTGAATTATAAAATAAACGTAAGAAGGTATATTATGAGCTATCGTATGTTTGATTATCTGGTGCCAAATGTGAACTTTTTTGGCCCCAATGCTGTTTCCGTAGTGGGTGAACGCTGCAAACTACTGGGTGGGAAAAAAGCCCTGCTGGTGACCGATAAAGGCCTGCGGGCAATTAAAGACGGTGCGGTAGATAAAACGCTCGCGCATTTGCGTGAAGCCGGTATTGAAGTAGCAATCTTTGACGGCGTCGAGCCAAACCCCAAAGACACCAACGTACGCGATGGCCTGGCGGTTTTTCGTCAGGAGCAATGCGATATTATTGTCACCGTCGGCGGCGGTAGCCCACATGACTGCGGTAAAGGTATTGGTATCGCGGCCACTCACGAAGGCGATCTCTACAGCTATGCCGGAATTGAAACCCTGACCCACCCGCTACCGCCTATCATTGCGGTCAACACCACCGCCGGTACCGCCAGTGAAGTGACCCGTCACTGCGTACTGACCAACACCAAAACAAAAGTGAAATTTGTCATTGTCAGCTGGCGCAACCTGCCGTCAGTATCGATTAACGATCCGCTGCTGATGCTTGGCAAACCTGCGCCTCTGACCGCGGCCACCGGGATGGATGCCTTGACCCACGCCGTGGAAGCCTACATTTCCAAAGATGCAAATCCGGTCACCGATGCCGCCGCTATTCAGGCAATCCGCCTGATCGCCCGTAACTTACGCCAGGCCGTAGCGCTGGGCAGCAACCTGAAAGCTCGCGAGAACATGGCCTACGCTTCACTGCTGGCGGGGATGGCCTTTAACAACGCCAACCTCGGCTACGTACACGCCATGGCGCACCAGCTTGGCGGCCTGTATGACATGCCGCACGGCGTGGCGAATGCCGTACTGCTACCGCACGTGGCACGTTATAACCTGATCGCTAATCCGGAAAAATTTGCCGACATCGCCGAGTTTATGGGCGAGAACACCGACGGCCTGTCTACCATGGACGCCGCCGAGTTGGCGATTCACGCTATTGCCCGCCTGTCTGCTGATATCGGCATTCCACAGCATCTGCGCGAACTGGGCGTAAAAGAGGCCGATTTCCCGTATATGGCAGAGATGGCCCTGAAGGACGGCAACGCGTTCTCGAACCCACGTAAAGGTAACGAGAAAGAAATTGCCGCGCTCTTCCATCAGGCTTTCTGACAACAAAGGGGACGCGATGCCACTTTCATCACCGAGCGTAAACCTGTTTTATCATCCACGCTGGCAGGATTCCCGCGTGCTTGATGAACTATGCTGGGGGCTGGAAGAGCAAGGCGTCCCGTGCCGGGCCATCAGCTGCGACGACAGCACCAGCGCGCTGGCGCTCAGCAGACGGGCAGCAAAAAGCTCGGCGCTGCGCGTAGGTCTCGGCCTCAGCGTGAGCGGCGAGATTGCCTTAACGCATGCCCAGTTGCCCGAGGATCGGGCGCTGATCTGCGGGCATATCGCCGCCGGGATCGAGCAGATCCGCACGCTCGGCGCCAACGCAGGCCAACTGGTCAACGTGCTTCCCTTCAGTGAGATAACATAAATGTATCGCATCTATACCCGAACCGGCGATAAAGGCACCACCGCGCTATTTGGCGGCAACCGCATCGACAAAGACGACATCCGCGTTAACGCCTATGGCACGGTAGATGAACTGATTTCCCAACTGGGCGTGTGCTATGCCACAACCCACCAGACCGAGCTACGCGAGGATTTGCATACCGTCCAGAAGACGCTGTTTGTGCTGGGTGCGGAACTCGCCAGCGACGATAAAGGGATCATTCGCCTGAAGCAGACGATTAGCGATGAAGATATTCAGAGACTGGAGCGGCTGATCGACCGCAATATGGCGCACAGCGGCCCGCTGAAAGAGTTTGTCATTCCGGGGAAAAACCTCGCTTCTGCACAACTACACGTAGCGCGCACGCTGGCACGTCGACTGGAGCGTATTCTCACGGCGATGGACAGAACGCTCGCCGTGCGCGACGAACTAAAGCGGTACATCAATCGCTTGTCCGACGCGCTCTTTTCGATGGCTAGAATCGAAGAAACTACTCCAGATGTTTGCGCTTAAACTGGCTGGCGTCGATGTCGTACTGCTTCATCTTGCGCCACAGCGTGGTGCGCCCAATGTTCAGCAGCTGCGACATCTCCTGCACGCGCCCGCTGGTGACGCGGGCGGCGTGGATAATCGCCTCTTTTTCGATGGCGGTAAACGTCAGGCTGGCAGGCAGCAGCGAAGATGTCGTATCCATACCCGGTCGTTCGGCAAACAGATAATCTGGCAGGTTGCTCAGGCGAATATGGCCATTCTCGCTGCTGATGGCGATGTTCTCGATAATGCTGTTCAGCTCGAAATCATTACCCGGCCACGAATAAGCCACCAGCTGCGCCAGCGCGTCATCATCCACCTTCAGGCTGGATGAAAAGCGTTTTTTCAGGCTGTTCAGGCGAGTATAAATCAGCGCCGGAATGCTGTTGCGCCGCGCGCGCAGCGGCGGAATAACGATTTCAAACGAGTGCAGCGCGTAATACAGCTGACGACTAAAGCGGTTTTGTTCCACCAGATTGGCAAGATCGACCGTGGTGGTGGCGATCACTTTCACATCCACCGGGATCAGGCGTCGAGCGTCGAGACGGGTCAGCACCCCCTGCTTGATCACCTGCAATAATGCAGACTGTAACTCCGGTGCCAAATATTCGATTTTTTCCAGAAACAGCGTGCCGCCGTTCGCCAGTTCAAGGCGGCTCAGTCGGCCGTTTTCATCATCGGTTGGCGCGCTGCCCATAAAATCCTGTCCCAGCACGCTGTTGGCATACAGCTGACAGTTTACGGCGATATACGGGCCGCTGGCCCGTTCACTTTCATTGTGGATCGCCTGACTGAGCAGCTCTTTACCGACGCCCTCTTCGCCGCACAGCAGGATCGGAAAACTTCCCCTCGCCGCCTGGCGACCAAAATGGATCAGCCGTCGGGTTTCCGGATCGTCCGCCGACATCTGCTCAAAAGTATGGCTTACTTTGCCCAACTGACTGGTCATCAGCTGGCGCATTTGCTCGACCGGATGCAGCAGCAGAATAAAGCTGTTGCCCTGCTCTTCCACAATCGGCTTTAAAGTGATCACCGCATCAACAAACTGGTGCTGGCTCTCAAAGGTGACTTCGACGTGATTGAGGCCACGAGCATGTTTGATTGCCCGGCGCAACAGCATCGGCATATTCACCAGGTCATGAAGATTTTTCCCCTGACTGGCCTGCACGTCCAGATGCAACAGCATGGCGGCACGCGCATTGAGGAACTGCAGCACGCCCTGTTCATTCCATGCCATCACGCCATCATCCATGCTCTCCAGCAGCCCGTACATCTGATTCAGATGGCGATTAGATTCAGCCAACAGGCTGTCGGTCAGCAACGAATTGCCTACCTCTCTGGCAATCGCCAGCGTCAGGGAGAGATCGGAAACGGACTCATGTTCCACCAGGCAGCACAGCGAGATGGAGCCAAACAGTCGCCCGTGGTTATCAAATACCGGCGTTGAGCAGAACGACCACGGATGTAGCGCTTTTTTAAAGTGCTGATCGCCTGAAGTTTTTGTTGGCTGCCCCGGCATAGTCGCCAGCGACAGCGCACAGCTACCAATAATACTCTCCGCACAGTAGCTGCCGTCGAGAAAACCCAGCTCCGCCAGCTGTTCCACCGTCTGTGGATCGCCGCAGCGGCTGAGAATACAGGCGGACTCATCGAGGATAAACAGCGCACAGGGACGACCATCCATAAACTCCCAGGCGTCTTCCAGTGCGGCCTGAGCAATCGTCACCAGCGCAGTCTTGCGGCGGCAAATCGAGGCAAACGTCAGCCCTTGCGCCTGATGCGGCGCCTGCCAGGTTTCCCGCTGCATAAACTTACTGCAACGGTGCCATGACTGGGCAATAACCGAAGAGACGTCCTTTCCAATGTTCTGAGTGTGCGCCGTCATATCCCTTTCCGCTGTTTTACCCTGGACACCCCCTCCGACAGAGACGGTCAGAGGGGAGAAAATGCCGGCGCAGAGCGTTACTGATGACTGATTAACGCGCCAGCCACTGCTGTCCCAACAGATCTGCCGTCAGAATAGCGGCATGCACGCTTTCAGGCGTCACCGGGAACGGCATGTTGTGAATGGTTTCACCTTCTGCGCAGGTGGCTTTGGCAACAGCATGAATTTTGTCGTCAATGCCATCTTTCACGCCCATTTGCGCCAGGGTGACCGGCAGACCGACTTTCTGACAGAATGCCAGCACGGTTTCGATCTCTTCCATCGGGCTGTTCTGCAACACCAGCTGCGCCAGCGTACCAAACGCGACTTTTTCGCCATGGTACAAATGGTGGCACTCTTCCAGAATCGTGAAGCCGTTATGAATCGCATGCGCCCCCGCGAGGCCGCTGCTTTCAAAACCAATACCGCTAAGATAGGTGTTCGCTTCCACAATGCGCTCCAGCGCATCAGTTACGACGCCTGCCTGCGCCGCGCAGCGGGCTTTTTCACCTTCTGCCAACAACGTATCATAACACAGGCGCGCCAGGCTCAATGCTGCCACGGTGGACTGTCCACCCGCCATGCTGGTCGCGCGGGCGTCATAACAGGCCTTCGCTTCAAACCAGGTAGAGAGCGCATCGCCCATCCCGGCAACCAACAAACGCACCGGCGCTTTAGCGATAATCGCGGTATCCATCACCACCATATCCGGGTTTTTCGGGTAGACCAGATACTCTTCAAACTCACCGGCTTCGGTATAAATGACCGACAGCGCGCTGGTTGGCGCATCGGTCGAGGCGATGGTCGGGATCACCACCACCGGCAGCTTCTGGTAATAGCCAATCGCTTTGGCGGTATCCAGCGTTTTGCCGCCGCCGATCCCGACCACGCCACGGCAACCGTGTTGCTTCAGAATGGCAATCAAACGATTAATTTCCACATGGCTGCATTCGCCGTTAAAGCGTTCCGCATGGCAGCTAATATCGTGATTATGCAGGCCATTGAGCACTTTCTCTCCCGCCAGGTTCATCACGAAATCATCCGCAATCACAAAAAAGCTGTCCGCCAGATTTTTAGCATATTGACCAAATAAGATAGATGCATCAGGGCCCTGGAGATATTTGGCTGGAGATTGAATAACGTTTAGCATTCCTTTCATCCTCAAATAAGTACATGTTTTGACATGATGAGCCCTGGCATTGACCTGTTTAGCCTGATGCTAACGGCGAAAACAAAGCGCTACCGGAGCGATGCAATCACTGTATGGCGAGGCGGGCACAAAAAAATCATTCGTCTTTTTGTTCTGATATGAAACGGATAAAAGGAACATACGTTCCACATTGAAACAATTAACCCTAAAAAAGATAAGGTTTGCGATCCCGATCCGTTCCTTTAGCCCATATTTCTGTCACGCAAAGAGGCCCGGTTTCGCCTTTTCGTTATCTACCGCCGGAATAACCGGCAAAAAAAAGCGCACTGTCCCGAACACCCTGCCCTGACGGCCGGTGAAAAAAGCCGCGTGGGTTCGCATTTAGCCATTTCCACTCGTCATTACGTTCCATTTAGGAACAAAAAATAGTTTTTACGTTCCGAAATGAAACTTATTTTACTTGAATTTTTTTCCGCGCTGACTCGGCCAGAATCTCTCCATCGCCTCCGCTACCATGACCATGCATTCGGGGGTTTGTTTAATACTCAACCTGCCGGAGCCGTTATGTCTCAATTCTTTTTTAACCAGCGTACCCATCTCGTTAACGATGTCATCGACGGTACGATTATCGCCAGTCCGTGGAATAACCTGGCACGCCTGGAGAGCGATCCGGCCATCCGCATCGTGGTGCGTCGCGATCTCAACAAAGAGAACGTCGCGGTGATCTCCGGCGGTGGCTCAGGTCACGAACCCGCCCACGTTGGATTTATCGGTAAAGGCATGTTAACCGCCGCGGTTTGCGGTGACGTGTTTGCCTCCCCGAGCGTCGATGCGGTACTGACCGCCATTCAGGCGGTGACCGGTGAGGCAGGCTGCCTGCTGATCGTGAAGAACTACACCGGCGATCGCCTAAATTTTGGTCTGGCCGCCGAGAAAGCGCGTCGGCTCGGTTATAACGTCGAAATGCTGATCGTCGGCGACGACATTTCGCTACCGGATAACAAGCACCCACGCGGGATCGCTGGCACCATCCTGGTGCACAAAGTTGCCGGCTATTTCGCCGAACGTGGCTACAACCTCGCTACCGTGCTGCGTGAAGCGCAGTATGCGGCGAACAACACCTTCAGCCTGGGTGTCGCACTCTCCAGCTGTCATTTGCCACAGGAGACCGACGAGGCTCCGCGTCACCATCTGGGCCATGCAGAGCTGGGCATGGGCATTCACGGCGAGCCGGGTGCGTCGGTGATTGACACGCAAAACAGCGCGCAGGTGGTTAATCTGATGGTAGAGAAGCTGATGGCCGCCCTGCCGGAAACCGGCCGTCTGGCAGTGATGATCAATAACCTCGGCAGCGTCTCCGTTGCCGAAATGGCCATCATTACCCGCGAACTGGCCAACAGCCCGCTACACGCACGTATCGACTGGCTGATTGGCCCGGCCTCGCTGGTCACCGCGCTGGATATGAAAGGCTTCTCACTGACCGCCATGGTGCTGGAAGAAAGCATCGAAAAAGCGCTGTTGACCGAAGTGGAAACCAGTAACTGGTCAACGCCCGTGCCGCCACGTGACATCACGACCGTGCCGTCATCTCAGCGCAGTGCACGTGTGGAATTTCAGCCTTCGGCTAACGAACAGGTTGCCGGGATTATTGAGCAAGTCACCGCAACGCTCGCCAATCTTGAAGCACACCTCAATGCGCTGGATGCGAAAGTCGGCGACGGCGATACCGGGTCAACCTTTGCCGCAGGCGCGCGTGAAATTGCCGACCTGCTACATCACCAGCAGCTTCCGCTGGCTAACCTTGCCACGTTGTTTGCACTGATTGGCGAGCGCCTGACCGTGGTCATGGGTGGCTCCAGCGGCGTATTGATGTCAATTTTCTTTACCGCCGCCGGACAAAAGCTGGAGCAGGGTGCCGAGGTCGCCGATGCGCTAAATACGGGGCTCGCCCAGATGAAGTTCTACGGTGGTGCAGATGAAGGCGATCGTACGATGATTGATGCGCTGCAGCCCGCGCTAACATCGCTACTGGCACAACCACATAACCTGCAAGCCGCCTATGACGCTGCGCTGGCAGGCGCAGAACGGACCTGCCTGTCGAGCAAAGCCAACGCCGGGCGCGCGTCGTATCTCAGCAGTGAGAGCCTGCTTGGTAATATGGACCCCGGCGCACACGCGGTAGCAATGGTGTTTAAAGCGCTGGCAGAGAGTGAGTTGGGCTAAGTTCTTCGTTCTACGGGTTATCAATGCCTGATGGCGCTACGCTTATCAGGCCTGCGGTTTGCTCGCTTTTGTAGGCCGGATAAGGCGCTTGCGCTGATATCCGGCAAAACATTAACGATAAACGCGAAGTCCTCCCTCTACGCCCCGGCTAAACAGCACCTGCCAAAGCTCGATATCTCTGGCACGGAATGCCCCAGCACACGCGCATAAATAGTAATTAAACATCCTTTTGAAGGTCGCGGAATAACGCGACGACAGAGTCGGCCATGCCTGGTTAAACCGTTCATGCCAGGCCATCAGCGTTTTATCGTAGTCGCTGCCGAAGTTATGCCAGTCCTCCATCACAAACCGCGATTCGCTGGCCTCGGCAATGTGGGAAATCGCCGGTAAACAGCCGTTTGGGAAGATGTATTTATTGATCCACGGATCCACACTCATCCCTTTTTTATTGCTGCCAATGGTATGCAGCAGGAACAGTCCATCGGGTTTTAAGCAGCGGTCGGCAATACTGAAATAGGTGTCGTAGTTTTTCGGGCCCACGTGTTCAAACATCCCCACGGAGACAATACGATCATAGTGTTTATCGAGGTCGCGATAATCCTGCAGCAGAATAGTGACATCCAGCCCGTCACAGCGCTGCTGCGCCATTTTCTGCTGTTCTTTCGAGATGGTAACCCCGTCTACCGCTACGCCATAATGGCGTGCGGCATATTCAGCCAGCCCGCCCCAGCCACAACCGATATCCAGCAAACGCATGCCCGGTTGCAATTGCAGCTTCTCACAAATCATTTTTAATTTGGCATTCTGCGCGTCGTCTAATGTTGTCGCGTCTTTCCAGTAGCCGCAGGAATATTGCATGTGGGGATCAAGCATCAGGGCGAAAAGATCGTTACCTATATCGTAGTGTTCTTTGCCGACAATCCAGGCACGGCTGCGTGATTGCAGATTAAACAAACGCGCGCTGGCAATGCGTAAAATATCTTTCAGATTGCCCGGCATTTTTTGGTCGAGTTTTGCTTTAAGGATTTTGCAGAACAGAATATCGAGCCGCTCGCAATCCCACCAGCCTTCCATATAGCTTTCACCCAGCCCTAACGAGCCTTGTTGCAGCACCCGTTTAAAGAAACCGGCATGGTGAAGTTGAATGTCCCAGGCGCGCGAACCATTAATCTGGATATCAGCCTGCTGGAGCAGGTCTTTCCCCATTCGGGTCCAGTTATCATTTGTTTCATTGACGATGACAGCATCAGAACACAGCGAATTCATGGTATTTACCAAAGGTGGACGAATAATTCTTACGCAAGATTATTATGGAAAACAGGGTGTATGTATTATGATTTGCGGACAAGATCTATCGAACAGAAGCCACATCACCGGAAGTATCAGGTATTTTTTATGGACACCCTCAGGCAAAAACAGTGGAGTTCTTTCCCGGATGATTCAATGGCGGAACTGCCGCAGGACGTGTACTTTCGTTCTTATGTCCTTGAAGCGAATAACCATGTTCCACCGCATTCACACGCATTTACCCAGTTTCATTTCGCCCGTAAGGGCAGCATGCGCATTGATGTCGCCGGTAAATGCTGGATAATTCCCGCACATTACGGTATCTGGATCCCGAATAATATTGAGCATGCGGTATGGGCGCTGGATGACGTGTATTTAGAGAATCTGGATATTAAGCCAGGCTTTCTTGAGAAGCGCATCGACGAGTGTAAAGTGGTGGCGATCAGTGATTTCGCCAGAGAGTTTATTCATTACGCCACCAACGTCATTTCAGGCCATTATGATAGCCAGTCAAAAGAAGGAAAACTGGTGAGCGTGCTGGTCGATATTATTTTGCAATTACCGGAAGTCGCCTTTGTATTACCCTGGCCGCAGGATGCAGAATTAACAAAAGTGTGTCGGACAATACAGGAATCTCCCGCACGGGAACACTCGGTGGAGTACTGGGCTAATCATCTTGGTATGTCCGCCCGGACTTTCTCGCGTCATTTCAAAAAAGAAACCGGGTTACCGTTCAGCGTCTGGAAGCAAAAGATGCGTATTCTGGAATCGGTGTTAATGCTGAAGAAAAATAAAAGCGTTACCGCCGTGGCGCTCGACGTGGGGTATTCGAGCACCGCGGCGTTTAGCTACGCGTTCCGCCAGGCATTTGGCGTTCCGCCGTCAAATTATTAATCAGCCGCTTTCCGCTGATGCCAGTAGGCTGCCGCACGCACCCGCTGCGGGTCAAACGCCTCGGTTTCAAAGCGGGCGCTCAAATTTTTTACCACTTTCCCTTCGCCGGTTACCCAGATGAAATAATCGTCTGCAGGCACCGTCAGCCGAGCCAGCGCGTCATCCACCGCCTGTTCGTCATGCCCGACAAACCACTGGATAGCAAACCCATCCAGATGGGCAAGGTAGTCCTGATACGCCGCATCCTGCACGCTCACCAGCGCCGTGACGTTCGGGCGTCGCGCTAAACGACTGAGCGCTTCCAGGCGACGGCGCAATGCGGGCATTCCCGATTCATCGCACACATAAACCTGATACGCATACTCTTCCGGTACCACCAGCGAGCCGCGCGGTCCGCCAATCGTCAGTGTATCCCCTGCACGGGCATGCATCGCCCACGTACTCGCCACGCCACCGTCGTGAATATAAAAATCCAGCGCCAGTTCATGACGCGCATCATCGTATAGCGGCGTGTAATCCCGGGACGCGGGTCGCACACCGTCAGCCCAGACGATGCCCTCATCGGTAACCACCGGCGGCACAAAATGGCTGCCTGGCTCAGGAAAGAAAACTTTGGCGTGGTCATCAAAGCCGCGTGAGCTGAAGCCGTCCAGCGCCTCCCCGCCCAGCACGATGCGCTGAAAACCTGCGCTGATACGCTCAACGCGCAGGACGGTAAGTTCACGGAAGCGCAGTTCATTACGAACGCGCTGGGGGTAGCGTGAGGTGTTTTTTGTCATTTTTCGCCTTCGTGAGGATAATACGATATATCTAAATTAACATTCAAATGATAATGATTGCTAATAACAAAGATTGCAAGCATTTTTTTGATACACGCCACGGCGTAAATCCCCTTCTCACTATTGATAATAATTGACATAAAAATCAATCAATTAAAACACCAGCCTATCACGCACTTGCAAAATCATAACTTTTAGATATAAATTAGATATATCGAAATAACATCTGGAGACTACCATGCAAAACCACCATGACGGTTGCTGCAAACATGCAGATCACCCACACGAAGGTTGCTGCAAAGGCGAAGAACATCGCCACGAAGGCTGCAACAGTGAAGGACATCACCACGATCACGGCTGCGGGCATCGCCATGGTCGGGGTGGCGGCGGCGGGCGTCGTCAGCGTTTCTTCGGTCACGGCGAATTACGCCTGGTGATTCTGGATATTTTGACCCGCGATGCCAGCCACGGCTATGAGCTGATCAAAGCCATCGAAACGCTGACCCAGGGCCACTACACGCCGAGTCCAGGGGTGATTTATCCGACGCTGGATTTCTTGCAGGATCAAGAGCTGATTGTCATCAGCGAAGAGGAAGGTGGGCGTAAACAGATCACGATCACGGCGCAAGGCCTGCAGTGGCTGGAGGAAAATCGCGAGCATCTGGCGCTTATTCATGAACGCGTTAAAGCACGCTGCGTTGGCTTTGAATTACGTAAAAATCCGCAGATGAAACGCGCGCTGGAAAACTTTAAAGCCGTGCTGGATCTGCGGGTCAATCACGGTGACACCAGCGATGCGCAGATCAAAAAAATCATCGGTATTATCGATCGCGCAGCGCTGGATATCGCTCAGCTGGATTAATCGGGTCATCGGGCGGAACCCGTTGTTCCGCCCGAATAGCGGTGCTAATGCAGCACCGTCACCGCATCTTCCAGGCGCCCGGCGCGATGTTTCACCCGCACTGAAATTTGCGCGCTCTCTTCAACCAGTTCGGCATTTTTCTGCGTAATGTTGCTCAACTCATTCACCGCGCGAGTCAGGCTGGTCAGCCCGTCTGCCTGTTCCAGCGTCGAATGGCTGATTTGTGCAATCAGTTGGGTGACGTTCTGTACCTGCGCCACAATGTCGTCCATCGTGCGGCCAGCGGCGTGAACCTGGCTGGATCCGGACTGCACCTTGTCGGCACTGGCATCAATCAGCTTGCGGATGTCATTCGCCGCACTGGCGCTCCGGCTGGCAAGATGGCGTACTTCCCCCGCCACGACGGCAAACCCTTTCCCCTGCTCGCCCGCTCGCGCCGCTTCAACCGCCGCATTCAATGCCAGGATATTGGTCTGGAAAGCAATATCGTTAATCAGCGTGGTGATGGTGCCGATACGCTGGGTGCTGCTGGCGATATCGTCCATCGTTTTGATCACCGTCTCCATCGCCTCGCCTCCCTGCGTTGCCGCACTGCTGGCGGCAATCGAGAGTTTGTCAGCCGCAGATGCTGTCGCCGAGTTTTGCTTCACCGACGCCGCCATCTGGTTCATCGTCGTCACCGTTTCCTGCACGTTTTCAACCGTTTGCTGGGTGTGCTTGTTTAAATCATCGCTACCTTTTGCCAGCGTATCGCTGTCGTTACGCACGCAGGAAACCTGGCTTGAAACGTCGTGAATAAGCCAGCGGCACATTAATCCCAGTTGCCCCACCGCCCGCAGCATCAGGCCCAACTCATCGCTGCGGTTCAGGTGCGTCACGCTGTTGCGCTCGCCGGTCGCCACTTTCAGCGCCTGGCGGGCGACATTTTCTATCGGGCGTACAATTTGCCATTCGAAAATCGCCGTACCCGCCAGCATCACCAGCGCACTCACCAGCAGCAGCGGCCACGCCGCGCCCATTTGCTGCAACGCTGCCGCCAGCACGGCAAACATCAGTGTCATCACGCTGCGCACCCGCCAGCGAACCGGCAGCGCCGGCAGCTTTCCCAGCCAACTTTTACGCACCACGAGTCCCTTATGGATGCGTTTGTTGCAACGTCCTTCATTTAGCGCCTGATACAACGGCTCGACCGCCGCAATCTCCTCCTGCGTCGCCCGGGTTCGAATCGACATATACCCGGTCATTCGCCCTTCACGTACCATCGGCACCGCATTAGCTCGCACCCAGTAGTGATCGCCGTTTTTACAGCGATTTTTTACAATGCCGCTCCATGGCTCCCCCTGTTGCAGCGTGTACCACATATCAGCAAATGCCGCCTTGGGCATGTCCGGGTGACGAACCTGATTATGCGGCTTGCCGAGCAGCTCGCTCAGCTGATAGCCGCTAACCTGGACAAACGTGTCATTCGCATGAGTGATGTAGCTTTGTAAATCGGTAGTCGACATGAGGGTAATATCATCATCCAGCGGAGTATGCTGCTGACTAACGTAGGGATCAGAAGACATGGTTGCGTCCTATGCAGGTTATCTGGCTGTTAACTTTTTCGGCATATGTTATTTCGGCGATAATTTTTTTATCTTTAGTTGTTAAATTTGATTTAGATCGCAATTTGCGATTAAACCTCAGAATTTGTATGTTTTCTAATTCATTGATTTAAAATACTTTCATCCTGTAACTATTCAATCAGGCTTCACTCTGCGCACCGTCACAGTGCAACTTCTGCCTGTTTTTGGCGCAGAAGATCGCGTATCTCACCTGTTTTCAGAGAGTCAACCTGGGCAAAATACCGCCAAATGTTAACTTTTGGCATTAAATGTTTCACAAATGAAATGTATCCTGGTGTTTATCCCGATTTTCGTTAAGCGCGCCGGGATGGCGTAATCCCTGCAATACTTAATTCAGTATCATGTGATACGCGAACTCCGGGAGCATATTTTGAACAGGTTACCTTCCAGCGCATCGGCCCTGGCCTGCAGCGCACACGCACTGAACCTCATCGAAAAGCGAACGCTTGATCATGAGGAAATGAAAGCACTTAACCGAGAGGTCATTGAATACTTCAAAGAGCATGTCAATCCGGGGTTCTTAGAGTATCGAAAATCTGTAACTGCCGGCGGGGATTACGGAGCCGTAGAGTGGCAAGCGGGAAGCCTGAATACGCTTGTCGACACCCAGGGACAGGAATTTGTTGACTGCCTGGGCGGTTTTGGAATTTTCAACGTGGGGCACCGTAATCCAGTAGTGGTCTCCGCCGTACAGAATCAACTCGCTAAACAACCTCTGCACAGCCAGGAATTACTTGACCCCTTGCGGGCTATGTTGGCGAAAACGCTCGCCGCACTGGCGCCCGGCAAGCTGAAATACAGCTTCTTTTGCAACAGCGGAACCGAGTCGGTTGAAGCGGCGCTGAAGCTGGCGAAAGCCTATCAATCGCCACGCGGCAAATTTACGTTTATTGCCACCAGCGGCGCGTTCCACGGTAAATCGCTGGGCGCACTGTCCGCGACGGCCAAATCCACGTTCCGTAAACCGTTTATGCCATTGCTGCCGGGCTTCCGTCATGTTCCGTTTGGTGACATTGACGCGATGCGTACCGTGCTCAGCGAGTGTAAAAAGACCGGTGATGATGTCGCTGCCGTGATCCTCGAGCCGATTCAGGGTGAAGGTGGCGTGATCCTGCCACCGCAGGGATACCTGACCGCCGTGCGCAAACTGTGCGACGAGTTTGGCGCGCTGATGATCCTTGATGAAGTGCAAACCGGCATGGGTCGTACTGGCAAGATGTTCGCCTGCGAGCACGAAAACGTGCAGCCCGACATTATGTGTCTGGCGAAAGCGCTAGGCGGCGGCGTAATGCCTATCGGTGCGACCATCGCTACCGAAGAGGTGTTCTCCGTACTGTTCGATAACCCATTCCTGCACACCACCACCTTTGGCGGCAACCCGCTTTCCTGTGCGGCGGCACTCGCAACCATCAATGTCCTGCTGGAGCAGAATTTACCGGCTCAGGCAGAACAAAAAGGCGATATGTTGCTGGATGGCTTCCGACATCTGGCGCGGGAATACCCGGATCTGGTGCAGGACGTACGCGGTAAAGGCATGCTGATGGCGATCGAATTTGTTGATAATGAGATCGGCTACAACTTTGCCAGCGAGATGTTCCGCCAGAGGGTGTTGGTTGCCGGAACGCTGAACAACGCGAAGACGATCCGCATCGAACCGCCGCTCACGTTAACCATCGAACAATGTGAGTTGGTATTACGCTCAACGCGTAAAGCGCTGGCCGCATTACGCGTCAGCGTGGAGCAAGTGTGACAGACGCCGGATGGCGCTGCACTTATCCGGCCTACGGGATCACATGTAGGCCGGATAGGGCGTAGCAGCCATCCGGCAGCATCACACGCTTACACAATCCGCACGCCTGCGGGCATCACGCGCTCTGGCGTCAACAGCACGCTTTCACTGCCATCGTCCGTTTCCGCACACAACAGCATGCATTCTGACGTTTCGCCGCGCATTTTCGCTTTTTGCAGATTACACAGCACCACCACCGTTTTCCCCATCAGCTCATCTTCGCGGTAGTAAGGCACCAGGCTGGTCACGGTTTGCAGCGTTCGTTCGCCGACATCAACCTGAACGATGTAGAGTTTATCGGCATTGTCATGACGCTTTACCTGGGTAATTGTTCCCACGCGAATTTCCATTCGGGCGAAATCCGTAAATGCGATCGTGTCCATTCTTTTCTCCTTTGGTAAAATTTTACTAAATGTTAGCAAAAAACCGTCCTGGCATTGTTCTCAAAAGCCGTAAAATGATGCGCCCATCACACTCTGAAAGCGGGGTTTTACCGTGATTATGTCAATTAGAGGTACTTTTTTTACTGAAAACAGGTGAATAGATAAGCACTTCATTTACAATGCGGGGGTAACTCAGGGAAAAGGTAAACATGGCAACACTTAAAGACATCGCAATCGAAGCTCGTGTATCCCTGGCGACAGTGTCCCGGGTGTTAAATGATGACCCGACGCTAAACGTAAAAGAAGAAACCAAGCGTCGCATTCTGGAGATCGCGGAAAAGCTGGAGTACAAAACCAGCAGCGCGCGTAAACACCAGACCAGTACGGTCGGCCCCCAGCATATTCTGGCGCTCTACAGCTACCAGCAGGATTTGGAAATCAACGATCCTTACTATCTCGCTATACGACACGGGATTGAAACGCAATGTGAAAAGCTGGGGATCGAACTGACCAACTGCTATGAACACAGCGGGTTGCCCGACCATAAAAATATTACCGGCATTCTCATCGTTGGTAAGCCATCTCCTGCCCAGCGCGCTGCAGCAACCGCGCTGACCGACAACATCTGCTTTATCGACTTTCATGAACCCGGCAGCGACTATGATGCCGTCGATATCGATCTGACCCGCATCAGCAAAGAGAGTATCGATTTTTTCATCGCCCAGGGCGTGACCCGCATTGGCTTCATCGGCGGTGAAGACGAGCCGGGCAAAGCGGATATCCGCGAGGCCGCGTTTGTCGAATACGGTCGCCTGCAGCAGGTGGTCTCGGAACACGATATCTATCGTGGCGGATTCTCCAGCTCGTCAGGTTATGAGTTGGCGAAAAAAATGCTGGCCAAAGAAGATTATCCCAGCGCCCTGTTTGTCGCCTCAGACTCAATCGCCATTGGCGTTCTGCGCGCAATTCACGAACGTGGCCTGGCGATTCCACAGGATATTTCGCTGATTAGCGTCAATGACATTCCGACGGCACGATTCACCTTCCCTCCGCTGTCCACCGTGCGCATCCATTCAGAAATGATGGGCAGTCAGGGCGTTAACCTGCTGTTTGAAAAAGCCCGTGACGGACGCGCGCTGCCGCTGCTGGTTTTCGTGCCCAGCAAGCTGAAACTGCGCGGCACCACCCGCTAACCTCCCTTTTTTTCGCGCCCGGTTTCTTCTGATACCGGGCATGCTTTGACATGCCTTGTTTTTCTCTGCACGGGTTATTTTCGTGATCAAGTTAAAGTAAATCATCTTACCCGCTATATTTTAGTAAAACTTTTACTAAAATCACCTGCAATGACACTTACTCACCATCACTTTGAATGGTTCCGATTTCTCTCCACCGGGAGGCCTTATGAATCGCTGGGAAAACATTCAGCTCACCCACGAAAATCGACTGGCGCCACGCGCATACTTTTTCTCTTATGACTCGGTTGCGCAGGCTCGCTCGTTTGCCCGTGAAACCAGCAGCCTTTTTCAACTGCTGAGCGGTCAGTGGAATTTTCAGTTCTTTGAGCATCCGCTGCAGGTGCCAGAAGCCTTTACGTCGCAGTATATGCACGACTGGGGCAGCATCACCGTCCCCGGCATGTGGCAGATGGAAGGACACGGCAAGCTGCAATATACTGACGAAGGTTTCCCGTTCCCGATTGATGTGCCCTACGTCCCCACAGATAACCCGACCGGTGCATATCAGCGGATGTTTACCCTCAGCGAAGGCTGGCAGGGAAAACAAACGCTGATTAAGTTCGACGGCGTTGAAACCTACTTCGAAGTGTACGTCAACGGCCAGTACGTGGGCTTCAGCAAGGGCAGTCGTCTGACGGCCGAATTTGATATCAGCGCAATGGTGCACACCGGTGACAACCTGCTGTGTGTGCGCGTGATGCAGTGGGCAGACTCTACCTACGTTGAAGACCAGGATATGTGGTGGTCTGCGGGGATCTTCCGCGACGTCTATCTGGTGGGCAAGCAGGCGACCCATATTCAGGATTTTACCGTTCGTACCGAGTTCGATGATAACTACCGTGATGCCACTCTCTCCTGCGACATTGTGCTGGAAAACCTTGCCGATTCACCGGCACAGACCTCGCTGGAATACACCTTATTTGACGGCGAGCGGGTGCTGCACAGCGGTGTTATCAGTCATCTGACTCTCGATAAGCTCACCCGTACTGCCTTTGATTTCGAGGTTAGTGCGCCACAGCAGTGGTCGGCTGAGTCGCCGTATCTTTATCATTTAGTGATGACGTTAAAAGATGCCAGCGGCAATATTATTGAGGTGGTTCCGCAGCGCGTCGGATTCCGCGACATTACGATCCGCGACGGGCTGTTTTACATCAACAACCACTACGTAATGCTGCACGGTGTTAACCGCCACGATAACGATCATCTGAAAGGCCGCGCGGTCGGAATGGATCGGGTCGAAAAAGATCTGCTGCTGATGAAGCAGCACAACATTAACTCGGTGCGTACCGCGCATTACCCGAACGATCCGCGCTTCTATGAGCTGTGCGATATCTACGGCCTGTTTGTGATGGCCGAGACCGACGTCGAATCCCACGGCTTCGCCAACGTCGGCGATATCAGTCGCATCACCGACGATCCGACCTGGGAACCGGTATACGTTGAGCGCATCGTGCGCCACATCCACGCACAGAAAAACCATCCGTCGATAGTCATCTGGTCACTGGGCAACGAATCCGGGTACGGCTGTAATATTCGTGCCATGTACCACGCTGCGAAAGCGCTGGATAACACGCGTCTGGTGCATTACGAAGAAGATCGCGACGCCGAAGTGGTGGACATTATTTCCACCATGTATACCCGTGTGCCGCTGATGAATGAGTTTGGTGAATATCCGCATCCGAAACCACGCATCATCTGCGAATACGCCCACGCCATGGGTAATGGCCCCGGCGGGCTGACGGAATATCAAAACGTTTTTTACCAGCACGATTGCATTCAAGGACACTATGTCTGGGAATGGTGCGACCATGGCATTCAGGCAAAAGATGATAACGGCAACGTCTGGTATAAATTTGGCGGTGACTACGGCGACTACCCGAATAACTACAACTTCTGCCTCGACGGCCTGATTTACCCCGATCAAACACCGGGACCGGGTCTGAAAGAGTATAAGCAGGTGATCGCCCCAGTGAAGGTCTACGCGAAGGACCTGACGCACGGTGAACTGCGTGTCGCAAATAAGCTGTGGTTCACCACGCTTGACGACTACACCCTGCAAATTGAAGTGCGGGCCGAAGGAGAAACGCTCTCCACGCAGCGGATTAAACTTCACGACGTGGCCCCCAACAGCGACGCACTGCTGCACTGCATGCTGCCGACGCTGGATGAGAGGGAAGCCTTTCTCAATGTCATCGTCAGCAAAGACTCCCGCACGTCCTACAGCGACGCCGGGCACCATATTGCCACTTACCAGTTCCCGCTAAAGGCCAGAACCGCTACGCCAGTGCCGTTTAGTCAGCAAAACGCCAGCGCCCTGACGCTGGAAGACGATCGCCTGCGCTGCACCGTTCGCGGCTATAACTTCGCGATAACCTTCTCAAAGCTGAACGGGAAGCCGATCAGCTGGAACGTGAATGGCGAAGAGCTCATTACCCGCGAGCCGAAGATTAATTTCTTCAAGCCGACGATTGATAACCACAAACAGGAGTTCGAAGGTCTCTGGCAGCCAAATCATTTACAGATTATGCAGGAGCATCTGCGGGATTTTGCCCTCGAACACACTGACAATGCGGTGGTGATTACCAGCCAGACGATCATCGCCCCGCCGGTATTTGATTTCGGTATGCGTTGCACCTACCGCTGGCGGGTAACGGTCGACGGTCAGCTGAATGTTGAGCTTTCCGGTCAGCCTTACGGCGAGTATCCGCACATTATTCCGTGCATTGGCTTCACCATGGGCATCAACGGTGATTTGGGGCAAGTCGCGTATTACGGACGTGGTCCGGGCGAGAATTACGCCGACAGCCAGCAGGCCAACATTATCGATATCTGGCGTTCGACCGTGGATGCGATGTTCGAGAACTACCCGTTCCCCCAAAACAACGGCAATCGCCAGGATGTGCGCTGGGCAGCGCTGACCAACCGCCATGGCAACGGTCTGCTGGTCGTCCCACAACGTCCTGTCAATTTAAGTGCCTGGCGCTATACGCCCGAAAATCTCTTTGCCGCACAGCACTGTAATGAACTCCAGCGCAGCGATGACATTACTCTGAATCTGGATCATCAGCTACTGGGCCTGGGTTCCAACTCCTGGGGAAGCGAGGTGCTCGACTCCTGGCGCGTCTGGTTCCGCGAGTTCAACTACGGCTTTACGTTGCTGCCCATTTCCGGCACCGAGGCCACCGTTCAGACCACTGCTAATCGCGCCTTTGGCACGGAGTTCTTTTCCACGAATTTGCACAGCGAGAATACAAAATGAGGATCATCGATAACTTAGAGCAGTTCCGACAACTCTACGCTTCAGGTCGGAAGTGGCAGCGCTGCGTTGAGGCGATTGAAAATATCGACAACATTCAGCCCGGCGTCGCCCATTCCATCGGTGATTCGCTCACTTACCGCGTGGAGACCGACTCCGCTACCGATGCGCTGTTTACCGGTCATCGCCGTTACTTTGAGGTGCATTACTACCTGCAAGGGCAGCAAAAAATTGAGTATGCCGCCAAAGAGGATTTACAGGTGGTTGAATACTATCGCGATGAAACCGATCGCGAATACCTGAAGGGATGCGGAAAAACGGTAGAAGTACACGAAGGGCAGCTGGTTATTTGCGACAACCACGAAGCCTACCGCTTTATCTGTAATAGCGCGGTGAAGAAAGTCGTACTCAAAGTCACCATCGAAGATGGTTATTTTCATAATAAATAAAAAGACAGGCGGCACAGAAGTTGTGCCGCCAGTACCCTACAATAATCAGGAATCGGAGATGTGCTATGTCTGATACCAAGCGTAATACCATCGGCAAGTTCGGCTTACTGTCGCTGACCTTTGCCGCCGTTTATAGTTTTAACAACGTAATCAATAATAATATTGAGCTTGGTCTGGCATCTGCACCGATGTTTTTCCTCGCCACGATTTTCTACTTTATTCCGTTCTGCTTAATCATTGCCGAATTTGTTTCACTGAACAAAAACTCCGAAGCCGGTGTTTACGCATGGGTAAAAAGCTCACTGGGCGGGCGCTGGGCATTTATTACCGCCTACACCTACTGGTTCGTTAACCTGTTCTTTTTTACCTCGTTACTTCCGCGCGTAATCGCTTATGCCTCCTATGCATTTTTAGGCTACGAATACATTTTGACGCCGTTCGCTACCACCGTGTTAAGTATGGTGCTGTTTGCCTTCTCAACCTGGGTTTCGACCAACGGCGCAAAAATGCTCGGGCCGATTACCTCCGTCACTTCCACGCTGATGCTGCTGTTGACGCTGTCTTATATTTTACTGGCGGGGACTGCGTTGGTTGGCGGTGTACAGCCTGCCGATCCCATCACCGTGGATGCCATGATCCCGAATTTTAACTGGGCCTTCCTCGGTATTACGACCTGGATTTTTATGGCGGCAGGCGGCGCGGAGTCCGTGGCGGTGTACGTCAACGACGTGAAGGGTGGCTCAAAATCATTTGTGAAAGTGATTATTATCGCCGGGATTTTTATCGGTGTGCTTTACTCAATCTCCTCAGTACTGATCAACGTTTTTGTCAGCAGCAAAGAGCTGAAGTTTACCGGTGGCTCGGTGCAGGTATTCCACGGTCTGGCCGCATACTTCGGCTTACCTGAGTTGGTGGTTAACCGCTTTGTCGGTCTGGTGTCCTTTACCGCAATGTTTGGGTCACTGCTGATGTGGACCGCAACGCCGGTTAAAATTTTCTTCTCCGAAATCCCGGAAGGTATTTTTGGCAAGAAAACCGTCGAACTGAATGAAAACGGCGTTCCCGCTCGCGCAGCCTGGATCCAGTTTTTGATCGTGATCCCGCTGATGATTATCCCCACGCTCGGTTCGAATACCGTGCAGGATTTAATGAATACCATCATTAACATGACCGCTGCGGCATCCATGCTGCCTCCGCTGTTTATTATGCTGGCCTATTTGAATCTGCGCGCCAAGCTGGACCACTTACCGCGCGACTTCCGCATGGGATCGCAAAAAACCGGGATTATCGTGGTATCGATGCTGATTGCCCTGTTCACCATTGGATTTATCGCTTCAACGTTCCCAACTGGCGGCAACATTATCACCATTATTTTCTATAACGTCGGCGGTATTGTTATTTTCCTCGGTTTTGCCTGGTGGAAATACAGTAAATACATCAAAGGACTAACCAAAGAAGAAAAAGCCATTGAAGCCGCACCAGCTTCAGACAGTCATTAATTCATAAAACATAATAACAATATTCGCCAAGGCTATAACAATAAAAACATTATTTTATTTTGCTTAGGATAGAAGCATGAAAATCAATAGCCATTGTTGCAGGGTATTTATTGCCCTGCCCTTTTTCTGTGTCTCCTCTCTGGGTGCAGAAGAAGTGCGACCGGCAGAACACGACGACACAAAAACGCCCGCAATATCCTCTCCCTCATTTCGTTTTTATGGCGAACTGGGAATGGGGGGATATATGGATTTAGAGGGACAGGATAAACATAAATACAGTGACGGAACCTATATCGAAGGGGGCCTGGAAATTAAACACGGCTCGTGGTTTGGTCTGATCTATGGTGAAGGCTGGACCGTACAGGCGGATCACCAGGGAAACGCCTGGGTGCCCGATCATAGCTGGGGCGGGTTTGAAGGTGGAATTAACCGATTTTACGGCGGTTACCGCACCGATGACGGCACGGAGCTAATGCTCAGCCTGCGCCAGGACTCATCGCTTGATGACCTGCAATGGTGGGGAGACTTCACGCCGGATCTGGGCTACGTCATCCCCAACACGCGCGACATCATGACCGCCATTAAGGTGCAAAACCTGACCGGCCCGCTGCGTTATAGCGTGACCGCCACGCCTGCCGGACATCATGATGAAAGCAAGGCCTGGCTGCACTTCGGCAAATACGATCGCTACGACGATAAGTATACCTATCCGGCCATGATGAATGGCTACATCCAGTACGACCTGACCGAAGGCGTAACCTGGATGAACGGTCTGGAGATCACCGACGGCACCGGACAACTGTTCCTGACCGGCCTTCTCTCGCCTAACTTTGCTGCGCGCGCCTGGCATCACACCGGACGCGCCGACGGCCTGGATGAATGGGGTACAGAGACCGGCTATATGGTCAGTGCCATGTATGAAGCGCTCAAAGGCGTCTACCTCTCCACCGCCTACAGCTATGCCAAACATCGGCCAGACAACGCCGAGGATGAAACCACCTCTTTTATGCAGTTCGGTATCTGGTATGAATACGGCAGCGGTCGTTTCGCCACCGCCTTCGACAGCCGGTTCTATATGCAAAATGCATCTGGCGACCCGAGCGACCAGATCTTCCTGATGCAATATTTCTATTGGTAACAAGGACCGGAATACCATGAACATGACACCTATTCTTACGCCGCTGGCGTGTGGGCTGCTGATGAGTTTTTCCGCACTGGCAGCTAACGTAGACAGCGTTAAAAACGTCATCAATCGCACCGGCGCGCCAGGTTATATGCACGACTACGATTATGACGACCATCAGCGTTTTAATCCCTTTTTCGACCTCGGCGCATGGCACGGACACCTGTTGCCGGATGGCCCTGCAACAATGGGCGGCTTCCCTGGCGTGGCGCTACTGACGGAAGAGTACATCAACTTTATGGCCACAAATTTTGACCGGCTGACGGTGTACCAGAACGGTAAAAAGGTCGATTTCACTCTCGAGGCTTACAGCCTGCCCGGCGCACTGGTACAGAAACTGTCATCCACTGCGGTGCAGATCGAGATGACGCTGCGCTTTGCCAGTTCACATACCTCACTACTGGAAACCAAAATCACCAGCAATACGCCGCTGGATCTGGTGTGGGACGGAGAGTTACTGGAAAAGCTGGAAGCGAAAGAGGGAAAACCCCTCTCCGATAAAACCATTGATGGCGAGTATCCGGACTACCAGCGAAAAATCATCGCTACGCGCGACGGCCTGAAGGTCACCTTCGGTAAAGTGCGATCAACCTGGGATCTGCTGACCTCCGGCGAGTCGGAGTATCAGGTACACAAATCACTTGCCATGAACACCACTGTTGATGACCACCGATTTACCAGTAAAGCGCATATCAATGGCTCTACCACGCTTTACACCACCTATTCACATCTGTTGACCGCGCAGGAGGTCAGCAAAGAACAGGCGCAGATCCGCGATATTCTGGCGCGCCCGTCTTCTTACATGCTCGCCTCACAGCAGCGCTGGGAATCCTATCTCAAAAAAGGTTTAAACAACCCGGATGCCACCCCAGAACAAACCCGCGTGGCGGTGAAGGCTATCGAAACGCTGAACGGTAACTGGCGCTCACCGGGCGGCGCAGTTAACTACAATACCGTGACGCCGTCGGTAACGGGCCGCTGGTTCTCTGGCAACCAGACCTGGCCGTGGGACACCTGGAAGCAGGCGTTTGCAATGGCGCACTTTAACCCGGATATCGCGAAAGAAAATATTCGCGCTGTTTTCTCGTGGCAGGTTAAACCCGGCGATCCGGTGCGCCCACAGGATGCGGGATTTATTCCCGATCTGATTGCCTGGAACCTCAGCCCGGAACGCGGTGGTGATGGCGGTAACTGGAACGAGCGCAACACCAAGCCCAGCCTGGCGGCATGGTCGGTGATGGAAGTCTACAACGTCACCAAAGACAAATCCTGGCTCGAAGAAATGTACCCGAAACTGGTGGCATACCACGACTGGTGGCTGCGTAACCGCGATCATAACGGCAACGGCGTTCCAGAGTACGGCGCCACTCGCGATAAAGCGCACAACACCGCCAGCGGCGAGATGCTGTTCACGGTGAAAAAGGGTGACAAAGAAGAAACCCTGTCAGGGCTGCAAAACTATGCCGCTGTTACCCGCAACGGCCAGTATGACAGTCTGGAGATCCCGGCGCAGGTCGCCGCCTCGTGGGAATCCGGACGTGACGACGCCGCGGTGTTTGGTTTCATCGACAAAGAACAACTGGATAAGTACGTCGCTAACGGTGGCAAACGCAGCGACTGGGTGGTGAAATTCGCCGAAAATCGCAGCCACGACGGCAAATTACTGGGCTATTCGCTACTCCAGGAGTCGGTCGATCAGGCCAGCTACATGGTCAGCGATAACCATTACCTGGCGGAAATGGCGACCCTGCTCGGGAAAACGCAGGAGGCGAAACGCTATCAGGCGCTGGCGACGAAACTGACGGATTACATCAATACCTGTATGTTCGATGCGAATACGCAGTATTTCTATGACGTTCGCATTGAAGATAAGCCGCTGGCAAACGGTTGTGCCGGAAAACCGATTGTCGAACGTGGGAAAGGGCCGGAAGGCTGGTCACCTCTGTTTAACGGCGCGGCCACGCAGTCTCATGCTGACGCGGTGGTGAAGGTGATGCTCGACCCGAAAGAGTTCAACACCTTTGTGCCGCTGGGCACCGCGGCGCTCACCAACCCGGCTTTCGGCCCGGATATTTACTGGCGCGGGCGCGTGTGGGTGGATCAGTTCTGGTTTGGCTTAAAAGGCATGGCGCGCTACGGCTACCGCGATGAAGCGCTGAAAATGGCGGATACGTTCTTCAACCATGCCAAAGGACTCACCGCGGACGGCCCAATTCAGGAAAACTATAACCCGCTGACCGGCGCGCAACAGGGTGCCCCCAACTTCTCCTGGAGCGCGGCGCATCTGTACATGTTGTATAATGATTTTCTTAAAAAACAGTAAGCTGTGACCTATTGCCGGATAAAGTGCTTGCACCGACATCCGGCAAATTCTTTCTCTGGCCCCACTCCTTTTTTGAATCCCATCACAATCACGGCATTCCCCTTTTCCCTTTTGCGCCGCGACGGCTAAATTAGTAACTCATCCGACCACATAACAATAATTTTACATACTGGACACCATTATGAGCTATCCGTCGCTGTTCGCCCCGCTCGATCTGGGATTCACCACGCTTAAAAACCGCGTGTTGATGGGTTCAATGCATACCGGTCTGGAAGAGTATCCCGATGGCGCAGAACGGCTGGCCGCGTTCTACGCCGAGCGCGCCCGTCACGGCGTCGCTCTGATTGTGAGCGGCGGTATTGCCCCTGCGCTTTCCGGCGTGGGTATGGAAGGCGGCGCGATGTTAAACGATGCCAGCCAGTTACCACATCACCGCGTAATTACCGACGCGGTGCATGACGAAGGCGGCAAAATCGCGCTGCAAATTCTGCATACCGGACGCTATAGCTATCAGCCGCACCTCGTCGCGCCCTCCGCTATTCAGGCGCCGATCAACCGCTTTACCCCGCATGAGCTGACCCACAATGAAGTCCTGCAACTGATTGAGGATTTTGCCCATTGCGCACAGCTGGCGCGGGAAGCAGGCTACGACGGCGTAGAGGTCATGGGCTCGGAAGGCTATCTGATCAACGAATTTCTCACCCTGCGCACCAACCAGCGGACTGACCAATGGGGCGGCGATTACGCCAACCGCATGCGATTTGCCGTCGAGGTGGTACGGGCCGTTCGTCAACGTGCCGGTAACGACTTTATTATTATCTTTCGTCTGTCGATGCTCGACTTGGTGGAAAATGGCGGCACGTTTGACGAAACTGTCCAACTGGCGAAAGCCATTGAGGCGGCAGGTGCTACGATCATCAACACCGGGATCGGCTGGCACGAAGCACGGATCCCGACCATCGCCACGCCGGTGCCGCGCGGGGCGTTTAGCTGGGTGACGCGCAAGCTGAAAGGTCACGTAACGGTTCCACTGGTCACCACTAACCGCATTAACGATCCGGGCGTTGCCGACGATATTCTGGCCCGTGGCGATGCTGATATGGTGTCGATGGCACGCCCGTTCCTCGCCGATGCCGAGCTGCTGTCAAAAGCGCAAAGCGGGCGAGCGGATGAGATCAACACCTGCATAGGCTGTAATCAGGCCTGTCTGGATCAGATCTTCGTCGGCAAAGTGACGTCCTGCCTGGTGAACCCCCGCGCCTGTCATGAAACCAAAATGCCGATCGTAGCGGCGACACATCTAAAGAATCTGGCGGTAGTCGGTGCCGGTCCTGCGGGGCTCGCCTTTGCCATCAACGCCGCTTCACGCGGTCATCAGGTCACGTTGTTTGATGCCAACGCGGAGATCGGCGGACAGTTCAATATCGCCAAACAGATCCCCGGCAAAGAAGAATTTTACGAAACGTTGCGCTATTACCGCCGGATGATCGACGTCACCGGCGTGACGCTGAAGCTGAATCATTTTGTCACCGCAGACGATCTGCTCTCGTTTGATGAAGTGATCCTCGCCAGCGGGATTGAACCACGCACGCCGCCGATCGACGGCATCGATCATCCTAAGGTACTGACCTATCTTGATGTCTTACGTGATAAAACGCCGGTAGGTCAACGCGTGGCGATTATCGGCAGCGGCGGGATCGGCTTTGATACCGCCATGTATCTGAGCCAGCCCGGCGAGCCCACCAGCCAAAACATTGCAGAATTCTGCGTGGAATGGGGAATCGATACCAGCCTCCAGCAAGCAGGTGGTTTACGCCCGGAAGGGCCACAGTTATCCCGTAGCCCGCGCCAGATAGTCATGTTGCAGCGTAAAGCCAGTAAACCGGGACAAGGGTTAGGTAAAACCACGGGCTGGATCCATCGCGCCACCCTGCTGTCTCGTGGAGTGAAAATGATCCCGGCGGTGAGCTATCAGAAGATCGATGATGATGGACTGCACGTGTTGATCAACGGCGAGCCTCAGCTCCTGAACGTGGATCATGTGGTAATTTGTGCAGGTCAGGAACCTCGTCGTGGACTGGTCGATCCGCTGCATGCGGCCGGTAAAACAGTACATCTGATCGGCGGGTGTGATGTGGCGTTAGAACTGGATGCCCGACGCGCCATCGCGCAAGGCACCCGACTGGCGCTGGAAATTTAACGTTATGTCTTTCGTTGGCCGGATAAGGTAATTACACACATCATTGCCTGATGGCGCTACGCTTATCAGGCCTACGAGGCAGTTCGTTGTAGGCCTGATAAGGTGTTAACCGCCATCCGGCATCAGCGATTAGCGGCGACGCCCTAATTTCACCGCTTTCAGCACCACAAATTTGTTGTTGGTGGCGATGGTTTCGCAGTTGCCGAAAATCTTCTTCAGCTTGTGGAAGTAGTCGAGATGACGGTTCGCCACAATATACAGCTCGCCGTTAATCTTCAGGCAACGGCGGGCGTGGTGGAACATCTCCCACGCGATGTTATCGGTCAGCGCGTGCTTCTGATGGAACGGCGGGTTACACAGCACAGCGTTATAGCGGAACGGTTCCACGCCAGACAGCGCGTTGTTGATCATAAACTCGCAGCGGTCCAGCGCGTCTGGCATGTTGGTTTCCACGTTCAGGCGGCTGGACGCCACCGCCATCGGCGATTCATCCACAAACACCACGCTCGCTTGCGGGTTCTTCTCCAGCAACGTCAGACCCACTACGCCATTACCGCAACCGAGATCGACAATCTCACCTTCCAGATTGTCCGGCAGATGTTCGATAAAGAAACGTGCGCCAATATCCAGCCCGGTACGGGAGAAGACGTTAGCGTGATTGTGGATCGTCCAGTCGGTGCCTTCCAGCTTCCAGCTCAGCGTTTGTGAGGCGTCAGCCAGCTCAGGATTGCTGAACGTGCAGTTGATCAGACGGGCTTTTTTCCATGCCAGCGTGGTGGTGGTTGGGCCCAGCACCTTTTCAAACAGCTCAAGCGTCGAGGTATGCACATCGCGCGCCTTCGCCCCGGCGATAATACGCGTTTGCGGCGTGACGACCAGGCGTAACGCACGCAACTGCTGTTCCAGCAGCGCCATGGTTTTTGGCAGCTTAATCAGTACCACGCCCGGCGCCTGTGGGTAATCGACCGTGCTGTCGAGGAACTGGACGCTGGATTCGGCAATGTCGTTATGACGCAGGTTTTCACGCGTCGCCAGTTCGCTTAAATAGGAGTCGCCAATGCTGTACGGCGAATGTTCCGCCAGCGCACAGCCCAGCGCACCGAAGGTATCATTCAGGAGCAGCACCGGGCCGCAAATCTCGGTATCGTCCAGCTGTTGCAGCAGATATTCATCTGCAGCTTCCCACGCCAGCAGCGGGTTAACGTCATCCGTTTCCGGGAAACGTTTAAGTGACAGCGAACGGAAACCGTTGTCTATGTGGCTCATCGGCCCTCCTGAATGGTAAAATTTCGGCGTATCCCTGAAAAGGGTGCGTGAGTATACACTTTTTATACTTTATATGGGGCACAAATGAGTCAGTTGACCTATCTGCAGGGCTACCCGGAGCATTTACTTGATCAGGTTCGAACCTTGATCAGCGAACAACGTCTGGGCGCGGTCCTGGAAAAGCGTTATCCGGGTACGCATGACTTCGCGACCGATAAGGCGCTCTGGCAATATACCCAGGATCTGAAAAGTCAGTTTCTGCGCAATGCCCCACCGCTCAATAAAGTGATGTATGACAGTAAGATCCACGTGTTGAAGAATGCGCTTGGACTGCATACTGCCGTCTCTCGCGTGCAGGGCGGCAAGCTGAAAGCAAAAGCGGAAATTCGCGTCGCCACCGTATTTCGCAACGCCCCGGAACCTTTTTTACGCATGATCGTGGTTCATGAACTGGCGCATCTGAAAGAAAAAGAACACGACAAAGCGTTTTACCAGCTGTGCTGCCATATGGAACCTCAGTATCACCAACTGGAGTTCGACACCCGCCTGTGGTTAACGCAACAATCGCTAAAGCAAACTGCGCAGTAGCGCACTGGCTTTGTCAGCAAGGCATGCTAAATTGGCGCAAGGATCCCTTTTCGCAGCCTGAAGGCCTTTATGATACGTTTCGCAGTGATTGGCACAAACTGGATCACCCGCCAGTTTGTGGATGCCGCCCATGAAACCGGCAAATATAAGTTAACCGCAGTCTATTCCCGCAGCCTTGAACAGGCGCAAAGCTTCGCTAACGATTATCTCGTCGAGCATTTGTTTACTTCGCTGGATGCAATGGCGCAGAGTGACGCTATTGATGCAGTGTATATCGCCAGCCCAAACTCTCTGCACTTCCCGCAGACCGAGCTGTTCTTACGCCATAAAAAGCACGTCATTTGTGAGAAACCGCTGGCATCAAACCTGGCAGAAGTCGATGCCGCTATCGCCTGCGCTCGGGAAAATCAGGTGGTGCTGTTTGAGGCGTTTAAAACCGCCTGCCTGCCCAATTTCCTGCTGCTGCAGCAATCTCTGCCCAAGGTAGGAAATGTCAGAAAGGCGTTTATCAATTACTGCCAGTACTCTTCACGCTACCAGCGTTATCTGAACGGTGAAAACCCGAATACCTTTAATCCAGCGTTCTCAAATGGCTCGATTATGGATATCGGCTTTTACTGCCTGGCTTCGGCGGTTGCGCTGTGGGGCGAACCGCAGAGCGTACAGGCCAGCGCCAGCCTGCTGGCAAGCGGTGTTGATGCCCACGGCGTTGTGGTGCTGAACTACGGTGATTTCAGCGTCACGTTACAGCATTCCAAAGTGAGCGACTCGGTGCTGGCCAGCGAGATTCAGGGCGAATCAGGGTCACTGGTCATTGAGAAAATCTCCGAATGCCAGAAAGTCTGTTTTGTTCCGCGTGGTGGAAAAACGCAGGATCTGACGGTGCCTCAGCACATCAATACTATGCTGTATGAGGCAGAGCGCTTTGCTCATCTGGTTGAATCCGGCGAAGTGGATCACCCGGCACTGGCTGTCAGTCGCATTACCGCTAAGCTGCAAACGGAAATTCGCCGCCAGACCGGCGTCGTTTTCCCAGCAGATAGCGCGAATACGTCGCTGATTGCGTAAAACTGTGTAAAACAAATGTTGCAGGCCATTGACTGAAAGCGTGGCCTGTAATACTTTGTTACCCGCAAAGGGGAGTAACTTCGTTGTCGGTTGATCGTCATTACGATGTGTGAAAAACCACATCCGGTCGCCGGGCGATAACAAAGGAATACGTCAACGTATTCCTTTGTTGTTGTAAGTGAGACCTTGCCGAATGGCAAGGTCTATGCATGAAAAGCAGCGGCTAACGTCATTCGGCGTTGGCCGTTTTTTTATGCATGGGGAAATATAATGAATACTGTCGGCACACCGTTGTTATGGGGTGGCTTCGCTGTTGTAGTGGTGATTATGCTGGCCATCGACCTGCTGTTGCAGGGTCGTCGCGGCGCGCATACGATGTCAATGAAGCAGGCGGCTGCCTGGTCAATCGTCTGGGTCACCTTGTCGTTACTGTTTAACGCCGTATTCTGGTGGTATCTGGCTGAAACCCAGGGGCGTGCGGTCGCAGACCCGCAGGCGTTGGCGTTCCTCACCGGCTATTTGATCGAGAAATCATTGGCGGTGGATAACGTCTTTGTCTGGCTGATGCTGTTTAGCTACTTCTCGGTGCCGCCAGCGTTGCAGCGTCGAGTGCTGGTGTATGGCGTGCTGGGGGCGATTGTTCTGCGTACCATCATGATCTTCGCGGGCAGCTGGCTTATCACCCAGTTCGAATGGCTGCTGTACGTGTTCGGCGCGTTCCTGCTGTTTACCGGCGTGAAGATGGCGCTGGCAAAAGATGATGCTTCCGGCATTGGCGACAGGCCGTTAGTGCGCTGGCTGCGCGGTCATCTGCGTATGACCGACACCATCGAGAACGAGCATTTCTTCGTGCGTAAAAACGGTCTGCTGTTCGTTACGCCGCTGATGCTGGTGCTGATTCTGGTTGAGTTGAGCGATGTTATCTTTGCCGTCGACAGCATTCCGGCAATCTTTGCCGTGACCACCGACCCGTTCATCGTACTGACCTCTAACCTGTTTGCCATCCTTGGTCTGCGTGCGATGTACTTCCTGCTGGCCGGCGTGGCGGAGCGTTTCTCGATGCTGAAGTACGGCCTGTCGATCATTCTGGTGTTTATCGGCATCAAGATGCTGATTGTCGACTTCTACCATATCCCTATCGCTATCTCGTTAGGCGTGGTGTTCGGGATCCTGTTTGTGACGCTGATTGTGAATGCGTGGGTCAACCACCAGCACGATAAAAAGCAGCAAACGCAGTAACACTCATCCACTAGCCTACAAAGCCCGACGCCCACTGTGTGTGCGTCGGGCTTTTTGTTTAACATGTCATCACAATGTTAATTCAAAGTTATAAAATATGATCTCAGCGTAAAATCCAGGATATTTCGCTTCCCGAAGCGTGTTCTTTCCTTATACTCAGCCATGCAAACATTTGCCTCACTCTGAAAGATGCGTCTATAGAACGCACAAGGGTCAGGCGACAACACAATAAAAGGATTACGAAATGACTACGCAACGTTCGTCGGGGCTGATCTCGCGTTTGGCGCAAGGGAGCCTTGTTAAGCAAATTTTGATAGGTTTAGTACTGGGGATTGCGCTGGCACTGATCTCAAAACCGGCTGCAGAAGCCGCTGGTTTGCTGGGCACCCTGTTCGTCGGCGCATTAAAAGCCGTCGCTCCCATCCTGGTTCTGATGCTGGTAATGGCCTCTATTGCGAACCATCAGCATGGGCAAAAAACTAATATCCGTCCGATTCTGTTCCTCTACCTGCTCGGTACCTTCTCCGCGGCATTAGCGGCAGTGGTGTTCAGCTTTGCCTTCCCCTCGACACTGCATCTTGCCAGCAGCGCTAACGATATTGTGCCACCATCAGGCATTGTCGAAGTGATGCGTGGGCTGTTGATGAGTATGGTGTCGAACCCGATTGATGCCCTGCTTAACGCGAACTATATCGGCATTCTGGTATGGGCCGTCGGCCTGGGCTTTGCCCTGCGCCACGGGAATGAAACGACCAAGAATCTGGTCAACGATATGTCCAACGCCGTCACCTTTATGGTGAAACTGGTGATTCGTTTCGCCCCTATCGGTATTTTCGGCCTGGTCTCCTCCACGCTTGCCACCACGGGTTTTGCTACATTGTGGGGCTATGCGCAGCTGTTGGCAGTGCTGGTAGGTTGTATGCTGCTGGTGGCGTTCGTGGTCAACCCGCTGCTGGTGTTCTGGAAAATTCGTCGCAACCCGTATCCGCTGGTGCTGGCTTGCCTGCGTGAAAGCGGCGTGTATGCCTTCTTTACCCGCAGCTCTGCCGCCAACATTCCGGTGAATATGGCGCTGTGTGAGAAGCTGAATCTGGACCGCGATACCTACTCGGTTTCTATCCCACTGGGTGCAACCATCAACATGGCTGGCGCGGCGATCACCATTACCGTGCTGACGCTGGCAGCGGTGAATACACTGGGGATCCCGGTTGATTTACCGACTGCGCTGCTGTTGAGCGTCGTGGCATCGCTTTGTGCCTGTGGCGCATCTGGCGTGGCGGGTGGCTCTCTGCTGCTGATCCCACTGGCGTGTAATATGTTCGGTATCCCGAATGATATCGCCATGCAGGTAGTTGCCGTCGGCTTTATTATCGGCGTGTTGCAGGACTCCTGTGAAACCGCACTGAACTCCTCAACCGACGTATTGTTTACCGCTGCAGCCTGCCAGGCTGAAGACGAACGTCTGGCAAACAACGCCCTGCGCGGCTAATCACTTTTCCCCTCCGTCATGGTGCGGAGGGGTTTTCTTTCTGTACGCTTTTTTCAATTTTGAAGGGATCTATCCCCCGTTTTTGCATGCGTCTGAAACGAATAATATTCAGGCCGTTCATCACCAGAAAACTGCCTTCAATCATCGTGCCGCCAATCGATCCCAACCAGAAATTATGCACCACCCAGCAGGCGGTCGCGCACCACATCACACAGCGGACGGTTAATCCTTTACAGCGAAACAGCGCCCAAGTGCTGGCCAGCGTGCCAATAATGGGGAGTAACTCCATCGCATGCTGTAGTTTCGCCAACCCAAGAACCAGCGTGAGAACGATAAAAACGGTCATCACCCACAGTTTGCGGGTGCGCATCGAGACCAGGGTTCGGATGGTGTTTAGCTCCGCACTCATCCCCGCGGGCCAGGCCCCCATCAAAAAGAAGTGTACCCCGATAGTGGCACTATAGACGGCAAGCTGCAGCCGGAAGCGGCGCTCATCGCGGTTGAAAAAGGTGGTAATCCCGATCAGAAAGGCGATGACACCTACGCCCTGGGCCAGCCAATACGCGGTCATGAAAAATCCTTGTGAGGAAATGCAAAAACAAACGGCGCCTCATATTATGAAACGCCGTTTTTAAAATCTACTCTATTTCGATTACCCAATAGATTTCGTGCGACAGCAAGGCGGCAAGCATGTAGGCCGGATAAGGCGTTTACGCCGCCATCCGGCAACGGTTTATGCCTGATGGCGCTACGCTTATCAGGCCTACTGATCGCGTAGGCCTGTACAATTATTACAACGTTACGCCACTTTTGAAAATAGCCAGCTCGCGGAAGTCATTACGTTCGTTACAGGTCGGCTTACCATTAGCAAACTCGACGATGGTATCGACAAACTCATTCAGCAGTTGAGGCATGGCTTTACCGTGGATCAGCTGTCCCGCATCAAAATCGATCCAGTGCTTTTTCTTCGCTGCCAGCTCGCTGTTCGTGGCGATTTTCACCGTCGGTACAAAGCCGCCGTAAGGCGTGCCGCGACCGGTACTGAATAGCACCATATGGCAGCCAGCACCCGCCAGCGCGCTGGTGGCAACGGCGTCGTTCCCCGGTGCGCTTAACAGATTCAGACCGTGCGTTTTTAGCCGTTCGCCGTAACGCAATACATCGACAACCTGGCTGGAACCCGCTTTCTGCGTGCAGCCCAGTGATTTATCTTCCAGCGTGGTGATGCCCCCCGCCTTGTTACCCGGTGACGGGTTCTCATAAATCGGCTGGTCGTGGGCAATGAAGTACTGCTTGAAGTCATTGACCATCGTCACCAGCTTGCCAAACGTCTCTTCGTCACGGCAATGGCTCATCAGCAGTTGCTCAGCGCCAAACATTTCCGGAACTTCGGTCAGCACGGTGGTGCCACCGTTGGCAATCACATAGTCGGAGAAACGTCCCAGCATCGGGTTAGCCGTGATGCCGGACAGGCCGTCAGACCCGCCGCATTCCAGACCAAACTTCAACTCGCCCAGTTTACCCGGCTCACGCTTATCGTGGCGCATCACGTTGTACAACTGATGGAGATGTTCGATCCCCGCCTCCACTTCGTCTTCCTGATGTTGGCAGACCATGAAGTGCACGCGTTCAGGATCGAACTCGCCCAACGTTTCGCGGAAGGCATCCACCTGGTTGTTTTCACAACCAAGCCCCACCACCAGCACCGCCCCCGCGTTCGGGTGACGCACCATGTTTTGCAGCATAGTGCGGGTGTTGATGTGATCGTCACCCAGCTGCGAGCAGCCGTAGGTGTGGCTGAAAAGATGAACGCCATCGATGCCTTCAGCATCGTTGGTCTCTTTCAGGAAGCGGGTCTGCATCTGACGCGCCATGGCGTTAACGCAGCCGACGGTCGGCAGGATCCACAGTTCGTTACGCACCCCGACATCACCGTTGGCACGACGGTAGATCTGCACATCGCGATCTGCCGGTTGTACCTCAGGTTCCTGAAAGTCGGGTTGATAGCTATATTCATCCAGATCGCTCAGATTGGTGCGCGTATTGTGAGCATGGATATGTTCACCCGCCGCAATATCCGCCAGAGCATGGCCAATCGGCAGGCCATATTTAATGACGTTCTCACCCTGAGCAATATCGCTCAAGGCAAATTTGTGTCCACGTACAACGTCCTGTCGTAGCGTTACGGTATGGTTATCTACACTAACCTGCGTGCCTTGCGCCAGATCGGCCAGCGCAACCGCAACGTTATCCAGCGTATGGATCTTGATGTATTGCATATCAACCCGGACCTTAGTTCAGTTCAATGGCAAAATAATCGCGCGCATTGTTGAAGCAGATATTTCTCACCATTTCACCCAGCAACTGGATATCTGCCGGGGCTTCACCCGCGGCAACCCAGCGGCCAATCATCTGGCACAGAATGCGGCGGAAATATTCATGGCGCGTATATGACAGGAAGCTACGGCTGTCGGTCAGCATGCCGACAAAACGGCTCAGCAGACCGAGCTGCGCCAACTGCGTCATTTGGCGTTCCATTCCGTCTTTCTGATCGTTGAACCACCAGCCGGACCCGAACTGCATTTTTCCCGGCATACCTTCGCCCTGGAAGTTGCCGATCATGGTGCCCAGCACTTCGTTGTCGCGCGGGTTCAGGCAGTACAGGATAGTTTTTGGCAGCAGGTTTTCTTCGTTCTGCTTGCTCAGCAGTTTGGAGAGTTCTTCCGCAACCGGACGATCGTTGATCGAGTCAAAGCCCACGTCCGGCCCCAACAGTTTGAACTGACGCAGGTTGTTATTACGCAGTGCGCCAATATGGTACTGCTGGACCCAACCACGACGGGCATATTCCGCACCAAGGAACACCAGCACGGCCGTTTTAAACTGCGCCACTTCATGCTCGCTCAGCGTTTCACCGGCCAGACGACGCGTCAGGATGTTGTCGAGTTCAGATTCATTAGATTCAGCAAACAGCACCACATCCAGCGCATGGTCAGACACTTTACAGCCGTGTGCAGCGAAGTGATCCAGGCGTTTGGTCAGCGCGGTTTGCAGATCGGTGAAGCGACGGATATCGGTGTCGGACACCTCACCCAGCTTCGTCATGTAGTCGTTAAAGGTCGCCTGCTCAATATTAAAGGCTTTGTCCGGGCGCCAGCTCGGCAGCACTTTGACGGCAAAGGTGCTGTCCTTGGCGACCGAGGCGTGATGTTCCAGTGAATCAATCGGATCGTCAGTGGTACCGACCATTTTCACGTTCATCTGCTGCATGATGCCGCGCGCGGAAAATTGTTCCTGCGCCAGCAGTTCATTGCACTGATTCCAGATTTCATCCGCCGTCGCAGGCGACAGCAGCTTACCTGTAATACCAAACGGGCGACGCAGTTCAAGATGCGTCCAGTGGTAAAGCGGGTTGCCAATAGTGTGCGGAACCGTCGCGGCCCAGGCGTCAAACTTCTCACGATCGGACGCATCGCCGGTACACAGGCGCTCAGCAACACCGTTAGTACGCATAGCGCGCCATTTGTAGTGATCGCCTTTCAGCCAGATGTCATACAGGTTGTTAAAACGGTAGTTGTCCGCGATTTGCTGCGGCGGCAGATGGCAGTGGTAATCGAAGATTGGCTGATCTTTGGCGTAATCATGATACAGACGGCGGGCAAATTCGGTATCCAGCAGAAAATCTTCAGTCATAAACGGGGTCATTATCGTCTTCCTCTCAGCGAGTGCGTCAGATTGCTTATGTTTTGATGCTGACAAAGTTATCACACCAATTTCCACAAACTGAAGATATTTTCGTGAGTTAGATCAACAAATGGCGACAAAAAAATTACTCTCAAAGAGGTAAATCTTACGCCAGCCCGCGCCAGTACTGGCTTTGCTGAATCGAAATAATGACCACACGAAGATTCACACTTTTGTGATGGCACTCACCTTTTAAAGCTGTATGACAAGTTATCTTTTTGCCGTCGCAATACATAAGCCGACGGAATGCAAATTACCGATGGTCCACCATCGGATTGACCGGTACGGAAACCGAATTAGCACGATTCTTTAAATGGCAAAGTTCGGGGAGTACCGGTTTTTTTCGGTCACCCCTTTCGTAAAAAGAACATCCTCCGCCCTACACAGGAAGATGACCGCTCGTTCGCGGAAATAACAAAACGATGAGGTTTTACATGCGTAAAATTAAAGGGTTACGTTGGTATATGATCGCACTGGTGACGCTTGGCACCGTGCTGGGTTACCTGACGCGTAACACTGTGGCGGCAGCTGCGCCAACGCTGATGGAAGAGTTACACATCTCCACTCAACAGTATTCCTATATCATCGCAGCGTACTCTGCTGCTTACACCGTTATGCAACCCGTTGCTGGCTACGTTCTGGACGTGCTGGGAACAAAAATAGGTTACGCGATGTTCGCCGTTCTGTGGGCCGTCTTCTGTGGCGCGACTGCACTGGCTGGAAGCTGGGGTGGACTGGCGCTGGCGCGAGGCGCGGTCGGTGCTGCTGAAGCGGCGATGATCCCAGCGGGTCTGAAAGCCAGCTCGGAGTGGTTCCCGGCCAAAGAGCGCTCCATTGCCGTCGGTTACTTTAACGTCGGTTCCTCTATTGGCGCGATGATTGCGCCGCCGCTGGTAGTCTGGGCCATCGTGATGCACAGCTGGCAGATGGCGTTCATTATCTCTGGTGTCCTGAGCTTCATCTGGGCCATGTGCTGGCTTGTGTTTTACAAACACCCACGCGATCAGAAAAAACTGTCCGACGAAGAACGTGATTACATTCTCAACGGCCAGGAATCACAGCATAAAAACGGCACGGCGAAGAAAATGTCCGTCGCGCAGATCCTGCGTAACCGCCAGTTCTGGGGCATTGCACTGCCGCGTTTCCTGGCTGAGCCGGCCTGGGGTACCTTTAACGCCTGGATCCCGCTGTTCATGTTTAAAGTTTACGGCTTTAACCTGAAAGAAATTGCCATGTTCGCCTGGATGCCCATGCTGTTTGCTGACCTCGGCTGTATCGTTGGTGGGTATCTGCCGCCGCTGTTCCAGCGCTGGTTCGGCGTCAACCTGATTGTGTCACGTAAAATGGTCGTCACCATGGGCGCATTCCTGATGATTGGCCCGGGCATGATTGGTCTGTTTACCAGCCCGTATATTGCCATCGCGCTGCTGTGCGTCGGGGGCTTTGCTCACCAGGCCCTGTCCGGTGCGCTGATCACCCTCTCTTCTGACGTCTTTGGTCGTAATGAAGTGGCTACAGCGAACGGTCTGACCGGGATGTCTGCCTGGCTGGCAAGCACCCTGTTTGCGCTGGTCGTGGGCGCCCTGGCTGACACCATCGGCTTTAGCCCACTGTTTGCGGTACTGGCAGTATTCGACCTGCTCGGTGCGTTAGTCATCTGGACGGTGCTGCAAAACAAACCGGCCAGCGAGGTCGACTCGGGACCGCAAACCGGCGATCCCGCACCACAAAGTTGACCTGACTCAATCACCAACGAAATACGTTCAAAGCCGCCAGCGTTCTGGCGGCTTTTTTATCGTCACAAGTGGAGCCAAATTCGCAAAAGTGGTATAACAAATAGAGTCTGCCGTATCATGCCTGGAGCGCATATGGAAATCACCGAACCACGACGTTTGTACCAACAACTTGCTGCCGATCTGAAGGCGCGCATTGAGCAGGGTGTTTACCTGGTGGGTGAAAAACTTCCCGCCGAGCGCTTTATCGCCGATGAAAAGAACGTCAGCCGTACCGTGGTCCGTGAAGCCATTATCATGCTCGAGGTTGAGGGCTACGTTGAGGTGCGTAAAGGATCCGGGATCCACGTCATCTCTAACCAGCCAAAACACTACGTCGCGCCAGATGCCAATCTTGAGTTTGCCAGCTACGGTCCATTTGAACTGCTGCAGGCACGCCAGCTTATAGAGAGCAATATTGCCGAGTTTGCCGCCACCCAGGTGACCAAACAGGACATCATGAAACTGATGGAAATCCAGGAGAAGTCGCGCAACGAAAAAAGCTTCCGTGACTCCGAGTGGGATCTCCAGTTCCATGTGCAAGTGGCGCTGGCAACGCAAAATACCGCACTGGCGGCGATTGTTGAAAAAATGTGGACTCAGCGTGTTCACAACCCGTACTGGAAGAAATTGCACGATCACATCGACCTGCGCACGGTAGATAACTGGTGCGATGACCATGACCAGATCCTACGGGCATTAATCCGTAAAGATCCTCATGCTGCCAAACTGGCGATGTGGCAGCACCTTGAGAACACCAAACAGATGCTGTTTAACGAAACCAGCGATGATTTTGAGTTCAACGCCGACCGTTATCTTTTTACCGATAATCCGGTGGTTCATCTGGATACGGCCGCTAACGGGGCAAAATAAGCGTTCTCATATTCACAGGCGCGCCAGGGCGCCTGTTTCTGACGCTCGGTAAGCATTAGGTATAAAGTGTCAGCCTGTGTAAATCCTCTCGCCACCCTCCTTTGCGATAAGCAAAATCACGGTTCAGCGACCGTAATTTCTATAACGGACTACGTTGACCTTTGTTACAATTACATGCGTTTTGAATTTTTGTGTATCAGTGCTTGCTTACTTTGCAACTTAACAGGGAACAGTTCAGGCCGTGAATTTGTGTCAGACCGCGATACATGCAAAAAAAGATCAATAATATTGCGGCGTTACAAACTCCAGAAAACCGGCATGACGACAACCGATTTCTCCAGGAATACTGAATGGAACTACTGACTCAATTACTGAATGCCTTGTGGGCTCAGGATTTTGAAACTCTGGCCAATCCGTCGATGATTGGCATGCTGTATTTTGTCCTGTTTACCATTTTGTTTCTGGAAAACGGGCTGCTTCCTGCGGCCTTTTTACCTGGTGACAGCTTACTGGTGCTGGTCGGCGTGCTTATTGCTAAAGGCGCAATGGGCTTTCCACAAACGGTGCTGCTCCTCACCACCGCGGCCAGCCTCGGCTGTTGGGTCAGCTACATCCAGGGACGATGGCTGGGGAATACCCGCATCGTGCAAAACTGGCTTTCTCATCTTCCCGCGCATTATCATCAGCGCGCGCACCATCTGTTCCATAAACATGGCCTGTCTGCGTTGCTGGTCGGGCGATTCATTGCCTTCGTCAGAACGCTGCTGCCGACCATTGCAGGACTCTCCGGCCTGAACAATGCGCGCTTTCAGTTCTTCAACTGGATGAGCGGACTGCTGTGGGTCTTGATCCTGACGTCACTCGGTTATCTGCTGGGCAAAACGCCGGTGTTCCTCAAGTACGAAGATCAGTTAATGTCGTGCCTGATGCTGCTTCCCGTTGTTTTACTGGTGTTTGGCCTCGCCGGTTCACTGGTTGTTTTATGGAAAAAGAAATACGGGAACCGGGGATAAATTATGCTGCTACCACGCATAACGCTCCGACGATTGGCCTGGACAACCACCTTTATCCTGTTTTTAGGCGCGCTTATCCTGACCTGGTCTGCCATTCGTCAGCAGGAGTCGACGCTAGCCATTCGCGCCGTTAATCAGGGCGCCAGCATGCCAGACGGTTTTTCTATCTGGCATCATCTGGATGCCAACGGCATTCGCTTTAAAAGCATTACCCCGCAAAATGATGCGCTGCTGATCACCTTTGATTCCAGCGCGCAAAGCGCAGCCGCGAAGGTCGTTCTCGACAGAACGTTGCCGCATGGCTTCGTCATCGCCCAACAGGATGATGATAATCAGGCAGTGCAGTGGTTATCACGTTTGCGTGATAACCCACACCGTTTTGGTTAACTTCCAGGAATCTGAATTATTTCACCCACTTTGGTGATTTCGCCGTTTAGTGCCTATGATTAATAAGCTGGGTTTATGGCCCACGCTTTTTTATCTGGAGCAACGACCCTCGCGTTACCGGGTCGAATCACAATGGAAGGTTCAAGTATGAAATACCGCATCGCTTTGGCTGTTACCCTTTTCGCTCTCAGTGCCAGCAGCTACGCCAACACCCTCTGTCAGGAAAAAGAACACGATATTCAGCGGGAGATTAGCTATGCCGAAAAGCACAACAATCAGAGTCGTATCAACGGCCTGAACAAGGCCCTGAGCGAAGTCCGGGCCAATTGTTCTGACAGCAAGCTACGTGCCGAGCATCAGAAAAAAATTGCAGAACAGAAAGATGAGATCGCCGAGCGTAAACGTGATCTCGCCGAGGCGAAACAAAAAGGCGATACAGATAAAATCACCAAACGCGAGCGCAAGCTTGCCGAAGCTCAGACTGAACTGAAAGAACTCGAGTCACGCGATTACTAAGTACGGTAACGACCCACTCACCTGGAGAAAACTATGTCAAAAGATAATGCTACGGAACACCTGCGCGCTGAGCTGAAATCCCTTGCGGATACGCTTGAAGAGGTACTGAGCTCCTCTGGCGATAAGTCGAAAGAAGAGTTGAGTAAAATTCGCAGTAAAGCAGAACGCGCGCTGAAAGAGAGCCGCAATCGCCTGGGTGAAACCAGCGATGTGATTGCTAAGCAAACTCGCGAAGCCGCGGCAAAAGCCGACAACTACGTACGCGAAAATCCATGGACAGGCGTCGGTATTGGCGCTGCGGTCGGTGTGGTGCTTGGCGTACTGCTGTCGCGCCGCTAACAATGGCGGACTCCGATCACGCACAAGGTCCAGGCAAAAACGTACTGGGTATCGGACAACGGATCATCACGATCCTCGTCGAGATAGTTGAGACCCGGTTACGTCTGGCCGTTGTTGAACTGGAAGAGGAAAAAGCCAACCTCTTTCAGCTACTGCTGATGCTGGGGCTAACTATGCTGTTCGCAGCATTTGGCCTGATGAGCCTGATGGTGCTTATCATCTGGGCCATTGACCCTCAGTACCGTCTCAACGCGATGATAGCCACCACCGTTGTGCTGTTGCTTCTGGCGCTCATTGGCGGGATATGGACGCTACGTAAAGCCCGTAAGTCAACGCTGTTACGTCATACCCGCCATGAACTTGCTAACGACAGGCAGGCCCTGGAGGATGATGCATAATGAGCAGTAAAGTCGAACGCGAAAAACGTAAGGCGCTGCTGCTTAGTCAGATCCAGCAGCAACGGCTGGATCTGACCGCCACCCGCCGCGACTGGCTGGAGGTCACTGCTGCATACGATCGCGGCTGGAACACGCTGTTGAACCTGCGCTCGTGGATACTGGTTGGCAGCAGCATCATAGCCGTTCGTACTATTCGCCACCCAAATATGCTCGTCCGTTGGGCCAAACGCGGCTTTAGCGTCTGGAGCGCCTGGCGACTGGTCAAAGCGACCATCAGACAGCAGCAACTGCGCGGTTAATCTCTTCTGTTCTCCCCACGTAGGCCTGATAGCAAGGCCTACTTCATTCTCTCTCCCCCCTTCACTCAAAATTTTTGAAAAATACTGACAGTTTTCCTTGCTAACAATTGTCATTCGTCACGTTTATGATTCTCTCCATCGACAGCAACAACGCCCTATACAGCGTTAATGCAACAAAAAACAAAATCAGCCGCCTGAGTGGTTTCCTGGAGAGTACGATGAAAAAATTAGAAGATGTTGGTGTACTGGTAGCGCGCATTCTGATGCCAATCCTGTTTATTTCTGCAGGCTGGGGAAAAATCAGCGGATATGCGGGTACCCAACAATATATGGAAGCCATGGGCGTTCCGGGGTTCATGTTACCGCTGGTTATTCTGCTTGAGTTCGGCGGCGGCCTGGCCATTCTGTTCGGCTTCCTGACCCGTACTACCGCGCTGTTTACCGCAGGCTTCACGGTGCTGACCGCGTTCATCTTCCACAGCAACTTTGCGGAAGGGATGAACTCGCTGATGTTCATGAAAAACTTAACCATCGCAGGCGGTTTCCTGCTGCTGGCTATCACCGGTCCAGGCGCATTCAGCATTGACCGCGTACTGAATAAAAAGTGGTAAGCAAGCTATACTAAACGCATCAAAAAGCGAGGAGACATCTCCTCGCTTTTGCTATCTGAGGAGGCAAAACCATGGGACAACTTATTGACGGCGTCTGGCATGACACCTGGTATGACACAAAATCTACCGGGGGAAAATTTCAACGTTCTGCATCGGCTTTCCGTAACTGGCTCACCGCGGATGGCGAGCCTGGCCCGACCGGCACAGGCGGTTTTGCCGCCGAAAAAGACCGCTACCACCTGTACGTTTCCCTCGCCTGTCCGTGGGCGCATCGCACGCTGATTCTACGCACGCTCAAAGGTCTGGAGCCATTTATCTCCGTTTCCGTTGTGCATCCGCTGATGCTAGAGAACGGCTGGACGTTTGATGATAATTTCCCGGCCGCCACGGGAGATACGCTCTACCAGCACGAGTTTCTCTATCAGCTCTATTTGCACGCCGACCCGCAGTACAGCGGCCGCGTCACTGTACCGGTGCTGTGGGATAAAAAGAATCACACCATCGTCAGTAATGAATCGGCGGAGATCATCCGCATGTTTAACACGGCGTTTGATGCACTGGGCGCCAAAGCCGGTGATTACTACCCGCCGGCCCTGCAAAGTAAAATTGACGAGCTGAACAGCTGGATTTATGACAACGTCAATAATGGCGTCTATAAAGCCGGTTTTGCCACCAGTCAGGAGGCATATGATGAGGCGGTTGATAAAGTGTTTCACTCACTGGCGCGACTGGAGCAGATTCTGGGTCAGCATCGCTATCTGACCGGCGACCAGTTGACCGAGGCAGATATTCGCCTGTGGACCACGCTGGTACGCTTTGATCCGGTGTATGTTACCCACTTCAAGTGCGATAAGCACCGCATCAGTGACTACCTGAATCTGTACGGTTTCCTGCGCGATATTTACCAGATGCCGGGCATTGCGGAGACCGTCAATTTTGACCATATCCGTCATCACTACTTCCGTAGCCACAAAACCATCAATCCGACCGGTATTATTTCAATCGGGCCATGGCAGGATCTCAGCGAGCCACATGGACGAGACAGCCGTTTCGCATGATTTACACAGGTCCCTTTGGGGTAATGCCGATTCGTTAAGCATGAATGGCGAACATGTGATTTTTGCTCAGGGTTCCGTTCACCTCAGCTGTGTCATTTCTCTGAAACGCCGTTACCCGTGAACGTGCAAGGGAGGCTCACCGCCGCCTCCCTTGCAACCCAGGCTCCCGGCGGGAAAATCGTCGCTACGCGATTCATTCGTCTTATGCCGTCTGCCTGTCGGGTCGGGGCCGAGCCTGCATCCTTGCAGGCCGTCCCCTCTGCCCGCATCCCTGCGGGCAGACCCGGTCAGCCGTCAACGACTCATCGATTTTCAGCCGGACATGGGTCATCGCTTCAACTCTCTGACTTTCAGTTAAATCTCTTATGCTGTTCAGATATATTCAAATAAAAATACCGGTAGTCAGGCGTGGCTGGTCCGGTTGAAAATTGCCGACGTGTTTCCGTAAGGCCGGGAGAACCCGCAGGGATGCGGGTTCAGGGCGCGCTTTACAGGGACGTTACATCGCGCCCGGCCCGAAAGCCTGAAGGAAAAAGCGGAGGGAACCACGAAGTGGCAATTTTCCCGCCGGGAGCCGGGATTGTAAAGGGCGTGGCGGAGAACGCCCTTTACACGTTCACATGAACCAATACTTAAGAGAAGCGATGAACATAAGGTGAACGGAACCCTTTCTCTGAGAGCGTATATTCATTACTTCCGCCAACACAGGTTGATACTTTCTGAAACTGAAGCGTTCACTGATAAGTATTACCCATCAGGGGACCAAATAATTAATACGACAAATATTTACCACCATTTCATTCGCAGCTATTCTTAATTTGATTACTTTAAAAACAAGTGATTGAACGCAAAATGAGGCGCAAATGGATTGGTATCTAAACGTTCTTAAGAACTATTTTGGTTTTGGCGGCCGGGCTCGGCGCAAAGAGTACTGGATGTTTGTTCTGGTCAACATCATCTTTTCTTTCGTACTCAGCATCCTGGACAACATGCTTGGCTGGCAACGCGCCGGGGGAGAAGGCGTATTAACGACGATTTATGGTGTACTGGTATTTATACCATGGTGGGCAGTGCAGTTCCGTCGTTTGCATGACACCGACCGTTCTGCATGGTGGCTGCTGATCTTGTTGATCCCCATTATTGGCTGGTTGGTTATCATTATTTTCAACTGTCAGAACGGCACGCCGGGTAGCAACCGCTTCGGTGCAGACCCTAAACAACTGTCCTGACGTAGCACGTAGAGATGCCTGATGGCGCTGCGCTTATCAGGCCTACAGCATACTCCGTCCTGTAGGCCGGATAAGGTGCTTGCACCGCATCCGGCTTAACCCCACCTTATTTGCCCGCAAACAGCTTCGGAATTTCCCGCAGACACCAGGATTTGGCCTCACCCATACTGTCCCGTCGCCAGGCCATGATGATATCAATTTCGTTGGTGGACTCCGGGCTTACCACGCGCAAACGACCTGCGACAATATCCTCCTCCACCAGCGGATACGGCATGGTCGCCACACCCAGCCCGGCCAACAGCGCCTGGCGCTTATCTTCGATTGAACTCACCGTCAGGCGCGGCTGTTTATCCAGTAACTGGACGGTCAGCACCGGGCGCTCACGGGCGGTATCCGCCACCGCAATTCCCCGGTACTTCACTCGGGTCACTTCCGACAACGGCTCCGGCTCCTGATGAATAGGATGATCCGGCGCGGCCACATAGACGTTCATCAGCGTGTACAGCTTGCGGGAATTAATTTCTGACGATGAACGAAAATGCATATCCGGGGCGATCACGATATCCGCCCTTCCCTGCTCCAGGCGTTCCCATGCCCCAGCCAGCACCTCAGTGATCACCGAAAGCTGGGTATTGGCCTTCACGGCAAGCCGGTCGATGAGCGGAAAGAACGCTGCCGTGGGTACCAGCGCTTCGGTGACGATCGTCAGATGCGTTTCCCAGCCGCGGGCCAGCGCTTCGGCATCGGTGGTCAGCTTATCAGCCGCCTCGAGCAGCACGCGCCCACGTTCCAGTAGCATGCGTCCAACGTTAGTAAATTTTGTGCGATGGCCTGAGCGGTCAAACAACACCACATCCAGCTCTTCTTCCAGCTTTTGCATGGTATAGCTGAGAGCGGAAGGAACGCGCCCCAGTTCGTCCGCCGCAGCGGCAAAGCTGCCACGTCTGTCGATTGCATCCATTACGCGTAACGCTTCAAGCGTTAATGCCCTTTCTTTGGCCATGTCGTTCTCATTCAGGAAATTTGAACATACCGGGCAGAATATCTGGCTAACAATACAGCGTCCAGCCATTTAACATAAAAGGAAGTAAAGAGAGGTCAAGAAAGATGATTACTACCCGAACAGCAAAACAGTGCGGACAGGCAGACTACGGCTGGCTGCAAGCCCGTTATACCTTCTCCTTTGGACACTATTTTGATCCTAAGCTGCTGGGTTACGCCTCGCTGCGTGTTCTGAACCAGGAAGTTCTGGCACCGGGGGCCTCTTTCCAGCCGCGTACCTATCCGAAGGTGGATATTGTCAACCTGATCCTTGAAGGGGAAGCGGAATATCGCGACAGCGAAGGCAACCATGTCCGGGCAAAAGCCGGTGAGGTTTTACTGCTCGCCACGCAGCCTGGGATTAGCTACAGCGAGCACAACCTTAACAAGGATAAGCCATTAACCCGCATGCAATTATGGCTGGACGCCTGCCCGCAGCGGGAAAATGCCTGTGTACAGAAAGCCACGCTGGCGACCGGCAAGTATCAACTGATCGCCTCCCCGGACGGAGAACAAGGCAGCCTGCATCTTCGCCAGCAGGTGTGGATACACCATGTCGAATTGAAGCAAGGTGAATCACTGAGTTTTCAGTTACATGGCCCACGCGCCTATCTGCAGTCGATCCACGGCACGTTCCATGCGCTAACGGCTGGAGCAGAAAAAGAAGCGCTGACCTGTGGTGATGGCGCATTTATTCGTGACGAAGCTAACATAACATTAGTTGCCGATACGCCTTTGCGCGCTTTGCTGATAGATTTGCCCGTATAGTCAGGAAAAACAAGGGAGTACGACTATGAGCAAGAAAGCGTCAAAAAAGCGTAAGCCGGCGGTCAAAGCCAAAATTCAGGACACGGTCGTCCAGACCAAAACCTTTGGCTATGAAGATATGCTGACGGAACTGGAAGCGATTGTTGCCGATGCCGAGCAAAGGCAGGAAGAAGAAGACGCCGCCTGATAAGGCGGCTCAGACTGACGCCGGGTGGCGGTTACGCCTTACCCGGCCTACAGATTAATGCGCTTTGCTGGCCATGATCTCAATGATCTGCTTGTCGGTTTCCTGCATCGAACGACATGCCAGCGCACACAGATTCGCAATAGATTGCTCGACATTATGCGCCACAATCCCTTCGTTACCGGTCACTGCCGTATCGTCCAGCGCCATGAGTACCGCCTTCCATGCCGCCGACGCGCTGGTAGACACTTTCATCGCACAGCTGTTTGACGCACCATCGCAAATCATCCCACTCACATCGCCAATCATGCTGCTGATCGCCATGGCGATGGTGTTATAGCGCCCATCCACCAGCCATGCCATCCCCGCCGCCGCGCCCATCGCCGCCGTCGTTGCCGCACACAGAGCCGACAAGCGAGGAAGCTGATGATGGATATAGATTGCACTCAGGTGTGACAACATCAGCGCACGCGCCAGTTTTTCATCATCCGCACCAAAGTGCTCGGCCACCACCATCACCGGAACCGTGGCAGTGATCCCCTGGTTCCCGGAACCGGAGTTACTCATCGCCGGCAGCGTCGCGCCGCCCATTCTCGCATCCGACGCCGCACTGGTACGGATCAGAATAGCGGTTGAAAGATCGTTTGCCAGCAGGCCACGGGCACACTGCTTCTCCAGCGTAGCACCGATATGTAATCCCCATGTCCCGCGTAACCCTTCCTGAGACAGCGCCCCGTTTAGTTTTGCCGCCTGCAGAATAAAGCGGATGGACTCAAACGGCACCGCATTCACAAACGCCAGAATCTCTTCCAGCGAGGTGTGGGATAACACCGCCAGCGGCGAATCCAGCTCTTCATCCTGCGTCTGTTCTTCTTTACTGAACACCACACCATTATGGGTTTCGATGTGCACAATGTTGGTATGACCGCCAACAATCGTGACGCACGCCCACCCGTCACGGCTGTACACCTTAGCGCGTGAGAAGAGAATATCTTCGCAAGGTTGCTGCAGCATCACCGCCACGTTTCCGGCAGCCAGCATGGCTTTGGCGTCGGCTATGGCCTCTGCGGACGCATCCTTCAGCACTTCTAAACCCGCGTGGGCATTGCCACCCAGCGCACCCAGCGCAGCGGCGACGGGCAACCCTACCATTCCGGTGCCCGGTACGGTCACGCCCATGCCGTTTTTCATCAGGTTGGGTGATACCCACGCATCAATGCGTTCAACCGCGCCGTTCAGCTCAGCGGATGCGACTGCCGCCGCCAAAGCCAGAGAGATAGGTTCGGTGCAGCCCAGGGCAGGTTTGACTTCTTCCTGCACCGCGCGGATAAAACAGTCCCATAATGGATTCAATGTAGTCTCAAACATAGCAACGACCTTCACTCAGATAACTCAAGAAAATGCCAGGAACGGAGAAACGCACAACAGCAGGCCTGTGATGATGATCAGGTACAGGGAAGCGCCTTTATATTTGTGCAGTGCAGGAACTTTGTAGACCAGCCAGGCCGGGATCAAACAGCCCACCATGCCGAAGATTGGGCTACAAATAGAGGTGAAGCTCAGTACCGGCGCATTGAGCACAATTGCACTCCAGGCCAGTAAAATAGCGAAGACCATGATGCCGCGCTGAACGAAGATTTCGTTGATCTTCTCAGCAGGCATGTAGCGACGCAGCACATTCATCACAATGCCTTGAGTCGCTTCACGGAAGCCTAAGTACACACCGAAGAACGCGGTCATCACGGCAAAGATGTTCAGAATAACGCTGACGATTTTCACCCAACCCGCACCGTCACCGCTAATAAACTGTGCGGCAATCGCCAGGGCGGAAATGTTCTGCTCGTAGGCTTTCACCGCTTCATCATGGCCCATTGCCAGGGTGAAAGAGACGGCGTAGAAGAAGACGGTGACAAACAGTATGCCAAACGCGATGTTCATGGCGCGCAGCGCTTTATGACGCGCGACCTCAATGGATTTTGCGCGAGAACGGTACGAGATAACCATCGGGCTTAAGGTTTGAATAAACAGAATCGAGGTCAGCGTAAAGGGCAGCGTAATAATCGCATTCTTGATCAGCAGCCCCATCGGCGGCAGCGAGCCAGCGTTATGTAAATGCCACATCCCGACCATCGACACGCCAAGGGCGGCAACGACCAGCAGCTTGGTCAACACCATGCCGGTGGAGATTTTAAACAGTAATTTTTCACCGCGTGACGAGATAGCCACCAGGATGCAAATCAGCACCAGGCCATAGAACGGGCTGTCGGACAGTAACCCTTCGGTCACGCCAAATGTATGCAGATACGAAGCGCTGTCGTTAGTGATGGCGGTGGAATAAACAAACATCCAGATAACCAACATCACAAAATACAACGCCCCTAACAGGATGCCCCAGTTTTTGCCTAAATAACCGCTAATGACGCTTGGGTAATCTTTGCACTCAGGAGACTCAGCCAGCGTGTTGATGAACAGACGCTGGAACAAATACATCGCGGGATAGCCGATAATCGAGGACAGCAGGAATACCCACAACCCCATCAGACCCACCTGGACGGGAAGAAAAACAATCCCCGCGCCAATCGCCATACCGATACTCATAATGACCCAACCGGTGTCCATGCTGTCGAATTTAATGGCTTCCTGCCATTCACTTTCGGTCATTCCCGCCCGGCGCGCCGGAGCGGATGCGTCGAGTATTACGCTGTTATTCGTAGCCGTTTCCATAATTTCCCGCTTAATGTGTAGGTAGAGGTTTTTTTATTTTTTTCGTATTGCGTCAAGGCGATACGCAATTCATAAGATGCAGGCGAGCTCTTAGAATGAAGAAAATCATACGCTCAGGGTCAGAGAAAAACTTCACAAACAAAACCCTATAATCCCTACAGGTAAAGAAAGATTTTCTCTTGAAAACATCAAAGGTGGGATCGATTTCTGTTTTTGAAGCAGATCACAACAAAAAAAGGTGCACTTCTGTGCACCTTTTTGGTCATGCTATTTTGATTAACTCACATACACACTACTTTGATCGCCAGACCGCCGCGTGAGGTTTCGCGGTATTTATCGTTCATGTCTTTGCCAGTTTCATACATCGTCTCGATAACTTTATCGAGCGACACCCGAGGTTCTGACGTGCGGCGCAGCGCCATACGCGCGGCGTTAACCGCTTTTACTGCGTTGATCGCATTACGTTCAATGCACGGAATTTGCACCTGTCCGGCGACCGGATCGCAGGTTAACCCCAGGTTATGCTCCATGGCGATTTCAGCGGCAATACAGACCTGCGCAGGGCTCCCGCCAAGCAGTTCTGTCAGTCCGGCGGCTGCCATGGAACAGGCCACACCAATCTCACCCTGGCAGCCCACTTCGGCCCCAGAGATAGACGCATTCATCTTATACAGCGCGCCTATCGCCCCCGCAGCCAGTAAATAACGGGCGATGGAGTTCGCATTCACCGGGCGGCGGAACTTGTCGTAATAGGCCAGCACGGCGGGGATAATGCCACACGCACCGTTTGTCGGGGCGGTAACAACCCGGCACCCGGCGGCGTTCTCTTCGCTCACGGCCAGTGCGAACATGTTAATCCAGTCGATGACGTTCATTGGGTCACTGGACAGATTGTCGCTGGAAACCAGCAACCGACGTAATGCCACGGCGCGACGCGGAACGTTAAGCGGACCGGGCAGGACGCCTTCGGTGTTCATGCCGCGCTCGATACCGGCGTGCATGACATCCCAGATTGCCGCAAAACCCGCGTCAATCTCATCTTTACTGCGCATCGCCAGCTCGTTTTGCATCATCAGGCCGGAAACGGAAAGTCCGTTTCGCTCGCACAGTTTCAGCAGCTCGCTGGCAGAATGGAAATTGTACGGCACATGCGTTTCAACATCGTGCGCCTGACCAAAGTGATCCTCCTCAACGATAAAACCACCGCCAACGGAGTAATAGGTTTTGCTTAATAGCGTCTCGTTGCTGTTCCACGCGGTGATGCGCATACCATTTTCATGGCGCGGGAGCGTTTCGCTATGGAAGAGAATGTTCTCAGCAGGAGGGAAATCAACGATATGCGTGCCCTCTGCCACCGGGAGACGTCCGGTACGGGCCACGTCCTGGGTAAAACCCGCAATGGTATCAATCTGCACGTTTTGCGGACTGTTACCTGCGAGGCCCATCATGATGGCGACATCGGTCGCATGACCTTTTCCGGTCAGGGAGAGTGAACCATAAAGATCGACCACAATGCGCGTGGTCTGGTGCAATTCTCCGCTACTGACCAGTTGGTCGATAAAGCTTTTACCTGCGTTCATTGGCCCCACGGTATGGGAGCTGGAAGGTCCAATGCCAATCTTAAAAATATCGAATGCGCTAATCATATCCACACCCTCGGATTGCCGTTCAGTGAAGACCAGGTTTCACACTCATTAACGGGATCGGGGCGATCCTGACGATCGCCCCGCGGGGAGTTACACCGTGTCGCCGCGTACGGCGATGGCTTCAATCTCCAGCTTCACATCCTTCGGCAAGCGAGCAACCTGCACACAGCTGCGTGCCGGATAGATAGCCTCGTGCTCATCAAAGAACTGCTGATACACCTGATTAATGGTGGCGAAGTCGTTCAGATCGGCCACGAAAACGGTGGTCTTCACGATATCGTTCACTTTCAAACCGGCGGACTCAACGATCGCTTTCACGTTTTCCAGACTCTGACGCGCCTGATCGGTCACGTGTTCGGCAACTTCACCGGTCTGCGGACATACCGGGATTTGACCTGAGGTCAACACCATGCTGCCCAGATCCACGCCCTGTACGTAAGGCCCAATCGCCCCTGGCGCACAGTCGGTTGCAATAACTTTTCTCATAAACCCTCCGGCGTTAAAGCGCCTGGGTGAAAGTACGTGAAATAACGTCCTGCTGCTGTTCGCGGGTCAGCGCGTTAAAGCGCACCGCATAGCCAGACACGCGGATCGTCAGGTTCGGATAGTTTTCCGGGTGCTCAATAGCATCCATCAGCATTTCGCGGTTCATGACGTTGACGTTCAGGTGCTGACCGCCTTCGACATGCGCTTCATGATGGAAATAACCGTCCAGCAGACCGACCAGGTTGGTTTTACGCACGCTATCTTCTTTGCCCAGCGCAGCCGGCACAATCGAGAAGGTGTACGAGATACCATCTTTGGCATAGGTAAACGGCAGTTTAGCCACCGAGGTCAACGAGGCGACGGCACCTTTGCGATCGCGGCCGTGCATCGGGTTCGCCCCTGGCGCAAACGGCGTACCTGCGCGACGCCCGTCCGGGGTATTCCCGGTTTTCTGGCCGTACACCACGTTAGAGGTGATGGTCAGAATGGACTGCGTCGGCACCGCGTTGCGATAGGTTGGCAACACTTTAATTTTCTTCATAAAGCGTTCAACCAGGTCGCAGGCAATGCTGTCTACGCGCTCATCGTTGTTACCGTACTGCGGATAGTCACCTTCAATTTCGAAGTCGACCGCCAGGCCGTTTTCATCACGGATCGGTTTGACGCGAGCGTACTTGATAGCCGACAGGGAGTCCGCAGCAACGGACAGACCCGCCATACCGCATGCCATGGTGCGATAAACATCACGATCGTGCAGCGCCATCAGCGAGGCTTCGTAGCTGTACTTGTCGTGCATATAGTGAATGATGTTCAGCGCACTGATGTACTGCACGGCCAGCCAGTCCATAAAGTGGTCCAGGCTCTCCATCACCGTGTCGTAATCCAGCACGTCATCCATCAGCGGCGCAGTTTTCGGCCCGACCTGGATTTTCAGCTTCTCATCCACACCGCCGTTGATTGCGTACAGCAATGTTTTGGCGAGGTTGGCACGCGCACCAAAGAACTGCATTTGTTTGCCGATGACCATCGGGCTGACGCAGCAGGCAATGGCATAGTCATCGCTTTCAAAGTCAGCGCGCATCAGATCGTCATTTTCATACTGTAAGGACGACGTGACGATAGACACCTGTGCGGCATATTTTTTGAAGGCAATCGGTAAGCCTTCAGACCACAGCACCGTCAGGTTCGGCTCAGGTGCCGGTCCCATGGTGTGCAGCGTATGCAGGTAGCGGAACGAGTTTTTGGTGACCAGCGTGCGGCCGTCCAGCCCCATCCCACCAATAACTTCGGTCGCCCAGATAGGATCGCCGGAGAACAGGGTGTCGAATTCCGGGGTACGCAGGAAGCGCACCATGCGGATCTTCATGATGAAGTGGTCGATCAACTCCTGCGCCTGCTGCTCGTTTAAGATACCGGCTTTGAAGTCGCGCTCAATGTAAATGTCGAGGAACGATGCAGTACGGCCCAGCGACATCGCGCCGCCGTTCTGCGATTTCACCGCGGCCAGATAAGCAAAATACACCCACTGCACGGCTTCCTGTGCGTTACGCGCCGGACGGGAAATATCGCAACCGTACTTCGCCGCCATCTCCTGCATTTGCAGCAGCGCACGACGGTGCTCAGACAGCTCTTCACGCAGGCGAATCGTCGCCTCCAGATTCTGCCCCCATTCCAGATTCGACTGGAGATCGGCAAACTGCTGCTCGCGTTCACGCACCAGGTAGCGAATACCGTACAACGCAACACGGCGGTAATCGCCAATGATACGACCACGGCCATAGCCATCCGGCAGACCGGTTAATACGCCGGACTTACGGCAGCGCAGCATATCCGGGGAATACGCGTCGAACACGCCCTGGTTATGGGTTTTACGCAGTTCGGTATACTGGTACTCAAAATCAGCATCCATTTCACGACCGTAAGCATCAAAAGAGCTTTTGATCATGTTGATGCCGCCAAACGGATGCAGCGCACGCTTCAGCGGCTTATCCGTTTGCAGACCGACGATCTTTTCCAGTTCTTGTTCAATATAACCGGCATCGTGCGCGGTGATCGTAGTGGCAATATTGGTATCAAAATCTACCGGCGCATGCGTCGAGTTTTCAATACGGATGCCCGCCATGACTTTTTCCCACAATGCGGTGGTTGCCGGCGTCGCTTCGGCGAGGAAAGATTCATCCCCTTCATAAGGCGTGTAGTTATGCTGAATAAAATCACGGACATTAATTTCTTCTTTCCAGTCCGTACCTTTAAAGCCAAGCCACGCGTCGGCATACAGCATATCGCTGGTATCGATATTTACCTTCATGAAAAATAATCTCTCTACAGAAAATTAATTATGCAAATTCTACTGGTGTGTTAATTCTGCCTAAATGAATGGCATCACGAGCAATCATTTTCTCTTCATTCGTCGGAATAACTGCACAAATAACTCGAGCATCATTAGCAGAGATAATTCTCTCGCCATGAGAATTTGGCAGACTATTCATTTCGCTGTCGATATTCACACCTAATACGGCCAGATGTTCAATCACCAGACGGCGAATTAAGACTGAGTTTTCACCAATGCCGCCGGTGAAAATAATCCCATCAAGACGATGTAACGATGCAGCATGTCCGGCGATATGGCGTGCAATACGATGCACAAAGGTTTTAATCGCCAGCTGCGCACGCTCGTGTCCTTCGTGCCAGGCTTTTTCCAGCGTACGTAAGTCAGAGGACAAACCGGAAATACCCAGCAGGCCAGACTCTTTATTAACGACACACTCAAGGTCGCTCAGCGTCTGATTGGTTTCACTGGCGATCCACGCCATTGCGCCAAAGTCCACATCACCGCTACGCGTGCCCATCATCAGTCCTTCCAGCGGCGTCATACCCATTGAGGTATCCACGCTTTGTCCGTTACGGACCGCACAGATGGACGCGCCGTTACCCAGGTGCGCGACAACCAGGCCAGAATCATCATCCTGGAGGTCGAGAAGCTCGTGCGCTCGCTGAGAAACATAGCGGTGCGACGTGCCGTGGAAGCCATAACGACGAACACCCAGCTCCTCGTAATATTTCCACGGTAAACCGTACAGATAGGCTTCAGGTGCCATCGTCTGGTGGAAGCTGGTATCAAATACCGCCACCTGCTGTACGCCAGGGAAAAGATGCTGTGCGGATTCAATCCCGCTCAGGTTCGCATAATTATGTAATGGTGCTAAAGGAGATACCCGACGAATATTGTCGATAACGTCATCTGTAATTATCGCTGATTCCGTAAAGATACTTCCACCGTGGGCAATGCGGTGGCCAATTAAGGCCACGCTGTCCATTAAATTACGTTGTTCCAGTTCAGCGGCAATAGCCTTTAATGCGTCTTCGTAGCTGTGGTGAGCCAGCTTAGCCGGCTCCCCACCATTAATTGCTATGAACGCATTTTCAGAGTTAATACCGTCTGCAATTCCCGCCATTAAAACATCACAGTTGGCTGCATCCAGCACTGAGAATTTAATGGAAGATGAACCACAATTAATAACCAGTACTACCGGAAACTCATTCATTTCACTACTCCGCTCATCCTGAGCTTAAGGATTAAAACAGTTTGTAGACGATGTTCAGAATAGTCAGCAGACCAATCGCAGTAACAAACACGTTATCCAGACGGCCACGGTATTTCGCCAGAGACGGCGCTTTACGGATGGCATACATCGGCAGCAAGCAGAGCAGTGAGGCGATAATTGGCGCGCCCATCGCTTCAATCAGGTCCAGGATGTTCGGGTTGGCGTAAGCCACAACCCAGGTGGAACCCATGATGAAGATCATGCTGATGGTGTTAAGTTTGCCAACAGAGACTTTGTTCTTATCACCTTTATAACCAAACTTCAGGACCAGACCGTTCAGACCTTCCAGCGTGCCCAGATAGTGGCCGAAGAAAGATTTGAAGATAGCGACCAGTGCGATGATAGAAGCACCGTATTCCAGAACGGTCGCGAAGGTCGACTTGGTGCCGGACAGTGAAGCAAAGTGGTTCGCCAGGTATGACAGTACCGGAATGTTCTGCGCTTTGGCTTCGGCCATATTTGCCGGAGACAGCGTGAACAGGCAGCTAAAGGCGAAGAACATGACCACTGCAACCATCAGCATACTGGCGCGGGAGATGATCTTGGAACATTTCTGCTCGGTAAATTCGCGGCCATAATCTTTTTCATACTCTTCGCGTTTAGACACCACGAAAGAGGAAACAATTGGCGAGAAGTTAAAGGAGAACACCATGATGGAAATACCCAGCCATACGGTGACCAGAATACCGTCATGCCCGGTCAACGCTATATTGCTGAGATCCACCTGCTGGATAACCGCTGAGTTCCAGTAAGGGATCAGGGACAGAGAGATAAGTACCAGGCTGGCAATGAACGGCCATACCAAGAAGCTCATCACTTTAACCATCAGATCTTTACCGAAGTAGATGACGAATGCCATCAACAGCAGCAGGAACAGCGCGACGAAGCCACGATTAAGCGCTGGCATCTGCAACTGGTTTTCCCAGAAGGTCATAAAGGTGTTGGTAATGGTGACGCCATAAATCCACAGCAGTGGGCAAATCGCAAAGAAGTAGAGGAACGTGATGACCACGCCGCCCGTTTTACCAAAATGCTCTTCAACCGTTTCTGTGATGTTGCCGGAAGGGTTAGAACCGGAAAGACACAGGCGTGCCAGCGCACGGTGGCAATAGAACGCGATGGGGTACGCTAACACCAGCATTAACAGAATGGGGATCAGCCCGCCAAAGCCTGCGCGGATAGGGAAGAACAACACCCCGGCGCCGATGGCTGTACCAAATAAACCCAGTGTCCAGGTGGTGTCCGATTTGCGCCAGGACGATTGTTTTGTCTGGCTGGATACAATGCTATCAGTAGTACTCATATCCTATCCTCAACGAAATATATTAAGCGTCAACTAAACCAGTAATTTGGGATACACGAGAAAGGTCGATATTACCGCCAGAAATAATGCTGACTGTTTTTCTATTCTGGATATAGCTATCTAATTTCCCGCTTAATAATGCAGCACAGGCCAGCGCGCCAGCGCCTTCTGTCACAACTTTATTTCGCTGAATTAATGCCACCATACTGTTGCGAATTTCATCTTCGCTGACCAGGACAATGTCATCCACTAACTCACGAACGATTTCATAGGTCAAAGTACCCGGGCGGGAGACGTCACAACCATCCGCCAGGGTGCCGGTCGTTCGGTGCGTGGTTATTTCTCCAGCGTGGAAAGAAGCCGCCATGCCGTGAACGTTTTCAGACTGTACGCCAATAATTTTAATGGTCGGGTTGATGGATTTAATGGCTATCGCAATACCAGCAATCAGTCCGCCGCCACCAATTGGCACAATCACGTTATCGACATCATACAGATCTTCCAGAATTTCCAGACCGATAGTCCCCTGGCCGGCAATCACTTTCGGATCATCATAAGGCGGAATAAAGATGCGGCCTTCAGTTTCAACAATCTCGCTCACTTTAGCGATCGTGTCGTTGAAGTTGTCACCGTGCAGCACAACTTCTGCGGAGTAGTCGCAGGTAGCAGCCACTTTAGACTTCGGTGCGCCTTTTGGCATCACCACTTTGCCGTCAATACCGAGCATCGCACAAGAGAGGGAAACCCCTTGCGCATGGTTACCTGCAGAGCAGGCCACCACGCCTTTACATCTTTCTGCTTCAGTTAAAGAACTGAGCTTGTTAAAGGCGCCGCGAATTTTAAATGAACCAGTACGCTGCATGTTCTCAAACTTAAGGAAAATTTCCCCTTTGCAACGTTCACTAAAATAGTTAGAGCGAGGCATTCCCGTTTTATAAATTTTCCCCGCCAGTCTTTTTTTCGCTTCGAGGATATCTTCAATTGCAACTGGGAGATCGTATGTAATGTGCATTAGAACCTCTTACCTGGGTATTAAAGTAAATAGATAGCCGTGACCAACGTCTGATATAGACCGATGGCATTAATTCCGTATTAAATCGAGTTTAATCTTTAATCAACTTCAATTAATTGCTTTCGTCGCTGGCAATTAATTGATGAATATTCTTTGGCTAATTCCACCAAAATTGATGCTGCTTTTTTAATTCGATAATTTTTAGACCAGACGGCGGCGTAACGCGCGACCGGTAAGGCCTCTTCTACCGGAATAGTAATAAACTGGTTTGAACCAAATGGAGTGGTCATATCGCAGGGAATTACTGTTAAGAAATCAGCATTGAGAACAAGATTATAAATTGTGACGACCGAGTCTGTTTTAACGATGTTTTCACTGCTGATGCCATTTTTTTGTAACGTAGTAAGAAGCTCGCTGTAGTAACCCATATTCGTTTGCGGCAACACCCACTGTTCATTTTGCAATGCGCTCAGCGTAGTGATGCCGGTGCGTGTTCGGGACTTACTGGCAACCAGAACAAACTCTGACTCGAACAGCGGCTCCACATGCAGGTCGTGCAATTTCATCTCATCGCTTAACGTGCCGATTGCAAAGTCCAGACGCCCATCACGAACCGCTGGTAAGAAAGAGGAAAGCTGGGCTTCATACATGGAAACCTGCGCGTTCGGGAACACCTCTTTAAACTTCTTAATCATGCCGGACATGATGGTAAAGGCGATCAGTGAGGGGAAACCGAACGACACATCAACAACCGCATTGCTCGTCATGCTATTCATCTCATCAACCATGTTTTTCATTTCACGGGTAATAGATTCAGACCATGAGAGCATCACCTGACCGGCTTGGGTCAATGTGACGCCTGTATTTTTACGCACCACCAACTCAATACCAAAATAAGCCTCAACATCATTAATGATTTTGCTTACTGCGGGTTGAGTTAAACCTAATTCTTTTGCAGCTGAGCCGATAGAACCACTTCTAATGACTTCCTGAAAGACCACTAAGTGCTGTGTTTTAGGGAGAGAAATAGTATTCATATCGGCCTGCTCTAATTACTTTGTTGACGGCAGGAAGTGTACCAAATTAAACGTTCACGGATATGTGCGACCACTCACAAATCCCCTTCACTTACATTTTGTAAGATTATTATAAACCAATAAAATCGTTATTTATCAATGTAATGAAGAAAAACGATCTCACTTTAACCTGACTTTAATCAAAAAAAGATGGGGGGATAACGAAAATTTATGGCGATAACACATGCACGTTAACGGTTATTTAACCGACGGTTGAAAGATGATAATTCAAGCAATTACAGAGTAATTATCGGTCGGGATAACGTTTAAATTTAATGAGCAATTTATCAAATAAAATTATAATTTAATTATTATCGTGGTTAAATAACGCCATGCATCACACTATTTTGCCTTATTTGTTTGTAAAGAAACATTGCGTTTATCATTATTCAAAACAAAACAAACAATAGATTATCAAATGCAACAATAAATTAACGCTGGTTTTTGGTATTTTCACAGCAAGTAATTTTGTGATTTCGATCGATTGCGTGTGTTTTTTCTATAGCGAAACGTATCGATAAGCGTTTTGTGTTAGCTGTCACAAAACTGGAAATTTTCAGCAACCCCTTTGCCGCTGAAAAAGACGTTTTCGAATAAATAACGGGAAAATAAAAATGAGATTTACCGCAAATTTGCCGGATGGCGGTGCAAGCACCTTATCCGGCCTACAAAAAAATCGGGACCAGTAGGCATAAAAAACACGCCATAAAAGCAAAAACCCTCGCCATTTCTGAAGAGGATTTCCTTAATAGTTGACGCTGACCGATAAGCCGCGTTCTTTTGAGCATAGCGTCGTGGACAGCCATTCATCTTGTTGCCTGCCGTAAAGCAAAAACCCCGCCGAAGCGGGGTTCTATAAAGAGTGAAGCTGACCGATAAGCCGCGTTCTTTTGAGCATAGCGTCGTGGACAGTCATTCATCCTGGTCACCACAAAGCAAAAACCCTCGCCATTTCTGACGAGGGTTTCCTTAATAGTTGAAGCTGACCGATAAGCCGGGTTCTGTCGTGGACAGTCATTCATCTAGGCCAGCAATCGCTCACTGGCTCAAGCAGCCTACCCGGGTTCAGTACGGGCCGTACCTTGTGAACCCCTATTTGGCCTTGCTCCGGGTGGAGTTTACCGTGCCACGGACTGTTACCAGCCGCGCGGTGCGCTCTTACCGCACCCTTTCACCCTTACCTGATCCCACTTGCGTGGGCCATCGGCGGTTTGCTCTCTGTTGCACTGGTCGTGGGTTTCCCCCCCAGGCGTTACCTGGCACCCTGCCCTATGGAGCCCGGACTTTCCTCCCCTCCGCCCGTCTCCCCCGAAGAGGACGACGACGAAGCGGCGACTGTCTGGTCAGCTTCGGCGCGAAGTATAGAGGGTTTGCGGGCCAATGTCACCCCGCACTGCGCATTCCTATCGCCAGCGTAGCGGCGATGTTTCTGGATGACCGATAAATATTATCAAATGCTCCCCGGAAGGCCTCTTCCAGCGTACCTATGCTGGTCAATACGCTAAACACGGCATCGATACCATATTGATGCACCACGCCCACATCGCGTGTCAGGCTGCCCGCAATACCGATCACCGGCTTGTGGTATTTCTTCGCCACACTTGCCACGCCGACAGGCACTTTGCCGTGAATACTCTGGCTGTCGAGGCGTCCTTCACCGGTAACCACCAGCGTACAGTCGTGAATATGCTCTTCCAGATTCAGCGCCTGGGTCACAATCTCTATCCCGCTACGCAGTTCTGCACCTAAAAATGCCATTAATGCCGCCCCCATACCACCAGCGGCTCCGGCTCCGGGCACATTTTTCACATCAACGCGCAACGATTTTTTTATGATGTCGGCAAAGTGAGACAAATTACGATCCAGCTCGATAATGCGTTCTTCAGTCGCGCCCTTCTGCGGACCAAAAATGCGGGATGCACCGTTTTCACCGGTCAATGGATTCGTCACATCACAGGCAACACGAATCGAACAGGTTTTTAAGCGCGGGTCCAGACCCGAGATATCAATGGTATTCAGGCTATTCAGGCAACCGCCGCCATAACCAATGTCAGTACCGTTGGCGTCACAGAGTTTTGCCCCCAGCGCCTGTACCATACCCGCACCACCGTCGTTGGTCGCACTGCCGCCAATACCAATAATGATATTTTGCGCGCCGCTTTCCAGCGCCTTGAGAATCAACTCCCCGGTACCACGCGACGTGGTGACTAAGGGGTTGCGTTTTTCTGGAGGGACCAGCGCCAGCCCACTGGCTGCCGCCATTTCGATAAACGCGGTGTTACCGTCTCCGGACATGCCCCAGCTGGCATTCACTTTTTCGCCCAACGGTCCCGTTACCCACGCGAAATGTTCCGTTCCCTGCGTGGCGGCAATCATCGCTTCAACGGTCCCTTCGCCGCCATCGGCGACCGGAACAGAAACATAGTGCGCATCGGGAAAAATTTCCCGAAATCCTTTTTCTATCGCCTGCGCTACCTCGGTGGCAGAAAGGCTTTCTTTATAAGAGTCTGGGGCAATTACGATTTTCATAGTTATGTAGCCTGACAGTGCCGCGCGAGGCAAGAATTACAGGGCGCGCAGTCGCGCCCTTCTTGTTAGCGAGTGACTTCCACTTTCGCCAGTTTTTCGTAGTAGCATGCCAACGCACTGTGGTCAGCCGTTCCCAGCCCATCAGCGCGCAGCGCCTGCATCATTTCCATTACCGCTGCAGTCAGCGGCAGCTGTGCACCCACGCCGTGTGAGGTATCCAGCGCATTCGCCAGATCTTTGATGTGCAGGTCAATACGGAAACCCGGTTTAAAGTTACGGTCCATCACCATCGGTGCTTTGGCATCCAGCACGGTGCTGCCCGCCAGTCCGCCGCGAATAGCCTGATACACCAGATCCGGGTTCACACCCGCTTTGGTCGCCAGGGTCAGCGCTTCAGACATCGCCGCAATATTCAGCGCCACGATCACCTGGTTTGCCAGCTTAGTGACGTTACCCGCGCCAATGTCGCCGGTATGCACCACAGAACCCGCCATCGCTTTCAGCAGATCGTAGTACTTGTCGAAAATCGCTTTATCACCACCGACCATCACCGACAACGTGCCATCAATCGCCTTCGGTTCGCCGCCACTCACCGGTGCATCCAGCATATCCACGCCTTTCGCTTTCAGCGCATCGCTGATTTCACGACTGGCTAACGGGGCGATTGAACTCATGTCGATCAGAACGGTGCCCGGCTTCGCGCCTTCGATGATACCGCCTTCGCCCAACGCCACTTCTTTTACGTGTGGAGAATTCGGCAGCATGGTGATAATCACATCGCACTGTTCAGCAATGGCTTTCGCCGTGGTAGCGGTTTCTGCGCCTGCGGCGATGACTTCCGCAATCGCTTCTGGGTTACGGTCAGCAACCACCAGCGAGTAACCTGCCTTGAGGAGGTTTTTACTCATTGGTTTACCCATAATACCGAGGCCAATAAAACCTACTTTCATTGTCATGTCTTTATCTCTCTATACTGTCGATGGTGGTTATTTCTTAAAAGAATCAGCCAGTTTTTGCGTCGCTGAACGGAACACGCCGAGATCGCTACCGACGGCAACAAACGTCGCGCCCCAGTCCAGATAGCGACGGGCATCTGCATCAACCGGTGCCAGAATGCCGCTTGGCTTACCGTGCTTTTTCGCGACCGCAAAGATGTGCTGAATCGCCTTTTGCACTTCCGGATGGGAGGCATTGCCCAAGTGGCCTAACGCGGCGGCCAGGTCGCTTGGGCCGACGAAAATACCGTCCACGCCTTCGGTTGCGGCAATCGCATCCACGTTATCAACACCCTGCTGACTTTCGATCTGCACGATGATGGTGATGTTTTTGTTTGACTGTGCGAAGTAGTCCGGCACGGTGCCAAACATATTGGCGCGGTGAGAAACCGATACGCCGCGAATTCCTTCCGGCGGATAGCGGGTAGACGCCACGGCGTTCACCGCATCTTCTTCGGTCTCAACAAACGGAATCAGGAAGTTATAGAAACCAATATCCAGCAGACGCTTGATGATCACCGGCTCGTTGGTCGGCACACGTACAACCGGCGCGCTGGAACTGCCTTTCAGCGCCATCAGTTGTGGGATAAACGTCGAGATATCGTTTGGCGCATGTTCACCGTCCAGCACCAGCCAGTCAAAACCGGCCAGGCCTAATACTTCGGTACTGATCGGGCTTGCCAGCGCGGACCAGCAGCCAATCTGAACCTGATGCGCCGCAAGTGCCGCTTTAAATTTGTTTGGGAAAATCGTGTTATTCATCGCCTATACCTTTGTTTATTTCTGCAATTCCATACGTTTAATGTCACCGACAATAAACAGGTAGCAAACCATCGCCATCAGCGCCGAGCACCCTACAAATACCAGCGCAGCATTAAATGAGTGCAGCTCGCTCACCAGGTAACCAATCACCAGCGGGGTTACGATAGAAGCCACGTTACCAAATACGTTAAATACGCCACCGCACAGACCCACAATCTCTTTCGGGGCGGTATCGGAAATCACCGGCCAACCCAGCGCGCCAAAACCTTTACCGAAGAACGCCAGCGCCATCAGCGCCACTACGAAGGTGGTATTATCCGTGTAATTGCACAGGATAATGGTTGAGGCGAGCAGCATTCCGAGCACGATCGGCAGCTTACGCGCCAGGGTGATGCTGGCGCCGCGTTTAATCAGATAATCTGAGAACACGCCGCCCAGTACACCACCGGCAAATCCACACAGTGCCGGAATAGACGCGACCAGGCCGACTTTCAGGATCGACATACCTTTTTCCTGCACCAGGTAGATAGGGAACCAGGTCAGGAAGAACCAGGTGATGGTGTTGATAAAATACTGTCCAAAGAACACCCCCAGCATCATGCGGTTTGTCAGCAGTTGCTTGATGTAATGCAGTTTCGGACCGCTCGCCGCAGCACCACCCGGCTTCTTGTGGTCCATATCCACTACCGCGCCGTTATCCGAGATAAACTTCAGCTCTTCCTGCGACATCCGTGGGTGATCGGTAGGATTATGGATCAGTTTTACCCACAGTCCGGTCAGCACAAAGCCAATCACGCCCATCACGGTAAAGACGTGTTCCCAGCCCCAGGCGAAGGTCAGCCAGCCCAGCAACGGTGAAAACAGCGCCAGTGAGAAATACTGCGCGGAGTTAAAAATCGCAGAGGCCGTGCCACGCTCTTTGGTCGGGAACCAGGCCGCAACAATACGGGCGTTAGCCGGGAAGGAAGGCGCTTCCGAGAAGCCCAGCATAAACCGCATGATAAACATGGAGATCCCCGCCCAGGCCAGCGGGAACATATCGACAAAACCCTGCAGGAAGGTAAACAGCGACCAGAAGAAAAGACTGTAGGTATAGACTTTCTTCGAACCAAACTTGTCGAGCAGCCAGCCGCCGGGAATTTGCATCAGCAAATAGGCCCAGCCGAAGGCGGAGAAAATGTAACCCATTGATATGGCGCTGAGCTGCAACTCTTTGGCCACTTCAGTACCGGCAATAGACAACGTCGCGCGGTCTGCATAGTTTACGGCAGTGACAATAAATATTATCAGCAGTATTAAATATCGGGTGTGCGTACCTTTCTTTTTCTCTACAACCGTATCCAGTATCATTCTATTTACCTCAGGTACAAAAAGATTTTTATTATTATTTTGAAGGATGTTTACGCTGATAAATTACCGTAAGATAAAATACGCTTATATTTATCAGTCGCTATTAAACCGTGATTCAGTATAATCAGTGCAGCGTTGTTAATCATTGTGCAAACGCTCATTAAAAGCATAATATTAAAATATTATTTTATGCATATGCACATAACCATGGGCGCTGATGCACACATTTACGTATTGATACCCTTGGTGGCGCGGCGTTTCTAAGTTTAAGTGATCTCGCTCACATTCTTAAATTAAAACTCCTGACATTCTTATTCCACGACACTGAGTCTTTATTACTTATAATTAGATTCGATATATATCTATTATCACCACCTGGCTGGAGAATACTGGACAATGGCCGACATCGAAATTAGACAAGAATCGCCCACGGCGTTTTATATTAAAGTACACGACACTGATAATGTGGCGATTATTGTCAATGACAATGGTCTGAAAGCCGGGACACGTTTCCCGGACGGACTGGCGCTGATTGAACATATTCCCCAGGGTCATAAAGTGGCACTAACGGATATTGCTGTTCACGGCGAAATCGTGCGCTATGGTGAAGTGATCGGTTACGCCGTTCGCGACATCGCACGCGGTAGCTGGATTGATGAGTCAATGGTTGAGCTGCCCAAAGCCCCGCCGCTGGAGACGCTGCCGCTGGCAACCAAAGTGCCGGAGCCGCTTCCTCCTCTTGAAGGCTACACCTTCGAAGGCTACCGTAATGCCGACGGCAGCGTGGGCACCAAGAACCTGCTCGGCATCTCCACCAGCGTACACTGCGTGGCGGGCGTGGTGGATTATGTGGTGAAAATCATTGAGCGCGATCTGCTGCCCAAATACCCGAACGTTGACGGCGTGGTGGGGCTGAACCATCTGTATGGTTGCGGTGTAGCCATCAATGCACCGGCCGCTATCGTGCCGATTCGTACCATCCATAACATTGCCCTGAACCCCAACTTCGGTGGCGAAGTGATGGTTATCGGACTCGGCTGCGAAAAACTCCAGCCGGAACGCCTGTTAGAAGGCACGCACGATGTGAAAAGCATCCCGGTAGACAGCGCCAGCATTGTCAGCCTACAGGATGAAAAACACGTGGGCTTTAAATCGATGGTGGAAGACATTTTGCAGGTTGCCGAGCGCCATCTGGTAAAACTCAACCAGCGTCAGCGTGAAACCTGCCCGGCCTCTGAACTGGTGGTCGGCATGCAGTGCGGCGGCAGCGATGCGTTTTCTGGCGTCACCGCTAACCCGGCAGTGGGCTACGCGTCCGATCTGTTGGTGCGCTGCGGTGCCACCGTGATGTTTTCGGAAGTGACTGAAGTGCGTGACGCCATCCACCTGTTAACGCCGCGCGCCATCAATGAAGAAGTGGGCAAGCGCCTGCTCGAAGAAATGGCCTGGTACGATAACTACCTGGATTTGGGACAAACCGACCGCAGCGCTAACCCCTCTCCGGGCAACAAGAAAGGCGGTCTGGCAAACGTGGTCGAAAAAGCGCTGGGCTCCATTGCCAAATCGGGTAAGAGCGCCATTGTGGAAGTGTTATCGCCGGGCCAGCGTCCGACCAAACGCGGCCTGATTTACGCGGCAACGCCTGCCAGCGACTTTGTATGCGGTACACAACAGGTCGCCTCCGGGATCACCGTGCAGGTGTTCACCACCGGTCGCGGTACACCGTACGGTCTGATGGCAGTTCCAGTGATTAAAATGGCAACACGCACCGAACTGGCCAACCGTTGGTTTGATCTGATGGATATCAATGCCGGAACCATCGCTACCGGTGAGGAAACCATTGAAGATGTCGGTCTGAAGCTGTTCGAGTTCATTCTCGACGTGGCGAGCGGACGTAAGAAAACCTTCTCGGATCAGTGGGGACTGCACAACCAGCTGGCGGTGTTTAACCCGGCACCGGTGACCTGATTTTCTCTGGCTGAGCATTTATCCGGCCTATAAGCGCCCTGTCCCGTAGGCCGGATAAGGCGCTTTAGCGCTGCTATCCGGCATTTCAACGATTAGCAGCCCTGTGTCTGTAACTGAATAGGCATCACTACTGCTGAATTTGTCCCGGCCATCACTGAACAATGATCACTTCGACGCCGCTACGGTGTAATTCTTGTAGACATTCCGCTGGAATACCTTCATCCACAATGATGGTATGAATACGTTGTGTATCAATGATTTTATGCAGGCTGGAGCGATTGAATTTGCTGGAATCAGTCACCACGATAATCCGCTCAGCCACTTCGCACATCCGACGGTTAAGCCGGGCTTCGTCTTCATTGTGCGTACTCACACCGCGTTCTAAATCAATAGCATCAACACCAAGAAACAGCATGTCGAAGTGGTAATTCTGCAGAGACTGCTCGGCCTGATCACCATAAAAAGACAGCGACTGACGACGCAGATGTCCACCGGTCATCAGCAGCTCGACACCTTCAGCTTCCAACAAGGCACTGGCGACATTCATCCCATTGGTCATCGCAATCACATCGGTATGCTGGCGCATCAGACGGGCAATTTCATAGGTCGTAGTGCCGGAATCCAGGATCACGCGATGCCCTGGTTTGATCATTTCAGCGGCAGCCTTGGCGATACTGCGTTTAACCGCCGTATTCAGCGAGCTCTTATCTTCAACAGAAGGCTCCACGCCCGGCGTATTGCTGTCACAGATCAGCGCCCCACCATAGGCACGAACGGCAATACCCTGCTTTTCCAGAAACGCCAGATCGTTGCGGATCGTCACCGTAGAGACGCCAAATAAAACAGAAAGATCGTTCACCTGCACGCTTCCTTGCTGTCGCAACCGCTGGATAATCTGCTCGCGCCGCTCGCTGGTACCTGTTACCCGCTTACTTGCAGAATCGGTATTGCTCATAAGAGATCCTTTAGTTAATTCTTTCGTTTCATTTCGTTTTGCCTATTAACGCCTTTCTTTTACCGGATTGCAAGCACTACAACCGGCTCAGATAGCGATAGAATCGCCGCTGAAACCTTTCATTATGTTTCTTTTGTGAAACAGATCGGAAAACAAGAATCTTTCGTTTTATTTTTATGGCAACTTGGATCAGTATCAAATGAAACAAAACGAAAGATTGATGTCGCAGTAATCTGACCTGGAGAGGAAAGTGAAACATCTAACTAAAATGGTGGAGCAGCATAAACGGGGGAAAGCAAACGGGATTTATGCCGTTTGTTCCGCGCATCCATTGGTACTGGAATCAGCAATACGCTACGCCCATGCAAACCATACACCGTTGCTGATAGAAGCAACGTCCAATCAGGTTGACCAGTTTGGCGGCTATACCGGTATGACGCCAGCCGATTTTCGCAGTTTTGTCTGTCGCCTGGCAGAATCTTTTGACTTTCCTCAGGAAATGCTAATTCTGGGTGGGGACCATCTCGGACCAAACCGTTGGCAAAACCTACCCGCAGAGCAGGCAATGGCCAATGCTGACGACCTCATTAAAAGCTACGTGGCAGCAGGATTTAAAAAAATCCACCTGGATTGCAGCATGTCCTGCCAGGGCGATCCTGTTCCATTAACGGATGCCATCGTCGCTGAACGCGCGGCACGCCTGGCGAAGGTTGCCGAAGAAACCTGTAAGGCACATTTTGGCGAGTCCGATCTGGTTTACGTGATCGGCACGGAGGTTCCGGTTCCCGGCGGTGCCCACGAAACGTTAACGGAGCTGGAAGTTACTACACCTGACGCGGCACGTGCCACGCTGGAAGCTCATCATCATGCGTTTGAAAAACAGGGTCTGGACGCCATCTGGCCACGCATTATCGCGCTGGTGGTGCAACCCGGCGTTGAATTTGACCACACACATATTATTGATTATCAGCCGCAAAAAGCCGTTGCTTTAAGCAAGATGGTAGAAGCCTACGACACATTAGTCTTTGAAGCGCATTCCACCGATTATCAAACACCACAGTCACTGCGCCAGTTGGTCAAAGATCACTTTGCGATCCTGAAAGTTGGCCCAGCCCTGACCTTCGCCCTGCGTGAAGCGTTGTTCTCACTGGCCGCTATTGAAGAAGAATTACTGCCAGCAAAGGCCTGCTCAGGTCTACGCCATGTTCTGGAAAGCGTGATGCTCGATCGCCCGGAATATTGGCAGAGCCATTACCACGGAGATGGCAACGCACGTCGACTGGCACGAGGTTACAGTTACTCCGATCGGGTTCGTTACTATTGGCCAGACAGCCAGATTGATGACGCCTTCGACCGACTGGTACGCAACCTGGCAGACGAGCCAATTCCGCTGCCGCTCATCAGCCAATATTTACCGTTGCAGTACGTAAAAGTGCGCGAGGGAGATCTCAACGCCACACCACGAGAACTCATCATTAACCATATTCAGGACATACTGCAGCAATACCACCGTGCCTGCCAGGGCGCATCATCCCATAACGCATAAAAAGAAAGAGAAAAACACTATGCCAAACATTGTATTAAGTCGCATTGACGAACGTTTAATTCACGGTCAGGTCGGTGTGCAGTGGGTCGGATTTGCGGGGGCAAATCTGGTTCTGGTTGCCAATGATGAGGTCGCTGAAGATCAGGTTCAGCAAAACCTGATGGAAATGGTGCTCGCGGAAGGGATTGCCGTGCGCTTCTGGTCACTGCAAAAAGTGATCGACAATATCCACCGTGCTGCCGATCGTCAGAAAATTCTGCTGGTCTGCAGAACCCCCGCAGACTTCTTACGGCTGGTTGAAGGCGGCGTTCCGGTTAACCGCATCAACGTTGGCAATATGCACTACGCCAACGGCAAGCAGCAAATCGCTAAAACCGTTTCTGTAGACGCGAACGATATTACGGCATTTAACGGGCTGAAAGCCGCCGACGTGGAATGCTTCGTTCAGGGCGTACCAACCGAACCCGCCCAGGACCTCTTTAAACTTCTCTGAGGAATTCACAATGGAAATTAGTCTGTTGCAGGCTTTTGCGTTGGGTATTCTCGCCTTTATCGCAGGCCTGGATATGTTCAACGGGTTAACGCATATGCACCGCCCGGTGGTTCTTGGACCGCTGGTCGGGCTGATACTGGGCGATCTGCATACCGGTATTTTAACCGGTGGTACGCTGGAACTGGTGTGGATGGGCCTGGCCCCACTGGCGGGTGCTCAGCCACCAAACGTCATCATCGGGACCATTGTCGGAACAACATTTGCTATTACGACCGGAGTAAAACCAGAGGTTGCCGTTGGTGTGGCTGTGCCATTCGCCGTAGCGGTTCAAATGGGGATTACCTTCCTGTTCTCCGTGATGTCGGGTGTTATGGCTCGCTGCGATCGGATGGCAGCGAATGCCGATACAGCCGGAATTGAGCGGGTGAACTATCTGGCATTACTGGCATTGGGGACGTTCTACTTCTTATGCGCCTTCCTGCCGATTTACTTTGGCGCGGAACATGCCAAAACCGCCATTGATGTGCTACCCACACGCCTGATTGACGGTCTCGGCGTCGCCGGCGGCATCATGCCAGCAATCGGTTTTGCCGTACTGCTGAAAATCATGATGAAGAACGTCTACATCCCCTATTTTATTCTGGGTTTTGTTGCCGCTGCCTGGCTCAAGCTCCCGGTGCTGGCTATCGCCGCCGCCGCACTGGCAATGGCGCTGATCGATTTTCTGCGTAAATCACCTGAACCTACAGCCCCGGTAGCACAAAAAGAGGAATTCGAAGATGGAATCTAACCAAACGGCTCTGCCGAACGTTTCCGATACCGAAGATACGCTGCTTACCGGCACCAATGAAAACATCTATGAAGATCAGAACATTGGGGCGGAGCTGACAAAAAAAGACATCAACCGCGTAGCCTGGCGTTCCATGCTGCTACAGGCATCTTTTAACTACGAACGTATGCAGGCATCAGGATGGCTGTACGGTCTGTTGCCCGCACTGAAAAAGATTCACACCAATAAACGCGATCTTGCGCGTTCAATGAAAGGCCATATGGGGTTCTTTAATACCCATCCGTTTCTGGTGACGTTTGTTATTGGCATCATCCTCGCGATGGAACGCTCCAAGCAGGACGTGAACAGTATTCAAAGTACCAAGATTGCCGTAGGCGCACCGCTCGGGGGCATCGGGGATGCGATGTTCTGGTTAACGCTGCTGCCCATTTGCGGAGGGATCGGAGCCAGCCTGGCGCTACAGGGGTCTATTCTTGGCGCAGTCGTGTTTATTGTTATGTTCAACGTTGTCCATCTTGGTCTGCGTTTTGGCCTGGCACACTACGCGTATCGGATGGGCGTCGCGGCCATCCCACTGATTAAGGCCAATACCAAGAAGGTTGGGCATGCGGCATCCATCGTTGGGATGACGGTGATTGGCGCCCTGGTTGCAACTTACGTTCGCCTTAACACCACGTTGGAAATTACCGCAGGTGATGCGGTGGTAAAACTGCAGACGGATGTTATTGACAAACTGATGCCGGCTTTCCTGCCACTGGTCTACACATTAACCATGTTCTGGTTGGTTCGTCGTGGCTGGAGTCCTCTGCGTCTTATCGCCATTACTGTGGTGCTCGGCGTAGTCGGAAAATTCTGTCATTTCCTGTAAATACAAGGGGCTGTAGATGTTAGGTATTATTTTGACGGGTCATGGCGGGTTTGCCAGCGGAATGGAAAAGGCGATGAAACAGATTCTGGGGGAACAGTCTCAGTTTATCGCCATCGACTTTCCAGAAACCTCAACCACCGCCTTGCTCACTTCGCAACTTGAACAAGCGGTGAGTGAACTGGACGCTAAGGAAAATATCATTTTTCTGACTGACCTGCTGGGTGGCACTCCGTTTCGTGTCGCGTCTACCCTGGCGATGCAAAAACAAGGAAGTGAAGTGATCACCGGTACCAATCTGCAGCTTCTGCTGGAGATGGTGCTGGAGCGTGAAGGCTTGAGCAGCGAAGAATTTCGTCTACAAGCACTGGAGTGCGGGCATCGCGGCCTGACCAGCCTGGTCGATGAGCTGGGACGGTGTCGCGAGGAACACCCCGTTGAGGAAGGGATATGACACAACTGCTGCGCGCCAGACGTCTGCTGACTGAACAGGGCTGGTTGGACGATCATCAATTACGTATAGAAGAAGGCACTATCACGACGATTGAGCCTATCCCCTCTGGCGTGATGGGGCGTGATGCCGACCTGCTGTGCCCTGCTTACATCGACACCCATGTCCACGGAGGGGGTGGCGTCGATGTTATGGATGAAGCGGCAGACTCACTCGACAAGCTGGCGATGCACAAAGCACGTGAAGGGGTAGCCAGCTGGCTGCCCACTACCGTCACCGCCCCATTGCAGGATATTCACGGGGCACTGCAACGAATTGCCCATCGCTATCATTCAGGTGGCCCCGGTGCGCAAGTGCTGGGCAGCTATCTGGAGGGACCGTATTTCACGCCACAGAATAAAGGCGCGCACCCGCCTGAGTTATTTCGGGAGCTGGAACTTAACGAGCTGGATGAGCTGATTGCAATTTCCCGGCAAACTTTGCGCGTGGTGGCGCTGGCACCAGAGAAACCAGGCTCATTGCAGGCTATTCGGCACCTCAGGCAACAGGATGTCAGGGTGATGCTGGGTCATAGTGCTGCAACCTGGGAACAAACCCGAGCCGCCTTTGACGCCGGTGCAAATGGGTTAGTGCACTGCTACAACGGCATGACAGGGCTGCATCATCGGGAACCCGGTATGGTCGGCGCGGGGTTAACCGATCCGCGCGCATGGCTGGAGCTTATTGCCGACGGACACCACGTCCACCCGGCAGCCATGACGCTGTGCTGCAACTGTGCAAAAGATCGGATAGTGCTAATCACCGATGCAATGCAGGCCGCCGGTATGCCCGATGGGCGCTATACGCTGTGTGGCGAAACGGTAGACATGCGCGGCGGTATCGTACGGACCGCTTCTGGCGGTCTGGCCGGCAGTACACTGTCCGTTGATGCGGCCGTTCGCAATATGGTCGAATTCACCGGAAGTACGCCAGAAGATGCTATCCATATGGCTTCACTGCATCCTGCTCGCTTGTTAGGTATTGATCACCAGCTAGGATCATTAAAAACGGGCAAGCGTGCCAGCATTATTGCCCTTGATAGCGCTCTGCATTTACAACAAATCTGGATCCAGGGCCGCACGTTCCCACTCTAGACCTTTCACTGTGTATGCTATTGGCCTTCGCTTAAACACCGCAAGGCCTTTCTTTTCCTTTCGAAGTAACAAACGCCATACGCTACGATTCCAAACTTAAATCTTATATATCAATAAGATAATAAAATCACACTCTTGCACGATCACAATTTTCGTTTTATTTCCTTTTATTCATTTGAACTTTCAATTTCTTTTCTATACATTTAATTCAACTGATTACATGTACAAGTGAAACGAAACGAAAGATAGCGACAAGTTTGCCAGCGTCTGATGTGGAATTCACACGACTAAGGACTGAGTTATGCCAGAAACCTACACCCCTGTTCGCGCGATAACGGGCACCTGGACAGAAGAAGAAATTCGCCAGCAGCCCGCCAGCTGGATCCGCTCTCTCAGCAATATCGAAAAAATCCGATCCTCCATCGACAGTTTTCTCGCACCCTTGTTGCGTAAAAGCGATCTGCGGATCGTACTGACGGGAGCGGGAACCTCCGCGTTTATCGGTGACATTATTGCCCCATGGCTCGCCAGCCACACCGGAAAGAACATCAGCGCCATCCCGACAACCGATCTGGTCACCAATCCAATGGATTATTTGGCACCAGCGCATCCGCTGCTGTTGGTCTCTTTTGCCCGGTCGGGTAACAGCCCGGAAAGTGTTGCAGCAGTTGAGTTGGCGAATCAGTTTGTCCCTGAATGCTATCACCTCTCAATCACCTGTAACGAAGCGGGCAGCCTGTACCAAAACGCGGCCGATAGCGATAACGCGTTTGCACTGCTCATGCCTGCAGAAACGCACGATCGCGGTTTCGCGATGACCAGCAGTATCACCACTATGATGGCCAGTTGTCTGGCGGTATTTGTTCCAGAGAAAATCAACAGCCAGACATTCCGCAACGTGGCCGATCGCTGTCAGGCGATCCTGACGTCACTGGGCGATTTTAGCCACGGCGTGTTTGGTAACGAACCGTGGAAACGGATCGTTTACCTCGGCAGCGGTGGATTACAAGGTGCCGCACGTGAATCAGCGTTGAAAGTTTTGGAACTCACGGCGGGTAAACTGGCCGCATTCTATGACTCGCCAACCGGTTTTCGCCATGGTCCTAAATCACTGGTCGATAACGAAACGCTGGTCGTGGTGTTTGTCTCCAGCCATCCCTATACACGTCAGTACGATCTCGATCTGCTGGCAGAGTTACGTCGTGATCAACAGGCACTGCGCGTTGTGGCCATTGCCGCAGAGACCGATGCCATTATTGAAGCCGGTCCACATATTCTATTGCCACCTTCACGCACTTTTATCGATATGGAGCTCGCTTTCTGCTTCCTGATGTATGCCCAGGTGTTCGCACTGACGCAATCCATCAGTATCGGCAATACACCGGATACGCCTTCTGCCAGCGGTACAGTCAACCGCGTCGTTCAGGGCGTTGTTATTCATTCCTGGAACGGCTAAAAGGATCGCATCATGAGCATTATTTCTACGAAATACCTCCTGCAGGATGCCCAGGCAAAGGGCTATGCCGTACCTGCGTTTAACATCCACAATGCCGAAACGATCCAGGCTATCCTCGAAGTCTGTAATGAAATGCGATCGCCGGTGATCCTCGCCGGAACACCAGGCACCTTTAAGCATATTGCGTTAGAAGAGATCTACGCGCTATGCAACGCCTACTCCACAACCTATGACATGCCTCTGGCACTGCATCTTGACCATCACGAATCGCTGGACGATATCCGTCGTAAGGTGAACGCTGGAGTGCGTAGCGCGATGATTGACGGCAGCCACTTCCCGTTCGAAGAAAACGTGAAGCTGGTGAAATCCGTTGTGGATTTTTGCCACGCCAAAGATTGCAGCGTTGAAGCTGAATTGGGTCGTCTGGGTGGCGTTGAAGATGACATGAGCGTGGATGCAGAAAGCGCTTTCCTGACAGATCCTCAGGAAGCAAAACGTTTTGTCGAACGTACTGGTGTAGACAGTCTCGCCGTCGCTATCGGCACCGCGCACGGTCTCTATACCAAAACCCCGAAAATTGATTTCCAGCGTCTGGCAGAAATTCGTGAAGTGGTCGATATCCCACTGGTATTGCATGGCGCAAGCGATGTACCTGATGAATATGTCCGCCGCACCATTGAGCTGGGGGTGTGTAAGGTCAACGTCGCCACCGAACTGAAAATCGCCTTTGCCGATGCGGTCAAAGCCTGGTTCGCAGAAAATCCACAGGGTAACGATCCCCGTTACTACATGCGTGTCGGTATGGATGCCATGAAAGAAGTGGTACGTAGCAAAATCGCTGTATGTGGTTCGGCAAACAGATTATTAATTTGCGAAACTCTCGTTCATTCTTGAAAGTCATGCTGAATGATGTCCGCACCCTGGCTGGTGTGGACATCAACAATTGGATTTACTCTCCCTGCTGTTCCAGGGCGTACTTATACAGCGCATTCTTTTTCACGCCGTGGATTTCGGCAGCCAGTGCGGCGGCCTTTTTCAGCGGCAGTTCTGCCTGTAACAGCGCCAGCGTCCGCAAGGCATCGGCCGGGAGATCGTCGTCCTGCGCTTTATGGCCCTCAACAATCAGCACCATTTCGCCTTTACGGCGGTTTTCATCTTCTTTTACCCACGCCAGCAATTCGCCGACCGGGGCGCCGTGAATGGTTTCCCAGGTTTTAGTCAGCTCGCGCGCCAGCACCACATAACGCGACTCTCCCCATACGGCGACCATGTCTTCCAGGCTGTCGAGCAGACGGTGGGTAGACTCATAAAAAATCAGTGTACGGGGTTCCGCTTCAATGGCCTTCATTGCATCGCGACGGCCTTTGGATTTGGCGGGCAAAAAGCCTTCGTAGCAAAAACGGTCAGATGGCAGGCCTGCAGCACTTAATGCGGCGATGGCCGCGCAAGGACCCGGTAGCGGCACAACTCGAATACCCGCCTCACGACAGGTACGCACCAGGTGATAGCCAGGATCGTTAATCAGCGGCGTTCCGGCATCGGAAACCAGCGCGATGTTCTGGCCCTCCTTGAGCTTCGCCACCAGCATTTGGGCTTTTTGTTGCTCATTGTGATCGTGTAACGCAAACATACGGGCGCTAATCGCGAAGTGTTGTAATAATAATCCGGTATGACGGGTGTCTTCAGCGGCAATTAAATCAACGGCTTGTAAAACTTCGAGCGCTCGTTGGGTAATATCAGCCAAATTTCCGATAGGAGTAGGTACAATAAAGAGTTGGCCTTGAGAATTATCCGCCGATTCGTGTTGTTTCATTGTGTCGTCCGTATTGCCGATTTAATATTGAGCATTGCGTAAAAAATATCACTGGATACAGTATGGTACCCTCAACATTTTCTCGTATGAAAGCCGCGCGCGCTCTGCCAGTCATTCTGGCAGCATTGATTTTCGCCGGTTGTGGCACCCAGGCGCCAGACCAGAGTGCAGCCCATATGCAGGGCACAGCACAAGCTGATTCCGGCTTTTATCTGCAACAGATGCAGCAAAGCTCAGATGATAGCAAGACCAACTGGCAATTACTCGCCATTCGTGCACTGCTGAAAGAAGGTAAGAGCCAGCAGGCTGTCGATCTGTTCAACCAATTGCCGCAGAACCTGAACGATGCCCAGCGTCGTGAACAATCCCTGCTGGCCGTTGAGATCAAACTTGCGCAGAAAGATGTCGCGGGCGCGCAGGCCCTGCTGGAGAAGCTAAAACCAGCCGATTTCGATCAGAACCAACAGGCGCGTTACTGGCAGGCACAAATTGATGCCAACCAGGGGCGTCCATCGTTAACGCTGCTGCGTGCGCTAATCGCTCAAGAGCCGCTGTTGGCCGCCAACGATAAGCAGAAAAACATCGATGCGACCTGGCAGACACTCTCGTCAATGACACCAGAGCAGGCGCAGGCGCTGGTCATCAACGCTGATGAAAATGTTCTGCAAGGCTGGCTGGATCTCCAGCGCGTCTGGTTTGATAACCGTAGCGATGCCGACATGATGAAGGCCGGCATTGCCGACTGGCAAAAACGCTATCCGCAAAACCCGGGGGCAAAATTACTGCCCACGCAGTTGGTTAACGTCCAGAGCTATAAGCCAGCGTCCACCAGCAAGATAGCCCTGCTACTGCCGCTGAACGGTCAGGCCGCTGTTTTTGGTCGCACTATTCAGCAGGGTTTTGAAGCAGCGAAAAACAATGGCACGCAACCGGTATCAACCCCTGTCGCCGCAGCCCCTGCAGCCGTCACGGACGCCACCACGCCCGTGGCACATCCGCAGTCCGTCGACGGCGTGGCCAGCCCTTCCCAGGCCTCGGTGAGCGATCTGACCAACGATGCGCCAGCACAGCCAGCCACACCGGTTAGCGCGCCGCAAACAGCACCAACTCAGCCAACGACGGCCAGCGCCCCGGCGAATCCTTCCGCAGAGCTGAAAATTTATGACACCTCGTCACAGCCGCTGAATCAGATCCTGGCCCAGGTGCAGCAGGATGGTGCCAGCATTGTTGTCGGCCCTCTGTTGAAGAACAATGTTGAAGAACTGATGAAGAGCAGCACGCCGCTGAACGTACTGGCGCTTAATCAGCCTGAAGCCGTGCAGAACCTGGCGAATGTGTGCTACTTCGCGCTGTCACCGGAAGATGAAGCGCGCGATGCCGCACGTCACATCCGCGATCAGGGAAAACAAACCCCGCTGCTGTTAACGCCGCGTAGCGCGTTAGGCGATCGCGTGGCAAACGCCTTTGCACAGGAATGGCAAAAACTTGGCGGCGGCGTGGTGTTGCAACAGAAATTCGGCTCTACAGCAGAACTGAGAATGGGCGTCAACGGTGGTGCAGGGATTGCCCTGACGGGCAGCCCGGTCGTCTCCTCTACACCAGCACAGCCTGGCGTCACGATTGGTGGACTCACCATCCCGGCTCCGCCGACCGATGCGCAAATCACCGGTGGTAGCGGTCGTGTTGACGCCGTGTATATTCTGGCCACGCCGGAAGAGATCGCCTTTATTAAGCCGATGATCGCCATGCGTAACGGCAGCCAGAGCGGTGCCACGCTGTATGCCAGCTCCCGTAGCGCGCAGGGTACTGCCGGTCCTGACTTCCGCCTGGAAATGGAAGGCTTGCAGTACAGTGAAATTCCGATGCTGGCCGGCGGCAACGAACCGCTCATGCAGCAGGCGCTTAGTGCCGTGCGCAACGATTACTCGCTGGCACGCATGTACGCTATGGGCGTCGATGCGTGGTCGCTGGCTAACCACTTCACGCAAATGCGTCAGGTGCAGGGCTTTGAAATTAACGGCAACACTGGCGCATTAACCGCCACGCCGGATTGTGTGATTAACAGGAAGTTATCATGGCTCAAATACCAGCAAGGACAGGTCGTCCCCGCCAGTTAACGAGTAAACAGACCGGTGACGCGTGGGAAGCCACCGCGCGTTGCTGGCTGGAGGGCAAAGGACTGCGTTTTATCGCCGCCAACGTGCGCGAACGCGGCGGCGAAATCGACCTGATAATGCGTGAAGGCAAGACCACCGTCTTTGTTGAAGTCCGTTTTCGTCGTTCCGCTCTTTTTGGCGGGGCGGCGGCGAGTGTGACCCGCAGCAAACAACAGAAATTATTACACACCGCCCGCTTGTGGCTTGCGCGCCACAATGGGAGTTTTGATACTGTGGATTGTCGGTTCGATGTGTTAGCCTTCACCGGAAATGATGTTGAGTGGTTAAAGGATGCCTTTAATGACCACTCATAATTGAAGATTTAAGGATTAGCGTGTTAGACAGAATTAAAGTCTGCTTTACAGAAAGCATTCAAACTCAGATTGCTGCGGCTGAAGCGCTCCCGGATGCGATTTCCCGTGCAGCCATGACGCTGGTTCAATCCCTGCTCAATGGCAACAAAATTCTCTGTTGTGGTAATGGGACATCCGCTGCCAACGCACAGCATTTTGCTGCCAGTATGATCAACCGTTTTGAAACAGAACGGCCCAGTTTACCTGCTATTGCACTAAATACTGATAATGTGGTCTTAACTGCGATTGCCAACGATCGCCTGCACGACGAAGTTTATGCAAAACAAGTCCGTGCGCTGGGACATGCAGGTGATGTTCTGTTGGCAATTTCTACGCGTGGCAACAGTCGCGATATCGTTAAAGCCGTTGAAGCTGCCGTCACCCGCGACATGACGATCGTCGCTCTGACCGGTTATGACGGGGGAGAGCTGGCCGGATTATTAGGGCCGCAGGATGTCGAAATCCGCATTCCCTCACACCACAGCGCACGCATTCAGGAAATGCATATGCTGACGGTGAACTGCCTTTGCGATCTTATCGATAACACGCTTTTCCCTCACCAGGATGATTAAGGAGTACACATGAAGGCATTTTCGCCGCTCGCAGTGGTTCTTTCTGCGCTGCTGTTGCAAGGCTGTGTCGCTGCCGCCGTTGTCGGAACGGCAGCTGTCGGAACGAAAGCCGCAACTGACCCTCGCAGCGTCGGCACCCAGGTAGATGATGGAACCCTGGAATTACGCGTCAGTACCGCGTTATCAAAAGATGCCCAGATCAAGAAAGAAGCGCGCATCAACGTCAGCGCCTATCAGGGTAAAGTGCTACTGGTGGGGCAGTCTCCTAACAGCGAGTTGTCTGCGCGGGCGAAACAGATTGCAATGGGTGTAGAAGGCACGACGGAAGTGTTTAACGAAGTCCGTCAGGGTCAGCCAATCGGCCTGGGTGAAGCCTCCAACGATACCTGGATCACCACCAAAGTGCGCTCCCAGCTGCTCACCAGCGATCAGGTAAAATCATCCAACGTTAAAGTGACCACCGAGAACGGGGAAGTCTTCCTGTTGGGTCTGGTTACCGACCGTGAAGCGAAGGCTGCGGCGGATATCGCCAGCCGGGTCAGCGGCGTGAAACGCGTCACGACCGCGTTTACATTTATTAAGTAATACTGCTACAGATGCCGGATGGCGACGCCTGGGCGTCTTATCCGGCCTACAGGACTTCATCGTTTGTAGGCCGAATAAGCGTCAGCGCCATCCGGCATTTTATTTAGCCCTTTCGCGCAGCTCGGACGAGGTCAGGATCGAAGCCCCTTCATGTCCTGGCGCAAGTGCCTCCACCAGCATTGCCCGTGCGACATCACGTGCCTCAATAGATTTCCAGTTCCCCGGTAACAACTTGAATAATGGCGCAAAGAACTTTTCATTCGCTCGCTGTTGTTCCCTGTCACCCAGCAACATCGAAGGCCGTACAATCGTCAACCTAGGCCATTTCTGCGCAATCAGCGCCTCTTCCATTTCACCTTTAACCCGATTGTAGAAAAACGGTGAGTGCGCATTGGCCCCCATCGAACTCACCACCAGCATATGCTGAGCCCCCAAACGGCGCCCCGTCAGGGCGGTATCCACTACCAGCGCATAATCAGCGTGGATAAAGGCCTCTTTACTGCCCGCTTCACGTCGGGTGGTTCCCAGACAGCAAAAAACAATGTCGACCGGATCGGTGACCAGTGCCAGCGCATCGGTCAACTGCGGATCGTGAGGGTTAAAGACGCCAACCGTATCGGCGAGCGGGCGGCGCGTTGGAGCCGTAATCGCATGGACCCGGGGCTCGTTCAGTAGCATCCGCAATAAATGTCCGCCCACCAGACCCGTGGCTCCGGTTATTAACACCTGGCTCATCGCTTATCCTTTCCCTTCAATCATTCCTCTAACTATAGATCACGTAGCCAGAGCAGCTTTTTACCAAAGCCCAGCGTGTTGTCAGTGAACTTGATTTCATCAAGACGAATCTCCCACACGGGTGCAGACAGCATTCTGGCGACGGGGAAGCGACGATTATACGCTTTACGCGCGTCGTCGCTCTCCTGCCCCTCCAGACGCCTGATTTCGCCTTTAAACTGGACGCCACGGATCAGCGCGACCGTTTTGGGTTGACCGTTTACCGTCCCGGCAACGGACGCGCATGGGCCGGACATCTGGGCATGGCGAGTTTTATCTTCGGTGAGCACATAGAAGGCAACCTTCTGCGCATCAAACAGATAAAACGCATTGGCGCACCACAGTTCACCGTCATGATGCACACACCAGGTCACGACGTGCTGTTTTGCCAGCCAGCGCGTCACCGCAGTCAGTGTTTCCATTTCTGTTCTCATTTATACTGTAGGCCTGAAAATTATCACGTCGATGGTGACAATGACACCCTGGTATCTGTACCTGATCCGTACCGCAGACAACGCCCTGTACACCGGAATAACCACCGATGTGCAGCGCCGCTATAAGCAACATCAAAGCGGAAAAGGCGCGAAAGCCTTGCGTGGGAAGGGAGAGTTAACTCTGGCATTTGCCGCGCAGGTCGGCGATCGTTCGCTGGCCCTGCGTCTGGAATATCGAGTCAAGCAGCTCACAAAGCGTCAGAAAGAACGCCTTGTAGAAGGTGAAGGGCTTGAGGCATTGCTGAGTAGCCTACAAGCCCCGGTGCTTAAAAGCGATTGAAGTGCTCGTGGTATTCCACCAGACCAGACACGCCCTCCAGCGCATCTTCTGCCAGGCGATGCACCTGGAACGCGCTTTCGGTGCCCGGCCAGCGGCAGTGTAGATCGTGGTGGGCTGCCAGCTCAAAGCCAAAGCGACTGTACAGTGCCGGATCGCCCAGCGTGACCACCGCGGCGTACCCAAACTCGTTCAGTGAATCCAGTCCCTCATAGACCAGCTGACGCGCCAGGCCCTGCCCACGGTAGTTTTCATCTACCGCTAACGGAGCCATACCGACCCATTGCAGATCTTCACCTTGCACATCAACAGGACTGAACGCGACGTAGCCGACCACCTGACCTTCGTCGTCGGTGGCAACCAGACCCAGCGTCAGAAAACCGTCTTCACGCAGGTCGTGCACTAACTTCGCTTCCGCATCGCTTTCAAAGGAACGACGCAGCAGCGCATCAATACCTGGGGCATCAATGGGAATTTCAACTCGAATCAGCATGGTTCACCTACCGAGGTCTGTTTGGTTTCTGGCGAATGTTTCATACCCGCCTCAACAAAGTCCGCCAGTTGCAGCAGCATAACGCGTAATGCTTTCGGCATCTGCTCCAGTTCAATGGCGTCCATCAGATTTTTCACATGTAGCCCTAATTCTGTATCGCCTTCAATCACCAGGCGACGCTGGAAGAAAAGCGTATCCGGATCCTGCTTACGCGCCGCAATCATCAATAAATCGCTGGCGTCTGCGCTAAAACTCACATCAGCGTCTGCGTTCTGACTGACGATAAGTTTGTCGTTCTCAACAGAGGTATACCATCTGAGGCCAATATCACGAACATTTATGCTCAACCAGCGACCGTCGAGAAACTCCAGTTCCCCGTCGGCCAGCGCCTGGCGAAATTGCCAGCTCAGAACCTGTTCCAGTACCTGGCGCTTGAGCGTAAAGGGCGTCAGTTTAACCGGTACACTCATCAGAGAAGGACCAAAATGTACTAAGCGTGAACGCAGTTTATCCAACACGAGCTTTACTCCCTGTTTCTATAGTCCGGCTATTTTGCCATATCAAATAAACGACATAGCGGCATAAATCAACAATTCGATACGAAATTGTTACCTCTTTATTGGTGATACCAATACGACTTTAACTGCCTCAAATCAAAAATTGTCTCAGCAAGGTTAACTAAAATCCCTCTTCGTTAACATTTTTGCGCCCAGGCGGCGTAACTTTCAGGATAAATTATGGAGCTGCTGTGCCCTGCCGGAAATCTCCCGGCGCTTAAGGCGGCCATCGAGAACGGCGCTGATGCTGTGTACATCGGGCTAAAAGATGATACCAACGCCCGTCATTTCGCCGGCCTTAATTTTACCGAGAAAAAATTGCAGGAAGCGGTGAGTTTCGTCCATCAACATCGCCGTAAGCTGCACATCGCGATTAACACCTTTGCCCACCCGGATGGGTACGCTCGCTGGCAGCGTGCCGTGGATATGGCGGCACAACTGGGCGCGGATGCACTGATCCTCGCCGATCTCGCCATGCTTGAGTATGCCGCAGAACGCTACCCGCATATTGAGCGCCATGTCTCTGTTCAGGCATCGGCAACCAATGAAGAAGCGGTAAATTTCTATCACCGTAACTTTGACGTCGCACGTGTGGTGCTGCCGCGTGTGCTGTCGATTCATCAGGTGAAACAACTCGCGCGCGTAACACCGGTTCCTTTGGAAGTGTTTGCCTTCGGCAGCCTGTGCATTATGGCGGAAGGCCGCTGCTATCTTTCGTCTTATCTGACGGGCGAATCCCCCAATACCGTCGGCGCGTGTTCCCCTGCCCGCTTTGTACGCTGGCAGCAGACCGCGCAGGGGCTGGAATCTCGCCTGAACGAAGTGCTGATTGACCGTTACCAGGATGGTGAAAACGCCGGATATCCCACGCTGTGTAAAGGGCGTTATTTGGTGGATGGCGAGCGCTATCATGCGCTGGAGGAGCCCACCAGCCTCAACACCTTAGAACTGCTACCTGACCTGCTGGCCGCCAATATTGCCTCGGTGAAAATCGAGGGGCGTCAGCGTAGCCCGGCCTATGTCAGCCAGGTGGCGAAAGTGTGGCGTCAGGCGATCGACCGCTGCAAAGCAGATCCGCAGAACTTCGTTCCGCAAAGCGCCTGGATGGAAACGCTCGGCTCTATGTCCGAAGGCACGCAGACCACACTTGGCGCGTATCACCGTAAATGGCAGTGAGAAAAGCAATGAAATATTCCTTAGGACCGGTGCTCTACTACTGGTCGAAAGAGACGCTGGAAGACTTTTATCAGCAGGCAGCCACCAGCCATGCCGACGTTATCTATCTTGGCGAAGCCGTGTGCAGCAAGCGCCGGGCGACCAAAGTGGGTGACTGGATCGACATGGCGAAGTCCCTCGCCGGGAGCGGTAAGCAGGTGGTCCTGTCCACGCTGGCACTGGTGCAGGCGTCATCTGAGCTGGGTGAGTTGAAACGCTATGTTGAAAACGGTGACTTTCTACTGGAAGCCAGCGATCTCGGCGTGGTCAATATGTGCGCCGAACGTAAGCTGCCGTTCGTGGCCGGGCACGCACTCAACTGCTACAACGCCGTAACGCTGCGTATTCTGCTCAAGCAGGGCATGGTGCGCTGGTGTATGCCGGTTGAGCTGTCACGTGATTGGCTGGTGAACCTGCTTAACCAGTGTGACGAACTGGGTATTCGCGACCAGTTTGAAACCGAAGTACTGAGCTACGGGCATTTGCCGCTGGCCTACTCTGCCCGCTGCTTCACCGCACGCTCCGAAGATAAGCCTAAAGACGAGTGCGAAACCTGCTGCATCAAGTATCCCAACGGGCGTGATGTCCTGTCGCAGGAGAATCAGCAAGTGTTTGTCCTCAACGGTATTCAGACCATGAGCGGCTACGTCTACAACCTCGGTAATGAGCTGGCGTCCATGCAGGGGCTGGTTGATATTGTGCGCCTGTCCCCGTTGGGAACCGAGACATTCGCCATGTTGGATGCCTTCCGTGCCAACGAGAATGGTGGTGCCCCGTTACCGCTTGCCACCCACAGTGACTGCAACGGCTACTGGAAACGACTGGCAGGCCTGGAACTGCAGATGTGATTAATAGCTCACTTTGTTAACAACAATCGCTAGTCTTTAATGCAATATTAAAAGATTAACCGGTAACAAAGTGAGCCGTTATGACTGACAAAACCATTCCGTTCTCGGTGCTCGATCTAGCGCCGATCCCTGAAGGATCCAGCGCAAAGCAGGCCTTCTCGCACTCTCGTGATCTCGCCCAACTGGCGGAAAAGCGCGGCTACCATCGCTACTGGCTGGCTGAACATCACAATATGACCGGCATCGCCAGTGCGGCAACCTCGGTGCTCATCGGTTATCTGGCGGCCAATACCACAACCCTGCATCTGGGTTCTGGCGGCGTGATGTTACCCAACCATTCCCCGCTAGTGATTGCCGAACAGTTTGGCACGCTGAATACGCTGTATCCGGGACGTATTGACCTCGGTCTGGGTCGAGCGCCGGGCAGCGATCAACCAACCATGCGCGCGCTGCGCCGCCATATGAGTGGTGATATCGATAACTTTCCCCGCGACGTAACAGAACTGGTGGACTGGTTTGACGCACGTGACCCGAATCCCCACGTGCGTCCGGTTCCCGGCTACGGAGAGCAAATCCCGGTCTGGCTGTTAGGCTCCAGTCTGTATAGCGCACAGCTGGCCGCTCAGCTTGGCCTGCCGTTTGCCTTCGCCTCCCACTTCGCCCCGGATATGCTGCACCAGGCGCTGCATCTTTATCGCACTCAGTTCAAACCCTCCACGCGTCTGGCAACACCGTATGCGATGGTATGCATCAACATCATCGCTGCCGACAGCAATCGCGACGCTGAGTTTCTCTTCACCTCTATGCAGCAGGCGTTTATGAAACTGCGTCGGGGTGAAACCGGACAACTCCCACCGCCGGTGGAGAATATGCATCAGCGGTGGTCCGCATCCGAGCAATATGGCGTACAGCAGGCATTAAGCATGTCGCTGGTGGGGGACAAAGCGAAAGTGCGTCACGGGCTGGAGTCAATCCTGCGTGAAACCCAGGCCGATGAGATTATGGTTAACGGGCAGATTTTTGACCATCAGGCACGCCTGCATTCGTTTGAGTTGGCGATGCAGGTGAAAGAGGAGTTGGTTGGGTAGGTCTAGGTTGCCCGGTGGCGCTACGCTTACCGGGCCTACGGGTTCGAGTAGGCCGGATAAGGCGTAGCCGCCATCCGGCACGCTACTTACTGATACACCGGCAACAAATTAACGCTCGACAGGATATGGATAACCGCGTTGCCGACGCCGAACACCAGAATCAGCGCAATCATCGGCTTGCCGCCCCAGACGCGGAATTTCGGGCTACCAAACCGCTTGCGGGATTTACGTGCCAGCAGCGCCGGCACAATGGCCGCCCAAATAGTGGCTGCGAGCCCTGCATAGCCAATGGCGTACAGGAAGCCGTTCGGCCACAGCAGGCCACCGACAATCGGTGGGACAAAGGTCAGTAAAGCGGTTTTCAAACGCCCCATTGCTGAGTCATCAAAACCAAACAGATCCGCCAGATAGTCGAACAGGCCCAGCGTCACGCCAAGGAACGAACTCGCCACGGCAAAGTTGGAGAACACCACCAGCAGCAGGTCCAGACTGCGGCTGTTCAGCACCCCACTCAGCGCCTGTACCAGTACATCAATGTTACCGCCCTGCTTAGCAATGCCAATGAATTCTGGGCGTGGAATATTGCCCATCGTCCCCAGCAACCATACGGTGTATAGCACCAGCGCCAGCAACGTGCCGTACACCAGGCACTTCACGATGGTCTTCGGATCTTTACCGTAATACTTCATCAGACTCGGTACGTTACCGTGATAACCAAAGGATGCCAGACAGAACGGTAGCGTCATCAGCAGATACGGTGTGTACGACGCATTGCTTTCTGCGACGTTAAACAGCGTGGTTGGGGATACATGTCCCATCAGGCTGCCGAAGGTCAGGAAGAAGGTGATCACCTTCGCACCCAGCACGATAGCCGTCATGCGGCTCACCGCTTTGGTACTCAACCACACCACAAACGCCACCAGTAGCGCGAAGCCAAACCCTGCCGCTCGCGCCGGGACGTTCAGCGACATCTCGGCAAAGGTATGGTGCAGAATCGAGCCGCTCGCCGAGATATACGCATAGGTCAGGATATACAGTACGAACGCAATCGAGATGCCGTTGACAACGTTCCAGCCTTTTCCCAGCAGATCTTTGGTGATGGTGTCGAAGCTCGAACCAATACGATAATTGAGGTTAGCCTCGAGGATCATCAGCCCGGAATGCAGCATGCAGAACCAGGTAAAGATCAGTGCCGCCATTGACCAGAAGAACCACGCCCCGGACATGACCACGGGCAGAGAAAACATCCCCGCGCCAATAATGGTGCCGCCGATAATCACCACGCCGCCAAGCAGCGATGGTGACGTTTGGGTGGTGGTTAGTGTTGCCATTTAGCCTGATCTCCAGTGTATTTACCCGTCATACTTCAAGCTGTAGATGCGTTGGCTGCACTCCGCCATCCCAGTCACTTACTTGAGTAAGCTCTTGGAATGTCCTCGTTTGCCGCCTTCCTACAACTCGAATTATTTAGGGTTAAAATTAGCTAATACAGTTCAATGCGCTGCACTGTACCAGTACACGAGTACAAAAGAAATAAAAAAAGCCCCGACCGTAAAGATCGGGGCTGTATATTTTACTTTACAGCTATGAAGCCAAGAGGCTTATGCGTCACCGCCGAAACGACGACGACCTGCGGAGTCATCACGACGCGGAGCGGAAGCATCGTCACGACGTGGAGCACGGCTGCCTTCACGACGTTCGCCGCTGAAACGACGACCATCACCACGGCCACCTTCACGGCGCTCAGCGCTGTTACCACGGTTTTCGCCACGACCACCTTCACGACGTTCGCCGCTGAAACGACCACCGCCGCCGCCACGACGCTCACCACCAGTGTGCGGTACTGCATCGCCAACCAGCTGCATGTTCATCGGCTTGTTCAGGATGCGAGTACGGGTAAAGTGCTGCAGCACGTCGCCCGGCATACCTTTCGGCAGTTCGATGGTGGAGTGCGTACCGAACAGCTTAATGTTACCGATGTAACGGCTGCTGATGTCACCTTCGTTAGCGATAGCGCCAACGATATGACGTACTTCAACACCGTCATCACGACCCACTTCAATGCGGTACAGCTGCATATCGCCAACGTCACGACGTTCACGACGCGGACGGTCTTCACCACCGCGTTCCGGACGGTCACCACGCGGGCCACGATCGTTACGATCATTACGATCGCCACGTGGAGCACGTTCATCGCGGTCGCGGAATTCGCGCTTAGGACGCATCGGTGCATCTGGTGGCACGATCAGCGGACGTTCACCCTGTGCCATTTTCAGCAGTGCTGCGGCCAGCGTTTCGATATCCAGCTCTTCTTCCGGCTGCATTTTCGCCAGCAGAGCACGGTACTGATCCAGATCGCTGCTTTCCAGCTGCTGCTGTACTTTCGCGGCGAATTTTTCCAGACGGCGTTTGCCCAGCAGATCTGCGTTCGGCAGTTCAACTTCCGGAATGGTCAGCTTCATGGTGCGTTCGATATTACGCAGCAGACGACGCTCACGGTTCTCAACGAACAGCAGCGCACGGCCAGCACGACCCGCACGACCGGTACGGCCGATACGGTGAACGTAAGACTCGGAGTCCATCGGGATGTCATAGTTAACAACCAGGCTGATACGCTCAACGTCCAGGCCACGGGCCGCAACGTCGGTTGCAATCAGAATATCCAGACGGCCGTCTTTCAGACGTTCCAAAGTCTGCTCACGCAGGGACTGGTTCATGTCGCCGTTCAGTGCAGCGCTGCTATAGCCGCTACGCTCCAGCGCTTCTGCCACTTCCAGGGTCGCATTTTTGGTACGAACGAAGATAATCGCCGCATCAAAATCTTCTGCTTCCAGGAAACGCACCAGCGCTTCATTTTTACGCATGCCCCAGACAGTCCAGTAGCTCTGGCTGATGTCAGGACGCGTGGTGACGCTGGACTGAATGCGTACTTCCTGCGGCTCTTTCATAAAGCGGCGGGTAATACGGCGAATCGCTTCCGGCATGGTTGCAGAGAACAGAGCGGTCTGATGACCTTCCGGGATCTGCGCCATAATCGTTTCAACGTCTTCGATGAAGCCCATACGCAGCATTTCATCGGCTTCGTCCAGCACTAAACCGCTCAGTTTAGAGAGGTTCAGGGTACCGCGCTTCAGGTGATCCAGCAGACGACCCGGCGTACCGACGACGATCTGCGGGCCCTGACGCAGGGCACGTAATTGCACGTCATAACGCTGGCCGCCGTAAAGGGCTACCACGTTCACGCCGTGCATATGTTTAGAGAAATCCGTCATGGCTTCTGCAACCTGAACCGCCAGTTCGCGGGTCGGTGCCAGCACCAGAATCTGAGGTGCCTTCAGCTCAGGATCAAGATTGTTGAGCAGCGGTAAGGAGAACGCTGCAGTTTTGCCGCTACCGGTCTGGGCCATACCCAGAACATCGCGACCGCCCAGCAGATGCGGAATGCACTCTGCCTGGATTGGAGATGGTTTTTCGTAACCCAGATCGGTAAGGGCTTCAAGGATAGGAGCCTTCAGGCCCAGATCTGCAAAAGTGGTTTCGAATTCAGCCATGTAGTACGTGTGCCTCAAAATTAATGGCGGCCAGTCTACATAACTCATCATGAAATTGATCTGCAATTTTCATTGAAAAGTGTGAACCGGCTCAAAGTAGGTGTATTAACGAACAACAACGCCCTCACCGGTGAAGGTGATGGCAATCAAAAAAGATTACGGGCTGATGTGTACGTCAGCTATTGCTGGTCCGATTCTGCCAGGTCATCTTGGTCCTGGCCCAGGAGCGATAATTCCAACAATGCGTATCGGTGCTCAACAAAGTTATGAACGTTGTTAGCCACCGCCAGTTTGAACAATGCCGTAGCGTTGTCCAAATCCCCCAGACTTAGGTAGTACTTACCTAAATAGAAGTTGGTTTCACTGAGATGCTCAGCGAGCGAGGTGTTATCCGTTGCGTCCGCCTTCAGGCGCTCCATCAGCGTTGCTTCGCTAATGTTGCCCAGGTAGAACTCGACAATGTTCCATCCCCATTGCTCTTTATCCGATTTCTCGAAGCGCTGTATTAACGCTTCTTTAGCCTGCTTCTCATCGAGCTTCTGCTCGGCGAGATACAGCCACAGACTGCGGAATGGATCATTGGGATCGTCTTGATAAAACGCTAGCAGATCATCTTGCGCTAACTTGTCGCGACCGCCGTAATACAATGCGATACCGCGATTTAAGTGCGCGTAGTTGTAAGTTGGATCAAGCTCAAGTACAGAATCAAACGCTTCATAGGCAGCATCAAAATTGCCTGCCTGCGTTAAATATATACCTAAGTAATTGAATACTTCAGGCATATCTGGTCGGATTGCCAACGCTTGTGAAAAATCATTTCGCGCTAGTGCCCTCAGACCGAGACTATCATACAACACTCCGCGCTCATATAAAAGCTGTGCGCGTTCGTCATCGGTTAAAGCCCGACTGGCAAGAATTTGTTCCATACGTGCCAGAATCACTTCCTGCTGTAAAGTCGGTTGCAGTGGTACTGCGAGGACTTCACTCTTACGCCAGGCGGAATTACTGCATCCAGCCAGCGTGAGTGCTGTCGCAACGAAACACCAGCGCAAAAAAGGCTTCATTTCCCACTCCCGAAGACAACGATTGAATGAACGTCCTGTTCCCCGGTTGCTAACAAGGCTTCCTGCCGGGTTAAAGGCCCCCCGCTCACGCGGAGGGCAATGGCAACCTTACTCGCCGAGGCTTGCCGGTGCTTCCGGCGCAGCTGCTGGCTGAGACTGCTCAGTTGCTTCTTTAATGCTCAGACGTACGCGGCCCTGGCGATCAACTTCCAGAACTTTAACCGGTACTTCCTGACCCATCTGCAGGTAATCGGTCACTTTCTCTACGCGCTTGTCAGCGATCTGAGAGATGTGTACCAGACCTTCTTTACCGCCACCGATGGCAACGAATGCGCCAAAGTCAACGATACGGGTCACTTTACCATTGTAGATACGGCCAACTTCGATTTCTGCAGTAATCTCTTCGATACGACGGATAGCATATTTCGCTTTTTCACCGTCGGTCGCCGCGATCTTCACAGTACCATCATCTTCGATTTCGATGGTGGTGCCGGTTTCTTCGGTCAGAGCACGGATAACAGAACCGCCTTTACCGATAACGTCTTTGATTTTGTCCGGGCTGATCTTAATGGTGTGGATACGCGGAGCGAACTGAGAGATGTCGCCGCGCGGCGCATTGATCGCCTGTTCCATCACGCCCAGGATGTGCAGACGCGCACCTTTAGCCTGGTTCAGAGCAACCTGCATGATCTCTTTGGTGATACCTTCGATTTTGATATCCATCTGCAGTGCAGAGATACCATCGCGGGAACCCGCCACTTTAAAGTCCATGTCGCCCAGGTGATCTTCGTCACCCAGAATGTCAGACAGAACCACAAAGTTATCGCCTTCTTTCACCAGACCCATCGCGATACCCGCAACAGCGGCTTTGATCGGCACGCCTGCGTCCATCAGTGCCAGAGAAGCACCGCACACGGAAGCCATGGAAGAAGAACCGTTGGATTCGGTGATTTCAGACACAACACGTACGGTGTACGGGAATTTGTCCAGTTCCGGCATCACTGCCAGCACGCCGCGTTTCGCCAGACGGCCGTGACCAATCTCACGACGCTTCGGAGAACCGACCATACCGGTTTCGCCTACGCAGTACGGAGGGAAGTTGTAGTGGAACAGGAAGTTGTCAGTACGCTCGCCCATCAGTTCGTCGAGGTTCTGCGCATCACGGGTGGTGCCCAGGGTCGCAGTAACCAGCGCCTGAGTTTCGCCACGGGTGAACAGTGCGGAACCGTGAGTACGCGGCAGTACGCCAGTACGCACGTCCAGACCACGGATCATGTCTTTTTCGCGGCCATCGATGCGCGGCTCGCCTGCCAGTACGCGGCTACGAACGACGTTTTTCTCGATAGCGTGCAGGATTTCACCCAGTTCGTTAGCGTCCAGGGTTTCGTCTTCTGCAACCAGCTGAGCGATGGTTTCAGATTTGATCACGTCAACCTGAGCATAACGCTCTTGTTTGTCGGTGATACGGTAAGCATCGCTCAAACGCGTTTCTGCCAGCGCGGCAACGCGTGCATTCAGCGCTTCGTTGACAGCTTCTGGCTGCCAGTCCCAACGCGGTTTGCCAGCGACTTTAACCAGCTCGTTGATTTCTTTGATAACAATCTGCTGCTGTTCGTGACCGAATACGACAGCGCCCAGCATCTGGTCTTCGCTCAGCAGTTCAGCTTCGGATTCAACCATCAGTACGGCAGCTTCAGTACCGGCAACAACCAGGTCCAGCTTGCTTTCTTTCAGTTCGTCTTGAGTCGGGTTCAGTACATACTGGTCATTGATATAACCAACACGAGCAGAACCGATCGGGCCGTTGAACGGCAGACCAGACAGGGACAGCGCAGCGGATGCGCCGATCATTGCCACGATATCTGGGTTAACCTGCGGGTTAACGGAGACAACGGTCGCAATAACCTGAACTTCGTTGATGAAACCTTCCGGGAACAGCGGACGAACCGGGCGGTCAATCAGACGCGCGATCAGGGTTTCGCCTTCACTCGGACGGCCTTCACGACGGAAGAAGCTACCCGGGATACGGCCAGCAGCGTAGGTACGCTCCTGATAGTTAACGGTCAGCGGGAAGAAATCCTGGCCTGGCTTGGTCTTTTTCTGACCAACAACGGTCACAAATACCGCGGTGTCATCCATGCTAACCATAACAGCAGCAGTAGCCTGACGAGCCATCATGCCGGTTTCCAGCGTTACGGTATGTTGGCCGTACTGGAATTTACGAACGATCGGATTAAGCAAAATAATATCCTTTCTCTTTTTTTAACGGCGTATTTATACACGCCATCGTTAATACCCGACCTTCTGCGCATCCTCGCGACTAATGACAACCCTAACCCACGCGTATTGGGTAAAGCCTCTCATTAGCCGCGCGAACCTCTGCGACGGAAGATCATTCATAGCAACAATACATTAGTTTCCAGCGAATTGCTGCCATCTGCTGGAAAAAAGGGGCCATGAAGGCCCCCTCTTTCTGAAACTCGAAAGACTTAGCGACGCAGACCCAGACGCTCGATCAGCGCAGTGTAACGTGCAACATCTTTACGCTTCAGGTAGTCGAGCAGTTTACGACGCTGAGAAACCATACGCAGCAGACCACGACGGCTGTGGTGATCTTTTTTGTGTTCAGAGAAGTGACCCTGCAGGTGGTTAATCTGTGCAGTTAACAGAGCAACCTGAACATCGGTAGAACCGGTGTCGTTTGCATCACGACCAAACTCAGAAACAATTTTAGCTGTAGCTTCAGTACTTAGAGACATTTTAAAACTCCAAAGTGTTAAGAATGTAAGGACGCCGATCTCTAATTCAGCGATCCCAGTGTATACACTTCATCCTTCAAACTGCCTCTGCGTTGGCTGCGTCCGCTCACCTCAGTCACTTACTTCAGTAAGCTCCTGAGGATCCTCAGACTTGCCGCCTTGATGCAGCTCGAATGATTTTGTGTACACGCCGCGCGAACTGTTAAATAATTTACGCGACGTTAAGCGGCGGTATTCTACTCGCAGCGCCTGCTTATCGCAAGACAGAGAGCGCTATGCAGGATACTCAACCACCAGTCGACGAGGGGCGACACGACCTTCATCGTCGATCTCCCCCATGCCGATAAATTTGCCATCATCGCCTTCCGTCACGCGAACCAGCCCTTCCAGCGGCACGCCCGACGTACGTACCGGATTACCATTTTTAAAGTAAACCGATGATGTTAAAGGCAGATTAACAATGGGGTAGTCCGATGCCGGACTGTCCATTGGCATCAGCAGCGGATCAAGTAATTCTGCCGCCGGAATGTTCTGCTGTTCAGCCTGTTCAACCAGGCTGTGCAGATGTTCCAGCGTGACCATGCGGTCTACCGGATACTTGCTGACCGTCAGACGACGCAGATACGTCACGTGCGCGCCGCATCCGAGCGTCTCGCCCAGATCGTCAACAATCGTGCGAATGTACGTGCCTTTGGAGCAATGGACTTCCAGCTCCAGTTCATTACCTTCGTGGCGAATAAACAGCAGTTCGTACACGGTAATCGGTCTGGATTCACGCGGGACCTCAATACCCTGACGCGCGTACTCGTACAGCTTTTTACCCTGATACTTCAGCGCTGAGTACATCGACGGAATCTGTTGGATGTCACCGCGAAACGTCTCCAGCGCGCTGGCAAGCTGTTCCGGGGTAAACGTCACCGGACGCTCCTGCACAATTTGCCCATCGGCATCAGAGGTATCAGTACGCTGTCCCAGGCGGGCCACCACGCGATAGCGTTTGTCAGAGTCCAGCAGGTACTGCGAAAACTTGGTCGCCTCTCCCAGGCAGATAGGCAGCATGCCTGTCGCCAGCGGATCCAGCGCACCGGTATGACCGGCACGGTTGGCATTGTAGAGGCGTTTTACTTTTTGCAGCACGTCATTGCTGGACATGCCTTGCGGCTTATCCAGCAACAGGACGCCATGAATGTCGCGACCACGACGACGAGGACGACTCATTAGTCCTCCTTGCTGTCGTCCGCAGGATTCACACGACGTTCATCGTCATGCTTCACCACGCTGGTCACCAGGTTAGACATGCGCATCCCTTCGACCAACGAGTTGTCGTAGAAGAAAGTCAGTTCCGGCACGATACGCAGGCGCATGGCTTTACCCAGCAGAGAGCGGATGAAACCTGAGGCTTCCTGCAAGGCTTTAATACCGTTCTTCACGGCAGCTTCGTCCTTGTCATTCAGGAACGTCACGAACACTTTGGCATACGCCAGGTCACGAGACATCTCAACGCCGGACACGGTAGTCATCACGCCGACGCGCGGATCTTTGATTTCGCGTTGCAGGATGAGTGCGATCTCTTTTTGCATCTCCTGGGCCACGCGCTGCGGGCGACCAAATTCTTTCGCCATAATAAATTCTCCAGAATAAAGACAAAAAAGGGGCCATAAGCCCCTTTTTAAATTTCATTGCCGGGTGGCGCTTCGCTTACCCGGCCTACCTCAAATAAGCTTCTATGCCTTGAGCTGCCAACACAGCGGCAGCCCAAAAGACGACGAAAATTATGCGATGGTACGTTTGATCTCGATGATTTCGAACACTTCGATCATATCGCCAACGCGAACGTCGTTGTAGTTCTTAACGCCGATACCACATTCCATGCCGTTACGGACTTCGTTAACGTCATCTTTGAAGCGGCGCAGGGATTCCAGCTCGCCTTCATAGATAACCACGTTGTCACGCAGAACGCGGATTGGGTTGTGACGTTTAATCGTACCTTCGGTAACCATACAACCTGCGATGGCGCCAAATTTCGGTGATTTGAACACGTCACGTACTTCAGCCAGACCGATGATCTGCTGTTTCAGTTCCGGAGACAGCATGCCGCTCATCGCAGCTTTCACTTCGTCGATCAGGTGATAGATGACGGAGTAGTAACGCAGATCCAGGCTTTCAGATTCAATCACTTTACGTGCAGAGGCATCAGCACGAACGTTGAAGCCAACCAGAATCGCGTTGGATGCCGCAGCCAGCGTGGCGTCGGTTTCGGTGATACCACCTACGCCGGAACCGATGATCTTCACTTTCACTTCGTCGGTAGACAGTTTCAGCAAGGAGTCGGAGATCGCTTCGACAGAACCCTGAACGTCAGCTTTCAGGACAACGTTCACTTCGTGAACTTCGCCTTCGGTCATGTTGGCGAACATGTTCTCGAGTTTAGATTTCTGCTGGCGAGCCAGTTTAACTTCACGGAATTTGCCCTGACGATACAGTGCAACTTCACGCGCTTTTTTCTCGTCACGTACGACGGTAACTTCGTCACCCGCAGCCGGAACGCCGGACAGACCCAGGATTTCAACTGGAATAGACGGACCTGCTTCCAGGACTTCCTGACCCAGTTCGTTACGCATTGCACGAACGCGGCCATACTCGAAGCCACACAGTACGATATCGCCCTTATTCAGGGTACCTTCACGAACCAGGACGGTAGCAACTGGGCCACGACCTTTGTCCAGGAAGGATTCGATTACCGCACCGCTTGCCATACCTTTACGAATCGCTTTCAGCTCCAGAACTTCAGCCTGCAGCAGGATAGCGTTCAAAAGGTCATCAATACCGGTACCTGCTTTCGCAGAAACAGGGATGAACTGAGATTCGCCGCCCCACTCTTCCGGCATAACGCCGTACTGAGACAGTTCGTTCTTAACGCGATCCATATCGGCTTCTGGCTTATCGATTTTGTTGACTGCAACAACCATCGGCACCTGCGCTGCTTTCGCATGCTGGATAGCTTCAATGGTCTGAGGCATCACGCCATCATCTGCTGCAACAACCAGAACAACGATATCTGTTGCCTGTGCACCACGAGCACGCATAGAGGTAAACGCGGCGTGCCCCGGGGTATCCAGGAAGGTGATCATACCGTTGTCAGTTTCAACGTGGTATGCACCAATGTGCTGGGTAATGCCGCCTGCTTCGCCAGAGGCGACTTTCGTTGAACGAATGTAGTCCAGCAGAGAGGTTTTACCGTGGTCAACGTGACCCATGATGGTCACAACCGGTGCACGCGGTTCAGCCGCTGCGCCAGTGTCACGGTCGCTCATTACCGCTTCTTCCAGCTCGTTTTCACGACGCAGGATAACTTTGTGGCCCATCTCTTCAGCAACCAACTGTGCGGTTTCCTGATCGATGACCTGGTTGATGGTGGCCATCGCACCCAGCTTCATCATCGCTTTGATGACCTGAGAACCTTTAACCGCCATCTTGTTCGCTAAGTCGCCAACGGTGATGGTTTCGCCAATCACAACGTCACGGTTAACGGCCTGAGCTGGCTTCTGGAAGCCTTGCTGCAGGGAAGAACCTTTACGCTTGCCACCTTTACCACCGCGACCAGCAGCACGTGCTTCTTCGCGATCGGCTTTAGATTCAGCGTGCTTATTGCCTTTCTTCTGAGGACGAGCAGCTTTCGTCGCAGTACGCGTACGGCCACGGCCGCCTTCTACTTCGCGATCGTTTTCGTCTTCTGCCTGGCGAGCATGCTGAGAAGTGGTGACGTGATAATCGGTCTTATCCTCTTCACCTTTTGCTTTCTCTTGCTCTGCCCAAACACCGGCATTTTCTTCCGCCATACGACGGGCTTCTTCAGCCACACGGCGAGCTTCTTCTTCAAGCTTGCGACGCGCTTCTTCTTCCGCTTTACGCTTCAGTTCTGCGGCTTCATTTTCACGGCGGGCTTTTTCGGCCTGGGCGGTTTTAGTCATATCGTCGGTCTGTTGATTGCTCACTTTGTCTTTTTCCGCAGCTTCACGTTTCGCTTTATCAGCGGCTTCACGTTTAGCTTGTTCTGCGGCCTCACGTTCGGCTTTTTGTTGCGCCTCGCGTTTAGCAGTTTCTTCTGCCTCACGACGGGCTTGCTCTTCCGCTTCACGCTGCGCCTGCTCTTCCGCGGCAAGGCGTTCTGCCTCTTGCGGATCGCGTTTCACAAAGGTGCGTGTCTTGCGGACTTCGATTTGTACCGATTTACTTTTTCCACCGGTACCAGGAATATTGAGAGTACTGCGCGTTTTACGCTGCAATGTCAACTTATCTGGTGCAGAGCCGTTCTCACGGTTCAGGTGCGCCAGTAAGGTTTGTTTCTCTTGTGCGGACACAGAGTCGTCAGCAGACTTCGGGATACCTGCATCAGCAAATTGCTGTACCAGGCGATCCACGGAGGTCTGTATCTCTGCAGCCAGCGTTTTTACGGTTACATCTGTCATACTGTTCCTTCCTGCTACAGTTTATTACGCTTCGTCGCCGAACCAGCAAATATTACGGGCAGCCATAATCAGCTCACCGGCTTTTTCGTCGGTCAACCCTTCGATATCAGCCAGATCATCAATGCCCTGTTCAGCGAGATCTTCCAGCGTACAAACACCACGGGCAGCCAGTTTGAAGGCCATATCACGATCTAATCCTTCCAGATTCAGCAGATCGTCAGCCGGTTTGTTATCACCGAGGCTTTCTTCCTGGGCCAGTGCCAGAGTGGTCAGTGCGTTTTTAGCACGCTCGCGCAGCGCTTCAACGGTTGCTTCATCCAGGCCGTCGATTGCCAGAAGCTCTTTCATTGGCACGTAAGCCAGCTCTTCCAGCGTAGCAAAACCTTCTTCTACCAGAACCGTCGCGAAATCTTCATCGATATCGAGATATTTGGTGAAGGTATCAATAGCAGCATGCGCTTCAGCCTGATGCTTAGCCTGCAGGTCATCAACGGTCATTACGTTGAGTTCCCAACCGCTCAATTGTGAAGCCAGGCGGACGTTCTGACCATTACGTCCAATCGCCTGAGCCAGGTTACCGGCTTCAACCGCGATATCCATGGTGTGTTTATCTTCATCCACCACGATAGACGCGACGTCTGCAGGCGCCATTGCGTTGATCACGAACTGTGCCGGGTTATCATCCCACAGGACGATATCGATACGTTCGCCGCCCAGTTCGGTAGAAACCGCCTGAACGCGTGCACCGCGCATACCTACGCAAGCACCCACCGGATCGATACGCTTATCGTTGGTTTTCACCGCGATTTTCGCACGAGAACCCGGATCGCGAGCCGCCGCTTTAATTTCAATCACTTCTTCGCCAATTTCTGGCACTTCAATGCGGAACAGTTCAATCAGCATTTCCGGTTTGGAACGCGTCACAAACAGTTGCGCGCCACGTGCTTCCGGGCGAACGGAGTACAGAACACCACGGATACGGTCACCCGGGCGGAAGTTTTCACGCGGCAGCATGTCTTCACGCAGGATCACGGCTTCAGCATTGCTGCCGAGGTCCAGCGCAATGTTGTCACGGTTAACTTTCTTCACCACACCGGTGACGATCTCACCTTCGTGCTCGCGGAATTGATCAACAACCATCGCACGTTCAGCTTCACGTACTTTCTGTACGATAACCTGTTTCGCCGTCTGGGTGGTGATACGGTCAAAGGTGACTGATTCAATCTGGTCTTCAACGTATTCACCCACGTTCAGACTCTCGTCTTCGTAACGTGCGGCTTCCAGAGTAATTTCTTTGGTTGGCTGAGTGACTTCTTCCACAATTACCCAACGGCGGAAGGTATCGAAATCACCGCTTTTACGATCGATTTCTACGCGAACGTCGATCTCTTGTTCGTATTTTTTCTTTGTTGCTGTAGCCAGCGCACTTTCCAGCGCTTCAAAAATTTTCTCGCGTGGCAGCGATTTTTCATTGGATACGGCTTCAACAACAGCCAAAATTTCTTTGTTCATCGCGGGCTTTTCACCTCAATCCAGACTGTTAAAAGTGGGGAACCAGGTTCGCCTTCTGGATATTACTCAGCGCGAACACTTCATCTTTACCGTCGACTGTGACAGTGATCATCTCACCATCCACCGCTTTGATAACGCCCTGCCATTTACGGCGATTTTGCACCGCCATACGAAGAACCAGCGTGACTTCTTCACCCAGGAAACGCACGTAGTGTTCAGCCGTGAACATAGGACGGTCGAGACCCGGTGAGGAGACTTCCAGGTTATAAGCAACGGTGATCGGATCTTCAACGTCCATCACGGCGCTAACCTGGTGGCTCACATCAGCACAATCATCAACATTGATGCCATCTTCACTATCAATATAGATGCGCAGTGTGGATGTGCGACCACGAATAAATTCGATGCCGACCAGCTCGTAGCCCAAGGCTTCAACTGGTGCTTTAATCATCTCTGTTAATTTTTGCTCTAATGTGGACAAGCCCACCCCCAAGACATAAAAAAAGGGCCTAAAGCCCAGTTATTCTGTAATCAGATAACAAAAAACCCCGATAAATCGGGGCTTTAGATAACTGAACCCTATAACCGCACCTGCGGTTCGGAGAACCTTCCGAAAGAATTTTTTTTCAAATCCAGCTACGAAGGCCTAAGTCTTCACAGTATATTTGAAAAAGAACTCTAAGGGAAAGTGGTTGCGGGGGCCGGATTTGAACCGACGACCTTCGGGTTATGAGCCCGACGAGCTACCAGGCTGCTCCACCCCGCGCCTGAAACGTGGCAAATTTTACTCGCTTTGGGTAAAAAATGCAAATACTGCTGGGATTTGGTACCGAGGACGGGACGTAAAATCTGCGCACAGTATATTGATTTTCTATCCCTTATGTCAACCTTGTTACTACTATGCAAATGAATGAATGCCAGCCTGCGCAAATTTAGCAAAGTGCAACAAAGATAAATCTGCCTTCAACGCCGTTATTTAACGAAATTATCACTAAACTCTTCCTGTCACCGTTAAAAGGTGATTAAATGAAAACTCATTTATTTTGCATAAAAATGCACTTAGCATAAAAAACCAACCTCTTCACCAGTCTATCAAGCAGGGTTTTATTTTATGACGACGATTCTCAAGCATCTCCCGGTAGGTCAACGTATTGGTATCGCTTTTTCTGGCGGCCTGGACACCAGTGCTGCACTGCTGTGGATGCGACAAAAAGGGGCTGTCCCATATGCATATACTGCGAATTTGGGACAACCGGATGAGGATGACTATGACGCCATCCCTCGCCGTGCAATGGAATATGGTGCTGAGAACGCTCGCCTGGTTGATTGCCGCAAGCAACTGGTTGCCGAAGGGATCGCAGCGATTCAATGTGGTGCATTCCATAATACCACCGGCGGTCTGACCTATTTCAACACCACGCCACTAGGCCGCGCGGTGACCGGCACCATGTTGGTGGCCGCCATGAAAGATGACGGTGTGAATATCTGGGGTGACGGCAGTACCTATAAAGGCAACGATATTGAGCGTTTCTATCGTTACGGTCTGCTGACCAATGCCGAACTGCAGATTTACAAACCATGGCTGGACACTGACTTCATTGACGAACTCGGCGGTCGCCATGAGATGTCTGAATTTATGATCGCCTGCGGTTTCGACTACAAAATGTCTGTCGAAAAAGCGTATTCCACTGACTCCAACATGCTCGGCGCTACGCACGAAGCGAAAGATCTGGAATTCCTTAACTCCAGCCTGAAGATCGTTAACCCGATTATGGGCGTCAAGTTCTGGGATGAAAGCGTGAAGATCCCGGCGGAAGAAGTAACCGTACGTTTTGAGCAGGGACATCCAGTTGCGCTGAACGGCAAAACCTTCAGCGACGATGTTGAGATGATGATGGAAGCCAACCGCATTGGCGGCCGTCATGGTCTGGGCATGAGCGATCAAATTGAAAACCGTATTATCGAGGCGAAAAGCCGTGGTATTTACGAAGCCCCGGGGATGGCGCTGCTGCATATCGCTTACGAGCGTCTGCTGACCGGTATTCACAATGAAGATACCATTGAGCAGTATCACGCTCACGGCCGCCAACTGGGTCGTCTGCTGTACCAGGGTCGCTGGTTTGACTCCCAGGCGCTAATGCTGCGTGACGGTCTGCAACGTTGGGTTGCGAGCCAAATCACCGGCGAAGTTACGCTGGAGCTGCGTCGCGGTAACGACTATTCCATTATGAATACCGTCTCTGACAACCTGACCTACAAGCCAGAACGTCTGACCATGGAGAAAGGGGATTCCGTCTTCTCACCGGACGATCGTATCGGTCAGTTGACTATGCGTAACCTGGATATTACCGATACCCGTGAGAAGCTGTTCGGCTACGCCCAGTCAGGCCTGCTGACCGCCTCTTCCGCCACCGGTCTGCCGCAGGTAGAGAATCTGGAAAACAAAGCGAAGTAATCGCCAACAGAAATGACAAAAGCCGCGCAAGCGGCTTTTTTATGCGCGGAATTTAAAGCGTGAAGCGCGTAGGTGTGCGTAGGTCGGATAAGGCGTGTAGCCGCCATCCGACAATTTGCAGGACATGCCTGATGGCGCTATCGCTTATCAGGCCTACGTGCTACTACGCACACCTACGGATCACAACATACAGACGAAAAAAAAGACGCTTTTCAGCGTCTTTCTTTCGGAATATTGGTACTGAGGATGGGACTCGAACCCACAAGCCCGTTAGGGCACTACCACCTCAAGGTAGCGTGTCTACCAATTCCACCACCTCAGCACAGATACTACTATTAGCGCGGGATATCGCTGGTCGGCTGAGCCGGAGCAGCTGGCTGAGTTTGCTCGGTTTTCGCCGGTGCACTCAGATTTTCCCACTCACTTCCTTTATTGGTCTTATTGCTGTTCATGTTACCCAGCACCAGACTGATAATGAAGAACAAGGTTCCCAATACGGCTGTCATTCGGGTCATGAAGTTACCAGAACCACTTGAACCAAACAGTGTACCAGAAGCGCCTGCGCCAAAAGAGGCTCCCATATCAGCGCCTTTGCCTTGCTGCAGCATGATCAAGCCTACCAGGCCAATTGCTACAATAAGGAAAACTACTAAAAGAGCTTCGTGCATAATCAACCTGTTCCTTGCGGAGTTGCCGCGTACCAATGCTTCGACCATTAAAGCGGGAATGTTTAACTGTTTCCCACTGAAGCGGGTGTGAATACTAACCAATGCGAATAACCTTCGCAAGGGCAATTTAAGTGTATTGTATCAACTGAAGAAAAAATCGCCACATCAATCAAAAACGCAGCAATTTATCCCAGCATCGCTGCATCACGGGTCGCTGATCGTCAAGGTTTGCCCAAACAACGACCGGGATTTCACCTATCAGATCTGAATTATCTGGCCAACAGTGGATAATTTCATTATTCACTAATTCTTCAGCCACCATCGACTCGGGCAACCATGCCATTCCCATATGGCGCAGCACCATTTCCCGGATTGTTTCGCTTAACCCACTCTCAAAGACCTTTTTCAGTCGTGGGTGAACATGTTGCTCTAGCGGATCGATAATGCGTCTGACAAAGGTATAGTCGCTGTAGCAAAGCCAGGGAATCGGAGCATCTGGAGAATCAAGCTTGTCCGCCAGTTGGGCTGAAATCACAGGGATGAACCGCTCATATCGCCACAATGAGCGTTTTAGCCCCCCGACAATCTCCAGCCCCGGCTGCGAAGACGGCAAATCGTAGGTCACCAGAAAATCAATTTGCCGGTTTATCAGCGCGTTAAAGTGATTATCAATTCCCTGGATGCTGGCGTTTACCGTAAAACTTAATTGCGGTTCGCTTTGGCGCAGGTAATTGATCATGTCAGGCAGGATATTCACCGACAGTGTGTGAAGACTGACCATCACCAGCGTATTTTCCGTTGCCGGCATCATGGCGGCCAGCTCATGACGCGCCTCCGTCAGCATACTGAGGACATGCCGGGCATAGGGTTCAAACCGTTCACCATAACGGGTTAACGTAACGGGTGTCGTGGTACGATCAAATAGCGGGACGCCTAACGTCTCTTCCAGCGCTTTAATACGCCGACTTAGCGCAGGCTGAGTAATATGCCGCTGTATGGCGGCCTGGGAGTAATTCCCATGCTGACTTAAAGCCAGGAAATCATCTAACCACTTACTATCCACGTCGCATTCTCCACCATTCCATATCCGTATCCTCCGATAACAAATCGGAAATAGTCACAGTTATAGTAATGGCTTTAGTGTGGACCGCATAACAACAATATTCTGTTTCACCTGCCGAGTCTCCCTCCCCTTGACGTTTGACAGGACTAATATGTTTACTTTACTGACTAATGCCCGTGTCTTTTCCCCGGAGGATTTAGGCCTCTGCTCTCTGCTCATATATGCCGATCGTATTGTGGCGGTAGGCAACGATATTTCACGTTTCGATGGCGTCAACGAGGTCATCGATTGCCGGGGTAAATGGGTAATTCCGGGGATTATCGACCAGCATGTCCATCTGACCGGCGGCGGTGGTGAAGCAGGATTTGCCAGCCGAACGCCTGCCGTAAAACTGCGCGATCTGCTTCAAGCTGGCATTACGACAGTCGTCGGCGTGCTGGGCACCGATGCCATTTCTCGCTCTCCCAAAGATCTGTACGCCAAAATGCAGTCACTGAATCTAGAGGGCGTGCGCGCGTTTATGCACACTGGGGCTTACGCGGTACCCAGCCCGACGATTACGCAATCCATTCGCGATGACATAACCTTTATCCCGGCCATTCTCGGCGTTAAAATCGCCCTCGCCGATCATCGGGGTTCATATCCCTCTTTCCAGGAGCTGCTGAGAATCGTCAGCGATATCCGCGTGGCCTCACTGCTGGCGGGGAAAAAAGGGCTGCTGCATGTGCACCTGGGCAACCTGCCGGAAGGCATGTCGCAACTTACTGCGCTTTGTGATGCCGGTATTCCGATCCACCATATTTCACCGACTCACGTGGCCAGAACCGAAGCCCTGTTCAACCAGGCGATCGCTTTCGCCCATCGCGGCGGCCATATTGACGTGACGTCTGGCGGTAGCCGTTTTATGCCCCAGGAACAGGCCATTCTCCACGCGCTGGAGGCTCAGGTTCCAGCCGATCGCATCACCATCAGCTCAGATGGCAATGGCAGCGTGCCGCGCTTTAATGCTCAGGGTATGGTTGAAGGACTCACGGCCGCGCCGGTAGGCGGTAACCTTGCACTGCTCCCTCGCCTGATTGATGCGGGCATTCCGATCGCACAGGCCGTGGCCATGATGACGGCAAACGTTGCATGCTCGCTGGGAATTTCCGGCGGCAAGCTTTGTGCCGGAGAACGCGCCGATATTTGCGTCCTCAATGATGACCTGTCGCTGGCGCATCTGTTCGCCGCGGGTAGGCTGTTACTGCGCGATGGAGAGTGTTTGGTCAACGGCAACTTTGAGTGAGGATGAAAGAATGTCTTTATTGCTGGCGCTAGTCGCCATTGTCTTTGCCGGACGGCTGATCCTGAAAAAGTACCATCCCCAGTCCGTGCTGCTGCTCACCGGGATTGTATTACTACTCATCGCCCATTTTAGCGGAATGACCACGCTCAGTAGCCTGGTGAAGAAAAGCACCGGGTTTGGCCCCTTTGATGCGTTTGAGTTTATCCGCGATACCCTGAGCGTGCGCCTGGGTGGCCTTGGTCTGCAAATTATGCTGATTGGCGGCTTTGCCACCTATATGTCAGCCATTGGTGCCAGTCAGGTGCTGGTTCGGGTGACTTCGCGTCCATTACAGCGTCTGAACTCGCCATATCTCCTACTGGGGCTGGCGTTGCTGCTGGGGCAATTTTTGTCGCTGTTTATCAGTAGCGCTACGGGGTTGGGTTTGTTGTTGATGGCAACGCTTTATCCGCTGCTCACCCGCCTTGGCTGCAGCCGTGCCGCCGTCGCCGCCGTTATCGCCAGTACCTGTGCGGTTGAATTCGGCCCCGGTTCCGGTAACTCGGTTCTTGCCGCCAAAACAGCGGGTATCGAGGTGGTGAACTATTTTGTTCACGATCAGCTTCCCATCGTCGTGCCGGTCATTCTTTTCATCGCCCTGCTCCATATTGTCGTCCAACGCTTTTTCGATCGCCGGGAAAGCGGCGGCGATGTAGCCCAGCAGATGCAAACGTTGAACGCCACAGAAGAAACCCACGCCCCGATCGCCTGGCTGTTTCTGCCGATGCTACCGTTGGTATTGATGCTACTGTGCAGTGATTTACTGTTTAGCTCGCTCAAAATTACGCTGGATACCGCCGTTCTGATTAGCCTGGCCATTACGCTGATTTGCGAGTATTGGCGTCATCGCAAGGCTCGTGAAGTGATGGCTGGCGTGCAAAAAGTTTTCGACAGCATGGGCAGCGTGTTTGCCACCGTCGTAACGTTGATTATCGCGGGTGAAGTTTTTTCAGCCGGGCTAAAAGCCATTGGTGCAGTCGACGCGCTGCTCTCACTCTCCGGTGAATTTGGTCTCAGTGCCGCCTCGATAATCCTGCTGATGACGCTGATCACCTTTGCGATTTCTGCGTTGATGGGGTCGGGGAATGCCGCGTTCTTCTCCTTCGCCCCCATGGTGCCGGATATCAGCCGCCATATCGGCAGCGACATCGCCGTGATGATGCTACCTATTCAGATTTCGGCGGGTATTGGCCGGACGTTATCGCCGATTGCTGGTGTGATCATTGCCATTGCCGGGATCGCAGGCGTATCACCAGTGGATATTGTTAAACGTACCGCAATTCCAATGCTGGGAGGGTGGTTGCTGATGATTGCCCTGACATTTGCCCGTTCAGGGCATTTGCTGGCGGTCCTGCCGTGGCTGGCTGCTCTTGTGCTGATGATGGCCGGGGGCTACTTCTGGCAGCATCGACGCAAACAGGCACTTTCAGTAGGATAAAAAAAGCCGGAGTCTCGGACTCCGGCTCTCAAACTTCAGGGCTTATACGGCTTTCACCGCATCTGCAATACGGTGCGCGAACTCAGTAACCTGCGCTTCATCTTCGCCTTCAACCATCACACGGATTAACGGCTCAGTACCTGATTTACGCAGCAGAACACGACCTCGGTTACCCAACGCCGCTTCAACGTCCGCCATCACCGCTTTCACGGTTTCATGTTCCAGCGGATCGCCGCTACCGGCGGTAAAGCGAACGTTAACCAGCAGTTGTGGGAACATTTTCATACCGCTGCACAGGTCGTGCAAACTCATATGGTTACGTACCATTGCTGCCAGCACCTGCAGACCCGCCACAATACCGTCACCGGTGGTGGTTTTATCCAGCAGGATCACGTGCCCTGAGTTTTCAGCCCCGATGCGCCAGCCTTTTTCCTGCATTTTTTCCAGCACGTAGCGGTCACCCACTTTCGCCCGAGCAAAGGGAATACCCAGCTGCTTCAGCGCCAGCTCGAGACCCATGTTGCTCATCAGCGTACCGACAGCACCACCACGCAGTTGCCCCTGACGTAACGCTTCACGGGCAATGATATACATGATCTGATCGCCATCGACCTTATTACCTTCGTGGTCCACCATGATCACGCGGTCGCCATCACCATCCAGCGCAATACCCAGATCGGCTTTTTCTGCAATCACGCGCGCCTGCAGCGCACGAACGTCGGTCGCACCCACTTCTTCATTGATGTTGACGCCATCCGGCTCACAGCCAATCGCAATGACATTTGCGCCCAGTTCACGGAGTACATTTGGCGCAATGTGATACGTCGCGCCGTTCGCACAATCCACCACGATTTTTAGCTCGTTCAGGCTCAGCTCGTTCGGGAACGTACCTTTGCAAAATTCGATATAGCGGCCCGCAGCATCGACAATACGGCTGGCTTTCCCCAGTTCAGCAGAGTCCACACAAGTGAGCGGCTTTTCCATCTCGGCTTCGATAGCTTCTTCAACGGAGTCAGGCAATTTGGTCCCGTCGATGGAGAAGAACTTAATTCCGTTATCATAAAACGGGTTGTGCGAGGCAGAGATGACAATCCCTGCTTCGGCGCGGAAAGCGCGCGTCAGATACGCAACCGCGGGGGTTGGCATTGGCCCGGTGAATGAAGCAGACAGGCCCGCTGCGGCCAAACCAGCCTCCAGCGCTGACTCCAGCATATAGCCAGAAATACGCGTATCTTTACCGATAATAATTTTACGTGAACCATGACGTGCCAGCACTTTTCCTGCCGCCCAGCCCAGTTTAAGCACAAAATCAGGCGTAATTGGGGTATCGCCAACGCGACCGCGGATACCGTCAGTGCCAAAATATTTACGATTACTCATAGCGTTTTTTTTCCTTTGCAGACAATGTGGCTTCCACCACACGCATCGCTTCTACGGTTTCTTTGACGTCATGGACACGAATAATCTGCGCGCCCTGCATGGCAGCAATCACCGCACATGCCAGGCTTCCGCTCAAACGTTCAGATGGCCCCACGTTCAGTAACTGACCAATCATTGATTTTCGTGACATCCCGACCAGCAGCGGCAGATTAAAATGATGAAGCTCCGCCAGGCGTGCCAGTAATGTGTAGTTGTGGGTAAGATTTTTACCGAAACCGAATCCCGGGTCGAGCAACAATTTATCTTTTGCGATCCCAGCCCTTTCACAACGTGCTATTTGCTCAACAAAGTAGCGATTTACCTCAGCAAAAACATCTTCGTACTTTGGCGCTTCCTGCATGGTCTTCGGCTGCCCCTGCATATGCATCAGACACACGGGTAATCCAGTTTCCGCCGCAGCTTCCAGTGCGCCTGGTTCTGTCAGGGAGCGAATATCATTAATGATATGCGCACCGACTCGGGCACATTCACGAATCACCTCCGGTTTTGAGGTATCCACCGAGATCCACACCTCAAAGCGTTGGGCAATGGCCTCAACGACCGGGATCACCCGTTCCAGTTCTTCTTCTACGCTGACGTCTGCCGCCCCCGGCCGCGTGGATTCGCCACCCACATCAATGATAGTCGCCCCGGCGTTAATCATCAGATTGGCGTGTTTCACCGCCTCAACCAAGGTGTTGTGCGCGCCGCCATCGGAAAAAGAGTCCGGCGTGACGTTTAAAATCCCCATGACGTGGGGATGGCTGAGATCCAGCGAAGAACCCTGAGCAAAGAGTTTCATAGTGTTATCCCTGGTATATACCCATCGTCTTTCAAGCTGCATCTGCGTTAGCTTTATTCGGCCTTCGGCCTCACCCCTTCGGGGCCAGCGCAAGCGCTGTTCAAACCGGCATAGCCGGTTTGTCCTCGCTCACCCCAGTCACGTACTGATGTACGCTCCTGGGGATTCCCTGCGTCGCCGCCTTGATGCAACTCGAAATTCATTGGGTATAAGTTGATAAATAAAAAAACCCCGGAGCAAGCCCCAGGGTTTTCAATTAAAGCACGGTCATCAGCAACGATAACTTATTTGTCACCTAACTGCTCTGACATGTTACCCGGATTCGGCGAGGTCGGTTCATCAACCGGACGCGGCGCACTTGGGGTGCCATTATTGCCAGAGTTGTTAGACGTACCTGACTCTTCCCAACCTGCTGGCGGACGCACATCGCGGCGAGCCATCAGATCGTCAATCTGCGGTGCATCGATGGTCTCATATTTCATGAGCGCATCTTTCATCGAGTGCAGAATGTCCAGGTTATCGTTCAGAAGACGACGAGCACGCTCGTAGTTACGTTCAATCAGCAATTTAACTTCCTGATCGATAATGCGCGCGGTTTCATCGGACATATGTTTTGCTTTAGCAACAGAACGACCGAGGAACACTTCGCCTTCTTCTTCCGCGTACAGCAACGGACCCAGCTTTTCAGAGAAGCCCCACTGCGTCACCATATTACGTGCCAGGTTAGTCGCGACTTTAATGTCGTTCGACGCGCCGGTAGAAACATGTTCAGCACCGTAGATAATCTCTTCAGCCAAACGACCGCCGTACAGCGTAGAGATCTGACTTTCCAGTTTCTGACGGCTAGCGCTGATTGCATCGCCTTCCGGCAGGAAGAAGGTCACACCCAACGCACGACCGCGTGGAATAATCGTTACTTTGTGCACCGGATCGTGTTCCGGTACCAGGCGACCGATAATCGCGTGGCCTGCTTCGTGGTACGCGGTAGATTCTTTCTGCGCTTCCGTCATCACCATGGAGCGACGTTCCGCACCCATCATGATCTTGTCTTTCGCTTTCTCGAACTCAACCATCGATACAACGCGCTTGTTACCACGGGCAGCGAACAACGCTGCTTCGTTCACCAGGTTCGCAAGATCTGCACCGGAGAAACCAGGCGTACCGCGGGCAATAATTGCCGCATCGATGTCCGGAGACAGCGGTACGCGACGCATATGCACTTTCAGAATCTGCTCACGACCACGAACGTCCGGCAGACCTACAACCACCTGACGGTCAAAGCGACCTGGACGCAACAGCGCAGGGTCAAGAACGTCCGGACGGTTAGTTGCCGCGATAACGATGATACCTTCGTTACCTTCGAAGCCATCCATCTCAACCAGCATCTGGTTCAGCGTCTGCTCACGTTCATCGTGACCACCGCCCAGACCCGCGCCACGTTGGCGGCCGACGGCGTCGATTTCATCGATAAAGATGATGCACGGTGCTGCTTTCTTGGCCTGTTCGAACATGTCACGCACACGAGATGCGCCCACACCAACGAACATTTCTACGAAGTCAGAACCGGAAATTGTGAAGAATGGAACCTTCGCTTCACCCGCGATGGCTTTTGCCAACAGGGTTTTACCGGTACCCGGAGGGCCGACCATCAGGACGCCTTTCGGGATCTTACCGCCCAGCTTCTGGAAACGGCTCGGTTCGCGCAGGTACTCAACCAGCTCAGCCACCTCTTCTTTCGCTTCGTCACAACCTGCAACGTCGGCAAAAGTGGTTTTGATCTGATCTTCCGTCAGCATGCGCGCTTTACTCTTACCGAACGACATGGCGCCTTTGCCACCCCCGCCCTGCATTTGACGCATGAAGAAGATCCAGACACCAATCAGCAGCAGCATTGGGAACCAGGAAATGAAGATAGAAGCCAGCAGGCTCGGCTCTTCAGGCGGCTCGCCAACAACCTTGACGTTTTTGGTCAGCAGGTTATCAAGCAGCTTCGGATCGTTAACCGGGATGTAGGTCGTGTAACGGTTACTGTCTTTCTTGGTAACGTTAATCTCACGTCCGTTGATACGCGCTTCACGAACCTGGTCCTGATTGACCTCTTGCAGGAAGGTAGAGTAATCCACCTTACGGCCATTAGACTCGCTGGGCCCAAAGCTCTGGAATACTGACATCAGCACAACGGCAATGACCAGCCAGAGTATTAGGTTTTTCGCCATGTCACTCAAGGGATTAACCTCTTATTACAACTGTGTTAAAAACAGCGTCAGGATACTCTATATCCAGCGTCTTTCAAACTTTCGTTTAAAATCTGCCGGTTATGGTTTACGCCCGGTCGCTACAATGTACACTTCACGCGAACGAGCGCGGGAAGAGTCCGGCTTACGAACTTTGACCTTCGTAAACAGGGAGCGAATCTCTCTTAGATACTCATCGAAGCCTTCGCCCTGGAACACCTTAACTACAAAACTACCACCTGGCGCTAATACATCACGAGCCATTCCAAGCGCCAGCTCTACCAAATACATGGCCCGGGGAATGTCCACCGCCGGTGTTCCACACATATTTGGTGCCATATCGGACATGACAACTTGTACTTTACTGTCACCTACGCGCTCAAGTAACGCTTTCAGGACTAATTCATCACGAAAGTCGCCCTGAAGGAAGTCCACACCAACGATTGGATCCATAGGTAAAAGATCGCAAGCGATAATGCGGCCGCTGTTTCCGATCTGCGTAACCGCGTATTGCGACCAGCCACCGGGTGCAGCGCCGAGGTCAACTATCGTCATCCCCGGTTTAAAAATTTTGTCACTTTGCTGTATTTCATCAAGTTTAAACCAGGCACGGGAACGTAACCCCTTTTTCTGTGCCTGCTGAACATATTTATCGCTAAAGTGTTCCTGAAGCCAGCGGCTTGAGCTGGCAGAACGCTTTTTACCTGTCATTTTACTTTCCCATCGGGCAGTTCATCGTAACCAATGGTGTAAATTTCTACACTGCTATTTGGTGATATATGGGAGATGGCGGTAGAATGACCCGTTTTCAATCCCAACCTAAGCAAAAATATACGATGAATCTGAGTACTAAACAAAAACAGCACCTGAAAGGTCTGGCACATCCGCTCAAGCCTGTAGTCATGCTTGGCAATAATGGTTTGACCGAAGGGGTACTGGCCGAGATTGAACAAGCGCTAGAGCACCATGAACTTATCAAGGTGAAAATCGCCTCGGAAGATCGCGATAACAAAACCTTGATCGTGGAAGCTATCGTACGCGAAACCGGCGCCTGTAACGTACAGGTCATCGGCAAAACGCTGGTACTGTATCGCCCGACTAAAGAACGTAAAATCTCGCTGCCACGCTAAGAATATCCCAAAGTTGAACACGTAGTTTGTGTAAAACGCGGGAATTTCCGCTAGCAGGAGAGCAAAATGCCACGCTCTCTTCGTTGATAAAAGGCCGCTATGCGGCCTTTTTCCTTTCTTTACAATGTATCAACATCTTAACCAAGATGCGAATTACAGGTATTCTACTTTCACCACTTCATATTCCACTTCACCGCCCGGCGTTTTGATAACCACCACGTCATCCTGCTCTTTGCCAATCAGGCCACGAGCAATAGGCGAGTTAACTGAAATCAGGTTCTGTTTAAAATCGGCTTCGTCATCACCTACGATGCGCCAGGTCTGTTCTTCATCGTTATCAAGATTCAGAACGGTCACCGTTGCACCGAAAACGACACGGCCATTGTTCGGCATTTTAGTGACGTCGATAACCTGCGCGTTAGACAGCTTAGCTTCGATATCTTTAATGCGTCCTTCGCAGAATCCCTGCTGTTCACGGGCCGCGTGGTACTCCGCGTTCTCTTTCAAGTCACCGTGTTCACGCGCATCGGCGATCGCGGCAATGATTTCAGGGCGGCGCACAGATTTCAGAAAATCCAGCTCTTCACGCAGTTTTTCAGCACCACGTAAGGTCATCGGGATAGCTTGCATTTGTTATACCTCTTGAACATTCCTGTAGGGGGCGGTTGTCCTCACCCCGGCTGCTAAGCCCACCCTGGCAAACGCGATGCCAGAGTCAGAAGCAAAAAAATACCGACCCGGGCCCGAGGACCCAGGTCAGCTACAATTCTCTATTTGATGATCATTTTACCCTGGAGTTCCCTATGGGTCATCGTTTACTTTTTGGGGCGTTGCGCCGTAGTATGACGGCCTGTTTCCAGGTTGTTAGCGCGAGATTATGCGATTTCCCAGATTTACCATCGGATTGACTGCCAGTATTGCGGCGTTCAGCGTTCAGGCTGCGAATGTTGACGAGTATATCAACCAGCTCCCTGCCGGGGCCAACCTCGCCCTTATGGTACAGAAGGTTGGGGCTCCGACGCCTGCTATTGATTACCATAGCCAACAAATGGCCCTACCCGCCAGCACCCAAAAAGTCATCACCGCCCTGGCGGCCTTGATCCAACTTGGGCCGGACTTCCGTTTTACTACTACGCTAGAAACCAAAGGTCGCGTGGAAGGCGGGGTATTGAAAGGCGACTTGGTGGCGCGATTTGGTGCCGATCCGACGCTAAAACGTCAGGATATTCGCAATATGGTAGCAACCCTGAAAAAATCAGGCGTGACGCAAATTGCCGGAAATGTCCTCATCGACACGTCCATTTTCGCCAGTCATGATAAAGCACCTGGCTGGCCCTGGAACGACATGACGCAGTGTTTTAGCGCACCACCTGCGGCAGCGATTGTTGATCGTAACTGCTTCTCGGTGTCGCTTTACAGTGCGCAAAAACCTAACGATCTCGCCTTTATTCGCGTGGCATCATACTACCCGGTAACCATGTTCAGCCAGGTTCGCACCCTCGCGCGTGGTTCTGCAGAAGCGCAATATTGTGAACTGGATGTCGTTCCTGGCGATTTAAACCGCTTCACGCTAACCGGTTGTCTTCCCCAGCGCACCGACCCACTGCCGCTGGCGTTTGCCATTCAGGACGGCGCCAGCTATGCCGGGGCAATTATTAAAGATGAGCTGAAACAAGCGGGTATCACCTACAGCGGTACGCTGCTGCGCCAGACGCAGGTCAACGAGCCGGGTACCGTTGTCGCCAGCAAGCAGTCAGCGCCTTTACATGACCTGCTTAAGATTATGCTGAAAAAGTCGGACAACATGATTGCTGACACCGTTTTTCGTATGATCGGCCACGCGCGATTTAATGTCCCTGGCACCTGGCGCGCAGGTTCCGATGCCGTACGCCAGATCCTGCGCCAGCAGGCGGGTGTCGATATTGGTAACACGATCATTGCCGACGGATCCGGCCTCTCTCGCCACAACCTGATTGCGCCCGCCACCATGATGCAGGTGCTGCAGTACATCGCACAGCATGACAACGAGCTGAACTTTATTACGATGCTGCCGCTGGCAGGCCATGACGGCTCTCTGCAATACCGTGCGGGTCTGCATCAGGCTGGCGTGGATGGCAAAGTCTCCGCGAAGACCGGCTCGTTACAGGGGGTGTATAACCTTGCAGGATTCATTACCACGGCAAGCGGGCAACGCATGGCGTTTGTACAGTATCTGTCTGGCTATGCGGTAGAACCCGCTGACCAGCGTAACCGCCGTATCCCGCTGGTACGCTTTGAAAGCCGGTTGTACAAAGATATTTATCAGAACAACTGACGGTGATGCTGTCGGATAGCGCTTGCGCGTATCCGACCTACAGCGCACATAACAAAACGGGCCGCATTTGCGGCCCGTTGATATTGTTGGCCGGATAAGACGCAATCGCGTCGCCATCCGGCACCAGGATTAACGCTTGTAGATGAACTCAACGCCTTCTTCGTCGTCTTCGTCCCAATCTTCATCCCAGTCATCTTCCGCTTCGTCTTCGACTTCAGCGAGCTGCTGACGGTGATAATCGTCCCACATGAACTCCACTTTCTCTGGCTGCTTCGCTTCTTCAGCCTGAACAATTGGGTTCTCAATGATAAACGTCATCACATCCCAGCAAAGATCCTTCACGCCCAACTGACTGGCAGCAGAGATCAGGTAATATTTACCTTCCCAGCCCAGCGCTTCAGCGATCGCTTTCGCTTTCTCTTCCGCTTCGTCTTTGTCCATCAAATCAATTTTGTTGAACACTAACCAACGCGGCTTGGAGGCCAGATCCTGACTGTATTTCTCCAGTTCGCCAATAATAATACGGGCGTTTTCTACCGGATCTGAACCGTCAATCGGATCGATATCGATGAGGTGCAGCAGGACGCGGCAACGCTCCAGGTGCTTCAGGAATCGGATCCCCAGACCCGCGCCTTCCGCAGCGCCTTCAATCAGACCCGGGATGTCAGCAACCACAAAGCTCTTTTCGTTGTCCATACGCACAACGCCCAGACTCGGCACCAGCGTGGTGAACGGATAATCCGCCACTTTCGGTTTCGCTGCAGAGACCGCACGGATAAACGTTGATTTACCGGCGTTTGGCATACCCAGCATACCGACATCCGCTAACAGCATCAGCTCCAGCATCAGATCGCGTTTATCGCCCGGCGTACCCATTGTTTTCTGACGCGGAGTACGGTTGACCGAGGATTTGAAACGGGTGTTACCCAGACCGTGCCAGCCGCCTTTAGCGACCATCAGACGCTGACCGTGCTTGGTCATGTCGCCCATGGTTTCGCCCGTGCCCTGATCGATCACACGCGTACCGACAGGCACTTTAATCGTAACGTCTTTACCACGCTTACCGGTGCAATCACGGCTCGCGCCATTCTGACCACGTTCCGCACGGAACGATTTTTCGAAGCGGTAATCGATCAGCGTGTTCAGGTTTTCGTCGGCTTCCAGCCAGACGTCACCACCATCACCACCATCACCGCCGTCCGGACCGCCTCTCGGGATGTACTTTTCGCGGCGGAAGCTGACGCAACCATTACCGCCATCACCTGCAACGACCAGAATCGATGCTTCATCAACAAACTTCATTTTACTCTCCGTAAATCATTCGCCTGAGCGGGGTTGCGAAACCACCGTTTCATGCTTACGTAAACCGCCCCAAATACGATGACCAATGGCGGAATACATCGCGCCCGCAACCACGATAAACGCACCGAGATAACCTAAAAGGTTTAGCATCGGTCTGGCGAAGAAATCGGGCCAGGCCAGTGATAATAAATCTGAAAATAATAACGTAAACAGCGGTGTGAGCGTAATAATGGCGCTCACCTGAGCCGCCTGCCAGCGCGCCATTGCTTCCGCAAGTGCGCCGTATCCTACCAGCGTATTCAGGCCGCAGAATATCAGGCAAGCCAGCTGCCAGTCGCTGAGCTGCGTTATCACACCGGGTTTAGCCAGCGGCAACAACGCGAGCGTACATAAAGTGTACAGTAAAAACAGGATCTGCTGTGATGCCAGGCGACGCAATAACACCTTTTGCGCAACCCCATAGCTCACCCAGACCGTCGCCGCACCCACACCAAAGATCACACCCCAGGTGTAATCAGTGAGTTTGGTAAAAATCTCGATCAGACTGGTATTAAAAAACATCACCAGTCCACTCAGCAGCATTATGGCGCCAATAATCTGCGTACCGCGCATCTTTTCCTTCAGGATAAAGACGCTGGCGACCATCATGCCAACCGGTGACAATTGTCCGATAACCTGCGAAGTCGTTGGGCTCAAATATTGCAAAGATGAACTAAACAGAATGAAGTTACCAAACAGCCCACCGGTGGCGATTGCCAACAGTACCAACCAACGCGCTTTGCGAAAAATACGCAATGGCGGGAGCTTTTTTTTAACCGCAAGAATCGCCCCAAGGCCAATACTTGCCATTAAAAAACGGTAGAACACTACCGTAGGAGGCTCCATCACCTCCAGCACTTGCTTCATCGCTATTGGTAAAGCGCCCCAACAGACTGCCGTCGTCAGCGCTAAAAGAATACCAATACCTGCCTGCTGCTTCATGCCGTATTCCCTGCAAGAGCTCGTTTCCGGGTTGTCACGGCGAGACGAGCATATTTACCGGCCATCGAATGTAAAAAGCCCCGCAACACGTTGCGGGGCTTTCATCCGTTACCGGGGCGCGAAAAACTTATTCAGCAACAATGCTGATGAAACGACGGTTTTTCGGGCCTTTCACTTCGAATTTCACTTTACCGTCTGCTTTAGCAAACAGAGTGTGGTCTTTGCCGCAGCCCACGTTAGAACCAGCGTGGAACTGAGTACCACGTTGACGAACGATGATGCTACCTGCCAGAACTGTTTCGCCGCCAAAGCGTTTTACGCCCAGACGTTTAGCTTCTGAATCGCGACCGTTACGAGTCGAGCCGCCAGCCTTTTTATGTGCCATTTAATCTGCTCCTCTTAACTTAAGCGCTGATGCCAGTGATTTTCACATCAGTGAACCACTGACGATGGCCCTGCTGCTTACGGTAGTGTTTACGACGACGAAACTTAACAATTTTAACTTTCTCGCCACGACCGTGAGCAACAACTTCAGCTTTGATAACGCCGCCATCAACGAAAGGAACGCCGATTTTGACTTCTTCACCGTTTGCGATCATCAGAACTTCTGCGAATTCAACAGATTCGCCAGTTGCGATGTCCAGCTTTTCCAGGCGAACGGTCTGACCTTCGCTTACTCGGTGTTGTTTACCACCACTTTGGAAAACCGCGTACATAAAAAACTCCGCTTCCGCGCACACCTTTTTGATGATTCAGAGTGCGCTATAAATATTCACAATAGGGCGCGAATATTACGCAAAACGCGAGCCTTTGACAAGTGCTACCGTCAATACATGCAGAAAAAAAACACAACGTGTATGGTAACGTTTATCTGTGGCGTTTTTTCAGTACAATCAGCATATATTTCTAACCCTAAACCCGTAGTTACCTTGCCATACAGTGAGGTAATCGGGGCGAGAAGCCCGGCTTTTGCGATGAATTTAGAAAAAATCAATGAGTTAACCGCGCAAGATATGGCGGGTGTCAATGCGACAATCCTTGAACAGCTCAATTCCGACGTCCAGCTGATCAATCAGTTGGGGTACTACATCATCAGCGGCGGCGGAAAACGCATTCGCCCAATGATCGCCGTACTTGCTGCTCGCGCCGTTGGCTATCAGGAAAACGCCCACGTTACGATCGCGGCCCTAATCGAGTTTATCCACACCGCAACCCTGCTTCATGACGATGTGGTGGATGAATCCGACATGCGCCGTGGGAAAGCAACGGCAAACGCAGCGTTTGGTAATGCAGCCAGCGTACTGGTCGGCGATTTTATCTATACCCGCGCCTTTCAGATGATGACCAGCCTTGGCTCACTGAAAGTGCTGGAAGTGATGTCTAAGGCGGTGAACGTCATTGCTGAGGGTGAAGTTCTGCAATTGATGAACGTCAACGACCCTGACATTACCGAAGAAAACTACATGCGCGTCATCTACAGCAAGACAGCGCGCCTGTTTGAAGCGGCAGCACAGTGCTCTGGTATTCTTGCCGGCTGCAGCGAAGAACAAGAGAAAGGCTTGCAGGATTATGGCCGCTATCTTGGCACAGCTTTCCAGTTAATCGACGACTTACTCGATTACAGCGCAGACGGCGAGCAACTGGGTAAAAACGTGGGCGACGATCTCAACGAAGGGAAACCGACGCTGCCGCTGCTGCATGCGATGCGCCACGGTACCCCAGAACAGGCGCAAATGATTCGTCAGGCTATCGAGCAAGGAAACGGGCGTCATCTTCTGGAGCCGGTTCTGGAGGCCATGAACGCCTGCGGCTCGCTGGAATGGACCCGCCAGCGTGCAGAAGAAGAGGCCGACAAGGCCATCGCCGCGCTTCAGGTACTCCCTGAAACGCAATGGAAAGAAGCCCTGATTGGCCTGGCACATATCGCCGTACAGCGCGACCGTTAATCCTTTCCTCACCTTTCTTCGTATAACATCATCCCGTGCACTGCACGGGATTTTTTATATTCCAATAAATTTCAATAAGCACAACAATTTTACATAACACTAGAAAAAATCTTGATTTATTCTGAATATACAAACCCTTTACACGAACATTTTAGAACATTCGTTCTCCGCGAGTATAGTGTCACTACTGGCTAATTGTTAAACCATAAGTGGTGAACCAAAGGAGAAAGGGACGTATGGAAAGCAAACTCATTGACTGGCATCCAGCTGATATCATCGCAGGACTGCGCAAGAAAGGGACCTCAATGGCCGCAGAGTCTCGGAGAAATGGGTTGAGTTCATCAACGCTGGCAAATGCGTTAACTCGTCCATGGCCAAAAGGAGAAGTCATTATCGCGAAAGCGCTAGGCACTGAACCCTGGGTAATTTGGCCGTCGCGATATCACGACGCAAAGACGCATGAATTCATCGACAGAACACGGATGATGAGAGTGCGTAAAGAGAAAATGCCCCTCGAGTGAAGTGCTGAACAGTGACCCCTGAGCAAAAACCAAGGGGTCACTAGACACGTTGGCTATTACTCGCCTTTCACGCGCTCGATATTTGCGCCCAGCGCACGCAGCTTATCTTCGATGCGCTCATAGCCACGATCGATGTGATAAATGCGATCAACTACCGTGGTGCCTTCTGCAATACAGCCTGCCAGTACCAGGCTTGCTGATGCACGCAGATCCGTTGCCATCACCTGCGCGCCGGAGAGCGTTTCAACGCCGTGACAAATCACGGTATTGCTTTCAATCTCTGCGTGAGCGCCCATACGGCTAAGTTCAGGCACGTGCATGAAGCGGTTTTCAAACACGGTCTCCGTGATGAAACCGGTGCCTTCTGCCACCAGATTCAGCAGCGTGAACTGTGCCTGCATGTCAGTCGGGAACGCCGGATGCGGAGCAGTGCGCACATTGACCGCTTTCGGACGCTTGCCGTGCATGTCGAGGCTAATCCAGTCTGCCCCGACTTCAATATCCGCACCTGCATCACGCAGTTTCGCCAGAACCGCATCCAGCGTGTCCGGTTGTGCGTTATGGCAGATGATTTTGCCGCGAGAAATCGCCGCTGCCACCAGGAACGTCCCGGTTTCAATACGGTCTGGCAGAACGCGATACACGCCGCCACCGAGACGCTCAACGCCCTCGATGGTGATACGATCGGTGCCCTGACCGGTGATCTTCGCACCCAGAGCAATCAGGAAGTTCGCGGTATCAACGATTTCCGGCTCGCGCGCGGCGTTCTCGATGATGGTCGTACCTTCGGCAAGCGTAGCCGCACACATGATAGTGACCGTCGCGCCGACGCTCACTTTATCCATCACGATGTGCGCGCCTTTCAGGCGGCCATCAACGGACGCCTTCACATAGCCTTCTTCCAGCTTGATGGTCGCCCCTAACTGCTCCAGACCGGTAATGTGCAGGTCAACCGGACGCGCGCCAATCGTGCAGCCGCCCGGCAGTGATACCTGGCCCTGACCAAAGCGAGCCACCAGCGGACCCAGCGCCCAGATGGACGCGCGCATGGTTTTTACCAAGTCGTATGGCGCGCAGAAGACGTTAACATCGCGAGCATCAATGTGCACAGAACCGTTACGTTCAACCTTTGCGCCCAGCTGACTCAGCAGCTTCATCGAGGTATCAACGTCCTTCAGTTTCGGGACGTTTTGGATTTCGACAGGTTCTTCTGCCAGCAATGCCGCAAACAGGATTGGCAGTGCGGCGTTTTTAGCGCCTGAAATTGTGACTTCGCCCTGGAGCTTAGTCGGCCCCTGTACACGAAACTTATCCATTATTCTGTTCTCTGTTAAGAATTCATATTCGCTACCGGCGCATCACCCGTAGCTCAAAAACCGTTAAGTTTGCGATCGCGTGCCCATTCCGCTGGGGTAAATGCTTTGATCGACACGGCATGAATGCGGTTGTCCCCAATGTACTCCATCAATGGGCCATAGACCGATTGCTGCTTCTTGACCCGGCTCATGCCGTCAAACATCTCACCCACGGCAATAACCTGAAAGTGACTGCCATCGCCAGAGACGTGGACTTCCTGGAGGGAGAGTGCGTTCATCAGCACGCTCTGAATTTCATTATTTTCCATGGGCTCTTCATTCGTCAGATAGTGAAAACAGCCCAACATCTTAGAGCAAAGTTGCGCTGTCATAAATAAGCAAAAAGCCTCGCCGATAAATCAGACAAGGCTTTGGTGGCTGCTACCCCCTCAGGGGGTTTGCCGGATGGCGGCACAAGGCCTTATCCGGCCTACAAAAAATTAACGCGGAAGGACATCGTCAGGCAGATTGTAAAGCTTTGCCAGCGTGTAAACCTTATCGTTCACACCGCTGAGTACAACACGGTTCCCCTGCCTCTTGCCCTGGTCAATAAGATGGACCAGCAGTGCCAGTCCACCGGTATCAACCCGGGAAACCTGGCTCAGATCGATGCAGGTAACCCCTTTCATCGCTTCAACACGCGCATCCCATAATGGGTTTAACACGTCCTGATCCAGTTCCCCCACCAGCAACAACTTGTCACCTTCACGCGCCCAGGCGAGTGACTGCGTCATTATTTTTTCTCTTCCAGCGTGATTTTCTGCTGAGAAATAGATTTCAGCTGCGCCGTCAGGCCATCAATACCTTTGGTCCGCAGCAGGTCACTCCACTCATTTTGTTTGGTGGTGATCATGCTGACGCCTTCGGCGATCATGTCATACGCCTGCCAGTGACCGGTCTGGGAGTTTTTACGCCACTGGAAATCCAGACGTACCGGAGGACGACCATTCGGATCGATAATGGTGACACGGATCGGCACGATGGTCGCGTCACCCAGCGGTTGTTCCGGGGCAATCTGATAAGTCTGGCCATGGTACATCGCCAGCGCCTGGCCGTAGGCCTGTTTCAGGTACTCACGAAACGCAGCAAAATACGCGTCACGTTGTGCAGGCGTCGCTTCTTTGTAATAACGACCCAGCACCAGCGCGCCGGCATATTTCACCTGCACGTACGGCAACAGCTCCTGATCGACGATATCACGCAGGTAATCCGGGTTAGAACGGATTTTCGGCTGTTCGTTCTTCAGACGGTCGAAGGTTTTCTGCGCCGCCTCATCCATCTGTTTGTAAGGGTTGGCTTGATCCGCTGCCGTTGCTGCGCTAAGTGGAGCAATGACCAGCATAGCCACCATCATCAATCGTTTAAACATATGTCGATTCTCCTGAGATTATTTCGTCGCGCCCGCAGGCGTGGTGGCTTCATTATTACCCTGAGCCGCAGTCGGCGCATCGCCAGAATTCTTATTGTCATCGCCTTTACTGTTACTGTTGTAAAGGAACTGACCAATCATATCTTCCAGCACCATCGCCGATTTGGTGTCCTGGATCGTATCACCATCCTTGAGAATAGCGGTTCCCAGTTCAGGATCCTCAAAACCGACGTTCAATGCCAGATATTGCTCACCCAGCAGACCGGAAGTCCGGATACTCAGCGAACTGGTATCTGGAATCTGGTTAAAGCGCGATTCAATCTCCAGCGTCACACGCGGCAGGTACGATTTCGGATCCAACGAAATGTCCGACACGCGTCCAACAACTACCCCGCCAATCCGCACCGGAGAGCGTTCTCTCAAGCCGCCAATGTTATCAAAGGTCGCATAAATCGTGTAGGTCGGCTCAGTACGCATAGAGGTGACGTTAGCTGCTTTCAGGCAGACAAACAGCGCCGCCAGCAGCGCAACCAACAGGAATAACCCGACCCAAATTTCATTTTTTTTCGTTTGCATGAACTCAATTCCCAAACATCAGTGCGGTCAGCACAAAATCCAGCCCCAGAACGGCAAGAGAGGCGTGCACAACGGTTCGTGTCGTTGCCCGGCTAATCCCGGCAGAGGTCGGGATTGCATCATAACCATTGAATAATGCAATCCATGTGACCGTAATGGCGAACACCACGCTCTTAATTAAACAGTTGACCAGGTCCAGGCGCCAGTCGACGGCATTTTGCATCGCAGACCAGAAAAAGCCTGCATCAATACCTTTCCAGCTTACGCCGACCAGTGAACCGCCCCAGATACCTACCGCGACAAAAATAATCGTCAGCAGCGGCAGTGAAATCACCCCCGCCCAAAAGCGTGGGGATATCACCCGACGCAGGGGATCAACCGCCATCATTTCCATACTGGAAAGCTGCTCGGTTGCCCGCATCAGACCAATTTCTGCGGTTAAGGCCGACCCGGCTCGCCCGGCGAACAGCAGCGCCGCCACAACCGGTCCCAGTTCACGCAGCAGCGAAAGCGCCACCAGCATACCAAGACTGGTTTCCGCACTGTAGGTGGTCAGAACCAGGTATCCCTGCAGCCCCAACACCATACCGATGAACACGCCAGAAACGATAATAATCAGCATCGATAAGACGCCGACATTATAGAGCTGACGGATCAGAAGCGGCGCATGTTTGCGAAACTCCGGCTTGCCGACTACCGCATTGAACAACATTAATCCGGCACGCCCGAACGTCCTGAGGGTTTTAATCCCTCGATGTCCGAGTGAGGCCAGCGCATTTAACAACATGGATGGCTTAACTCCCTGTTTTAAGTAAATCGGAGTGGTAATCACCCGCCGGGTAGCGGAACGGAACCGGCCCATCAGCAATGCCATCGAGGAACTGACGTACACGCGGATCGGCATTTTCTTGCAGTGCCTGAGCACTACCGTAGGCCACAATTTTTTTATCCGCCATTATATAGGCGTAATCCGCAATACTCAGAACCTCCGGCACATCATGAGACACCACCACACAGGTGACGCCCAGCGTGCTGTTCAGTTCAGAGATCAGCTTCACCAGCACGCCCATGGTGATGGGGTCCTGACCGACAAACGGCTCATCAAACATGATCAGGTCTGGTTCCAGCGCAATGGCGCGCGCAAGTGCGGCACGTCGCGCCATACCACCAGATAATTCAGAAGGCATTAATTTTGCTGCACCGCGCAGGCCAACGGCCTCAAGCTTCATCATCACCGTGCTTTTCAGCAACGGCGCGGGTAGCGTCGTATGCTCACGTAGCGGATAAGCGACGTTGTCGAACACGTTCATATCGGTAAACAGCGCACCCGATTGAAACAGCATACTCATACGTTTACGCACGGTGTATAACCGCGAACGAGACATGGCCGGGACGTTCTCGCCATCAAACAGGATCTCACCCTTATCCGGGGGAATTTGTCCGCCAATCAGACGCAACAGCGTCGTTTTGCCGATGCCTGATGGCCCCATGATCGCCGTTATCTTGCCGCGCGGCACCGTCAGGGAAATATTATCAAAAATGCAGCGGTCGCCTCGGGAAAAGCTGACATCGTGCATATCGACTAGATTCGCCACAGACTGACCCATTGATTCATCCTTTACTATTGCCTCGTTGATCGAAGAGTTTGGCGCTCAATTTAGCCATGAACCCAACATATTTACAGATTATTACCCGCTCTGGTTAGCGAAAGCTGGCATTTGTTTTACTTTTTAGCCGCATAAAGTCAAAATTAAGACTTCGTTACGGCTTCCAGAAGATCCTTCACGTGGACCGGCGAGTATACCTGAAGAAAGGACTTTAGATGCTTTTAGCGACGGCGCTGTTAATAATTGGTTTACTTCTGGTGGTCTACGGTGCCGACCGTCTGGTATTTGCCGCCTCTATTTTATGCCGCACCTTCGGCATTCCCCCCATCATCATTGGGATGACCGTCGTCAGCATAGGCACATCGTTACCTGAAATTATTGTCTCCGTTGCCGCCTCTATGAATGGGCAGCTCGATTTAGCCGTCGGCACCGCGCTCGGCTCAAACATCACCAATATTCTCCTGATTTTAGGCCTGTCAGCGCTGATTCACCCTTTTACCGTGCATTCTGATGTTCTGCGTCGCGAATTACCGCTAATGTTGCTGGTCAGTATTCTGGCCGCATCCGTGCTGTACGACGGGGAACTAAGCCGCAGCGATGGTTTTTTTCTTCTGCTTCTGGCCGTGCTATGGCTGCTATTCATTGTTAAAATCGCGCGGTTGGCGGAACGGGAAGGCAATGACAGCCTGACCCGGGAGCAAGTGGCAGAACTGCCGCGCGAAGGGGGACTACCTGTCGCCTTTCTGTGGCTGGGCATTGCGCTGATTATTATGCCAATGGCAACGCGAATGGTGGTCGATAACGCCACCGTACTGGCGAATTACTTTGCCATGAGCGAACTCACCATCGGATTAACGGTGGTGGCGATTGGCACCAGCCTGCCAGAGCTGGCAACGGCTATCGCGGGCCTGCGTAAGGGTGAAAATGATATTGCTGTCGGCAACATCATCGGGGCCAACATTTTTAATATTGTTATCGTTCTCGGACTCCCCGCACTGATCACACCGGGCGAGGTCAATCCGATGGCCTTCGTCCGTGACTACAGTGTGATGCTACTGGTAAGTGTTATTTTTGCATTACTCTGCTGGCGACGTCCGCGCCAGATTGGTCGCGGCGCGGGTGCACTGCTGACCGGCGGTTTTATCATATGGCTGGCGATGCTGTATTGGGTATCGCCACTTCTCGTTGGATAACTGGAAACGCATTATGTCGCACTTAGAGTTGCAACCGGGTTTTGACTTTCAGCAAGCAGGCAAGGAAGTCCTGGCTATTGAACGTGAAGGCCTGGCGGAGCTTGATCAGTACATCGACCTGAACTTTACCCTCGCCTGTGAGAAAATCGTCAACTGCGCGGGTAAAGTTGTGGTGATGGGAATGGGGAAATCCGGGCATATCGGGCGCAAAATGGCCGCCACGTTTGCCAGTACCGGTACACCGTCCTTTTTCGTACATCCTGGCGAAGCCGCACACGGCGATCTGGGCATGGTATCGCCGCAGGACGTGGTGATCGCCATTTCTAATTCCGGTGAATCCAATGAGATTGCCGCATTAATTCCGGTGCTCAAACGCCTTCACGTCCCGCTTATCTGCATGACCGGTCGTCCGGAAAGCAGCATGGCGCGTGCAGCAGATGTGCATCTGTGTGTTAAAGTACCCAAGGAAGCCTGCCCATTAGGTCTGGCGCCGACCAGCAGCACAACCGCGACGCTGGTGATGGGCGATGCGCTCGCCGTGGCATTATTGAAAGCCCGCGGCTTTACTGCGGAAGATTTTGCGTTGTCGCACCCCGGTGGCGCACTGGGGCGTAAGCTTTTGCTGCGCGTTAACGATATTATGCATACGGGCGACGAGATCCCGCATGTGAATAAAAACGCCAGCCTGCGCGATGCGTTACTTGAGATTACGCGTAAAAATCTCGGCATGACCGTCATTTGCGATGACACCATGAAGATCGACGGCATCTTCACGGATGGTGACTTACGCCGCGTCTTTGATATGGGCGTTGACGTTCGCCAGTTGGGGATTGCCGACGTGATGACCCCCGGGGGCATTCGCGTGCGTCCGGGCATTCTTGCCGTGGACGCTCTGAATTTAATGCAATCCCGCCATATTACCTCGGTGATGGTTGCTGATGGCGACCGTTTACTCGGTGTGTTACATATGCATGATCTCCTGCGTGCAGGCGTAGTGTAAAAAGTAGAGTAGAAACGCAAGGATAAAAGAAATGAGTAACGCAGGTGCGTCGCTTGCGACCTGTTATGGACCCGTCAGCGCTGAAGTCATCACCAGGGCAGAGAATATTCGTCTGCTGATCCTTGATGTGGATGGCGTACTGTCTGATGGCCTGATTTATATGGGCAACAACGGCGAAGAGCTCAAGGCGTTTAACGTCCGTGATGGCTACGGAATTCGTTGTGCGCTCACTTCCGGTATCGAGGTTGCTATTATTACCGGACGAAAGGCTAAACTTGTAGAAGACCGCTGTAACACGTTGGGGATTACCCATCTGTACCAGGGACAGTCGGACAAACTGGTCGCCTTCGACGATCTGCTCAACAAGCTGGCTATCGCGCCGGAACAGGTGGCATACGTCGGCGACGATCTGATCGACTGGCCGGTGATGGCGAAAGTCGGATTAAGCGTGGCGGTAGCGGATGCCCACCCGCGGCTGATCCCCCGTGCCGACTATGTCACGCGCATTGATGGAGGGCGCGGCGCGGTACGTGAGGTCTGCGATTTATTACTCCTGGCGCAGGGCAAACTGGACGAGGCCAAAGGTCAATCGATATGAGCAAAACCAGACGTTGGGTTATCATTCTACTGTCGCTGGCCGTCCTTGTGCTGATCGGTATTAACCTGGCAGACAAAGACGACACCACTCAGGTGGTAATCAATAACAACGAGCCGACCTATAAGAGCGAACATACCGACACTGTCGTGTATAGCCCGGAAGGCGCACTGAGCTATCGACTTATCGCTCAACACGTTGAATATTATTCCGATCAGGCTGTTTCGTGGTTTACTCAACCGGTATTAACCACGTTTGATAAGGATAAAGTGCCGACCTGGTCTATCAAGGCTGATAAAGCAAAATTGACTGAGGATCGGATGCTGTATCTGTATGGCCATGTTGAAGTCAACGCCCTGGTGGCAGACTCTCAACTACGCAGAATTACGACCGATAACGCGCAGATTAACCTGGTGACGCAAGATGTCACCTCAAACGATCTGGTCACGTTGTATGGAACAACATTTAACTCCAGCGGACTGAAGATGCGCGGCAATTTACGCAGCAAGAACGCCGAGCTGATTGAAAAGGTTAGAACCTCATATGAAATCCAAAACAAACAAACTCAGCCTTAATCTTGTGCTTGCCAGCTCCCTTCTGGCCGCCAGCATTCCGGCATTTGCCGTCACCGGCGATACCGAGCAGCCGATTCACATTGAATCGGATCAGCAGTCCCTGGATATGCAGGGTAACGTGGTGACATTTACCGGTAATGTTATCGTGACGCAGGGCACCATCAAAATTAATGCCGATAAGGTTGTCGTGACCCGTCCGGGCGGTGAAGACGGTAAAGAAGTGATCGATGGCTACGGCAATCCGGCAACGTTTTACCAGATGCAGGATAACGGTAAACCCGTTAACGGCCATGCCTTACAGATGCACTATGAACTGGCAAAAGATTTCGTTGTGCTGACGGGTAAAGCCTATCTGGAGCAGGTGGACAGCAACATCACCGGCGACAAAATTACCTATCTGGTAAAAGAGCAGAAAATGCAGGCCTTCAGCGATAAAGGCAAACGCGTCACTACCGTTTTAGTGCCGTCACAGCTGCAGGATAAAAACAAAACCAAAGCTCCGGCAGAGAAAAAAGGTAACTGATTCGTTATGGCAACATTAACTGCAAAGAACCTTGCAAAAGCCTATAAAGGCCGCCGTGTGGTGGAAGACGTCAGTCTGACCGTCAACTCCGGGGAGATCGTCGGTCTGCTCGGCCCTAACGGTGCGGGCAAAACAACGACCTTTTACATGGTGGTGGGCATTGTGCCGCGCGATGCGGGCAACATCATCATCGATGACGAAGACATCAGCCTGCTGCCGCTGCATGCACGCGCCCGTCGCGGCATCGGTTATTTACCGCAGGAAGCCTCTATTTTTCGTCGTCTGAGCGTGTTTGATAACCTGATGGCGGTACTGCAAATTCGTGACGATCTCTCCAGCGAACAGCGCGAAGATCGTGCTAACGAATTGATGGAAGAGTTCCATATCGAACACCTGCGGGACAGCCTGGGACAGTCGCTGTCCGGGGGGGAACGTCGCCGTGTGGAAATCGCTCGTGCATTGGCTGCAAATCCGAAATTTATCCTGCTGGATGAACCGTTTGCCGGCGTTGACCCGATCTCCGTTATTGATATCAAACGTATCATTGAACACCTGCGCGACAGCGGACTGGGCGTGCTGATCACCGACCATAACGTGCGTGAAACGCTGGCGGTCTGTGAACGCGCCTATATTGTGAGTCAGGGACATCTGATAGCACACGGCACGCCAACCGAAATACTGCAAGACGAACACGTTAAGCGCGTATACCTTGGGGAAGACTTCAGACTCTGATAGGGTAGAAGACGTCACGTTACTGCAGGAGAAAACCACTCTGAACATGAAGCAAGGTTTGCAACTCAGGCTTAGCCAACAACTGGCAATGACGCCTCAGCTACAACAGGCTATCCGTCTGTTGCAGTTGTCTACGCTGGAACTTCAGCAAGAACTTCAGCAAGCGCTGGAAAGTAACCCACTGCTCGAGCAAACCGATCTTCACGACGAAATTGATACCCAGGAAAAACAGGACAGCGATTCCCTCGATACCGCAGATGCTCTCGAACAAAAAGAGATGCCGGAAGAACTGCCGCTGGATGCCAGTTGGGATGAAATTTACACCGCAGGCACGCCGTCGGGCACCAGTGGGGATTACATCGACGACGAACTGCCTGTGTATCAGGGTGAAACTACGCAATCATTACAAGATTACCTGATGTGGCAAGTGGGATTGACCCCGTTCTCGGATACCGATCGCGCCATTGCGACGTCAATTGTCGATGCGGTTGATGATACCGGATATCTCACCGTTTCTCTGGACGATATTCTCGAGAGCATGGGTGATGACGACATTGGTCTCGATGAAGTCGAAGCCGTGCTAAAACGCGTTCAACGTTTTGATCCAGTTGGCGTGGCGGCGAAAGATCTCCGCGACTGCCTGTTGATTCAACTGTCGCAGTTTGACAAAGCCACACCATGGCTGGAAGAAGCCCGCCTGATCATCAGCGATCACCTCGATCTGTTAGCCAATCACGATTTCCGCTCGCTCATGCGCGTTACCCGGTTGAAAGAAGATGTGCTGAAAGAAGCCGTCAACCTGATCCAGTCGCTGGATCCGAGACCCGGGCAGTCGATCCAAACCGGTGAGCCAGAGTACGTGATCCCAGATGTACTGGTGCGCAAACATAACGATCGTTGGGTCGTCGAACTGAACAGCGACAGCATTCCGCGTCTACAGATTAATCAGCACTATGCCGCCATGTGCAATGGAGCGCGCAACGATGCCGACAGCCAGTTTATTCGCACCAATCTCCAGGATGCAAAGTGGCTGATTAAAAGTCTGGAAAGCCGTAACGACACGCTGTTGCGCGTCAGTCGATGTATCGTTGAGCAACAGCAAGCCTTCTTTGAGAAAGGCGAAGAATTTATGAAGCCGATGGTGCTGGCGGATATCGCCCAAGCCGTCGAGATGCACGAATCAACCATTTCCCGAGTGACCACGCAAAAGTATCTGCACAGTCCACGCGGCATTTTTGAACTCAAGTATTTCTTTTCCAGCCACGTCAACACTGAGGGCGGGGGCGAAGCCTCTTCTACAGCGATACGCGCACTGGTGAAGAAATTAATTGCTGCGGAGAACCCTGCGAAACCGCTGAGTGACAGCAAGTTAACCTCTATGCTGTCAGAACAGGGTATCATGGTGGCACGCCGCACCGTTGCGAAGTACCGAGAGTCTTTATCCATTCCGCCGTCTAACCAGCGCAAACAGCTGGTCTGACCCAACCGATAAGGAAGACACTATGCAGCTCAACATCACTGGAAACAACGTCGAAATCACTGAAGCACTGCGTGACTTTGTGAACACAAAGTTCGCCAAACTTGAGCAATATTTCGACCGGATTAATCAGGTCTATATTGTGTTGAAGGTGGAGAAGGTGACACACATCTCGGATGCAACACTGCATGTGAACGGTGGCGAAATTCATGCCAGCGCGGAAGGTCAGGATATGTACGCCGCCATTGACGGTTTAATTGATAAACTGGCTCGGCAGTTAACAAAACATAAAGATAAACTGAAACAGCACTAACTTGTCCGGGCAGTTAGCGGGTGCAGGACGGCCTGTTGTGCAGCACAACGGGCCATTTGTACAGTTAGCGCTTAGGTGAAATTATGACAAATAACGATACGACTCTACAACTGAGTACTGTTCTTAACCAGGAATGTACGCGCTCTGGTGTTCACTGCCAAAGCAAAAAACGCGCTCTGGAAATCATCAGCGAACTGGCAGCAAAGCAGCTCAGCTTGCCTTCTCAGGTGGTATTTGAAGCCATTCTGACGCGTGAAAAAATGGGCAGTACCGGCATCGGCAATGGTATTGCCATTCCGCACGGAAAGCTGGAAGAAGACACGATGCGCGCGGTCGGCGTGTTTGTGCAGCTCGAAACGCCTATCGCGTTCGACGCCATTGATAATCAACCGGTCGATCTGTTGTTCGCCCTACTGGTTCCCGCAGACCAAACCAAGACGCATTTGCACACCTTGTCACTGGTTGCAAAACGTCTGGCGGATAAAACCATCTGTCGCCGCCTGCGTTCCGCGCAGAGCGATCAGGAGCTGTATCAAATCATCACGGACACCGAAGGTGTACAGGATGAAGCATAACAACCCAATGGCACCCTTTTTTGTCGTTGTGAGGAGAAACAGTACATGGTACTGATGATCGTCAGCGGTCGTTCAGGGTCAGGCAAATCTGTTGCCCTGCGAGCGCTGGAAGATATGGGTTTTTACTGCGTGGATAACCTTCCCGTAGTGCTGTTGCCCGATCTGGCCCGCACCCTGGCCGATAGCCAAATTTCTGCGGCCGTCAGCATTGATGTGCGCAATATGCCTGAGTCACCAGAAATTTTCGAGCAGGCAATGAATAACCTGCCTGAAGGTTTCTCGCCGCAGCTGCTGTTCCTCGATGCTGACCGTAACACGCTGATCCGTCGCTACAGTGATACCCGTCGACTGCACCCACTCTCCAGCAAAAATCTGTCACTGGAAAGTGCTATCGATAAGGAAAGTGACTTACTGGAGCCACTGCGTTCTCGCGCGGACCTGATCGTCGATACCTCTGAAATGTCCGTGCACGAGCTGGCAGAAATGTTGCGTACCCGACTGCTGGGCAAACGTGAACGTGAACTGACCATGGTATTCGAGTCCTTTGGCTTCAAGCACGGCATCCCGATTGATGCGGATTACGTCTTTGACGTGCGCTTCCTGCCAAACCCACACTGGGACCCTAAACTGCGTCCGATGACCGGTCTGGACAGGCCCGTTGCCGCGTTTCTCGACCGCCACACAGAAGTACACAATTTTATCTACCAGACTCGCAGCTATCTTGAGCTATGGTTACCCATGCTGGAGACTAACAACCGCAGCTACCTCACCGTAGCCATCGGCTGTACCGGCGGGAAACACCGATCGGTGTATATTGCAGAGCAACTGGCTGACTACTTCCGCTCTCGCGGTAAAAACGTGCAGTCACGCCATCGCACGCTGGAAAAACGCAAATCATGACCGTAAAACAGACTGTCGAAATCACCAATAAGCTGGGCATGCACGCCCGGCCTGCGATGAAGCTGTTTGAATTAATGCAGGGTTTTGAGGCGGAAGTGCTGTTGCGTAACGATGAAGGTACAGAGGCGGAAGCGAACAGCGTCATCGCCCTGCTGATGCTGGATTCCGCCAAAGGTCGCCAGATAGAGGTTGAAGCCTCTGGCCCACAGGAAGTAGAAGCCCTGGCAGCGGTGATTGCGCTGTTTAATTCGGGGTTTGACGAGGATTAGTCAGTACAGAGCTACCATTTCAGCACGTAGCGAGTAGGTCGGATAAGGCGTTTACGCCACATCCGGCAATGTCGTTGTGTCGTATTCTGCCTGATGCGCTGCGCTTATCAGGCCTACAAAAACAGCGTCAGCATCGACTAATACAGCTTATTTTCCCGCATAAACGACTCACCGCCTAACTGGCGCATTTGCCGCATGATCCATGCCTGCCGGTTACGTACATAGCCTGACGGGGCATTCGCCTTAAAACGCAGAGGATTTGGCAGCACCGCCGCCAGCAGCGCTGCTTCAGACTGACTCAGGCGGCTGGCCGGTTTATGGAAATAACGTTGTGCTGCCGCTTCTACGCCGAATACACCGTCGCCAAACTCGGCGATATTCAGATAAACCGTCAGAATACGTTTCTTACTCCACACTGTTTCCATACCCAGTGTGAGTCCGGCCTCAAGACCTTTACGCACCCAACTGCGTCCATCCCACAGAAAGAGATTTTTTGCTGTCTGCTGCGAGAGCGTCGATGCTCCACGAATGCGGCTTTCATTGCGCTCATTATGCGCCAGCGCCTTTTCTATCGCAGAGACATCAAATCCCCAGTGCTGCGGAAATTTTTGGTCTTCTGCGGCAATAACCGCCAGCCCCATCCACGGTGAGATCTCATCCATACTGACCCAGTCAGAATGCGCCACATAGCCGAAATCACCGTGCAACCAGGCGCTAATTTGTCGTTCAGCCATCACCGCTGAAAAGGGCACGGGCAGCACGCTGAAGAGGGCGATGCCCCCGCCCCAGAACACGGCGAGGACAATGACCGCCCGCAGAAAGAGTCGCCGCAAACTGGCGGTCACCCCTTTTTTCATTCAGTCAGCACCAGCACACGCGAGACCAGCTTGTCGATACCGCTCGCCGCCTGGGCAATATCCTGTGCCAGCATATAAGCCGGCGTGGTGACGATTTTGTGGTCTTCATCAACCACAATATCATCGACCGGACACGGCACATGCTCTGCCCCCATATCCTCCAGCACTTCCGCAGTATCGATATCGGTGCCAATCGTCAGACGCAGCGGAAAATCGAATATTTTAGGCAGCATCGCTGGGGCAATACACATGAACCCCAACGGCTTACCGGATTGATGCATGGCGACTGCCAGCGCGGCTAAGTCGCTATCCACCCGGCATTCGCTTCCCTGGCTGGCGAAATTGCTCAGGTTCTTCGCTGCACCGAATCCACCAGGGACAATCAGCGCATCCAGTTCAGCAGAGACCGCCTGGGCAAGCGGGCGAATATCACCACGGGTTATACGTGCAGCCTCAATCAGGACATTGCGGGTCTCCTGCATGGGTTCGCCCGTCAGATGATTAATCACATCTGCTTGTTGTTTATCCGGCGCAAAGCAGATGGCCTGAGCCCCGTTGCGGGCAATAGCCAGCAGCGTTAACACGGCTTCATGGATCTCCGAGCCGTCATACACGCCGCATCCACCGAGCACTACGCCAATTTTCTTCATCGTGATACTCCTTTCGCAACTGGCTGTAGCATATTAATAATTCTTATTAAAATGCTACGCTTCACACATTTAACTGATTCATGTAACAAATTATTTAAGATTTGCTATCTTAACTGCGTGCGGCCTGAAAATTAGGGCTGCGCCCTTGTAAACAATGATAATAATTTACGGCGCAGCCACGATTTCCCTGGTGTTGGCGCAGTATTCGCGCACCCCGGCTAAGCCGGGGTCATTTTTTTTCAACACTCGCCACCCAGGCTCTTAATACCGCCACGTCGTGCTGCCACTCCTGCTTCATCTCTTCAATCCATTCCGCCACGTTGTCCTCCCAGGCTGGAAGGTCCGGGGATTGAATTTGCTGACCCAGCTGTTGCAGATGGCGCAGTCCCACTGACCCCGCAGCACCTTTGATTTTATGGCCTTCCTCAACAACGCCTTTTTTATCACGCGCGGTCAGGTTGGACTCCAGCACACTTAAATAACCCGGCATCATCTTCTCAAATACCGCCAATCCGTCGGTAATTAACTTCGGTCCCACCAGCTCGAGGTATTGTTCCAACATGGGAATATCTAACAGCGCTTGCGATTTACTGCTTTCTTCAGATGTCACAGTGCTCTCCTCTTTGTTTCGGGTATCCCAGTATTTTTTAATCATGGCGGTTAACGCCGGTACCGACAGCGGCTTGCTCAGCACGTCATCCATACCCGCTTCCAGATATTCTTTTTTGTCTTTCAGAACGTTAGCGGTGAGCGCCACCAGCGGCGGCAGATCTTCCCGCGCGTACTTTTGCGTTAACTCTCTGGAGATATCCAGACCCGTCATATCCGGCAACTGAATATCCAACAGCACCAGGTCGTACTCACCCGGTTTGAACATTTCCAGCGCGGCTTTCCCGGTCATGGCGACGTCCACGCTGTTACCCAGTTTTTCCAGCACCGAACGGGCGACAATCACGTTCAGTTCAATGTCCTCAACCAGCAGCACATTCAGGGCAGGCAACGGCATGTCGTCTTCTTCAAAGGCGTCTTCAATCTCTTCCGCAACGGCTGGGGCATGAACGGTAAGGGTAAAGACGGAACCTTTCCCCGGCTGGCTGGAAACCGTAATATCGCCGCCCATGTTTTTCGCCAGACGACGAGACACTGCCAGACCAATCCCGGTCCCGGTGGCCGGTTTACCGCCATTGCTGTCCTTCACCTGATAATACATGGCGAAGATTTTATCCTGCTCATCCTGCGGAATACCGATACCAGAATCTTCCACTTCAAAATGCAGCATGTTGCCTTTGTCATAGCGCGCCCGCACGGTGACCTGCCCTTTCTGGGTAAACTTCACGGCGTTGCTGATCAGATTCCACAGGATTTGACGCAGACGCGTCCCGTCGGTAATGACCTTATGCGGCAGCGGCAAGGTCGGATCAAGTACAAAGCGCAGCCCTTTTTGCTGCGCCTGCAGGCCGGAGAGGTTTTCCAGATCCGCCATAAAGCTGGTGAAATCTATCGGCTGGTTATCGAGCTGAACTTTACGCCGCTCCATCTTATCCATGTCGATAATATCGTTGAAAATATTCCCAAGCGTAACGGCAGAAACATGGATAGTTTTCAGGTATTTTTCCTGCTCAGCGGTCAGATCCGTATCCAGCAGGATCCGACTCAAACCGACAATACCGTTCAGCGGCGTACGCAGTTCGTGGCTGATGGTGGAAATAAAGGTCGTCTTGTCACGGCTGGCACGTTCAAGTGCATCCTGGTAGCGCTTGCGCTCGGTAATATCGCGGCCAAAGCCCATCAGGCCGTGTCGTTTACCGACGCGGTCGTAATAAGGCACTTTACGAATTTCAAAGCAGGCTTTACGTCCGTCCGGGTAATCCAGCCATTGTTCATAGGTCAACGAGACATTATGGCGGAACACTTTCTCGTCGGTTTCGATAACTTTTTCAGCCGCTTCTGGCGAGTAAACTTCAATCGGTTTTAAATTCACCAGCTGCTTTTCGCTCTTGCCTGTCAGCAATTCCATGGCGCGGTTACAGCCGGAGAACTCTTTATCTTCATTGCGATAAAAAACCAGATCCGGTGAAGCATCGAGAAAAGAACGCAGAAAAGAGGATTGTTGTTCCAGTTGGATCTGCGCTTCTTCACGCTCTTTAATTTCGACTTTGAGTTGTTCAAACGTTTCCTGGCGCTCCGCTTCCGCCTTTTCACGTTCGACAATCTCCTGGTTAAGCTGCGCAATATTGTCCTTTAACTGCACGTTAAGCTTGAGATCGCGTTCGCGCATCTCTTCCAGCTTCTGCACCAGTCGTGACAGGCGTTGCCGGGACTCCTCCAGTTGCTCCACGACCACTGACAGGAAATAGACCGCCCAGGGGGTAATTAACAGGCCAAAAAAGATGGAACGTATTACATCAATACTTTCTACCTGGCCATGCAGCACCATGGTGACGGCCATTTGCACCACTATGGCCAACACCACCAGAGCCAGCGCCAATAGCAGCGAAAAGCGCACCAGACCTAATTTCATCATCAGGTCGACATAATACTGCGCCAGCATTCGAATTTGCTTCATAGAGGGTTCCTTCACGACAACTTGGCACAATAATACTCAATTCTCGGCGTGACGTTTGAGATTGTGCAATAAATGCGGAGGCTATCGGTGAAATGACTGAGGAGAGGTCATCGTAGACCTGATAAGCGAAGCGCCATCAGGCAAGCAGGCGCAGATTGCCGGAGGTCGGCTTTGCCTTATCCGGCCTACAAAGGGTTAGCTCCCCGGCTGAGCCCACGGCGTTCCAAGAGCGGAGCCTTGTACACCATGCTCATTGAGATAACGGTCCAGTTCGACCATCCCGGTCCAGCGATTTTCACACCACAGCGGCGCCAGTAACGTCGGGCGACGGGCGCTGGCAGAAATACGATGATAAATAACCTCTGGCGGCGTATGGCGAATCATCTCGCCCGCCGTCACGGTGTAATCGGCCAGCTCAATACCGCTCAGACGCCCTGCTTCCCAGGCCTTCGCCATAATGCTGCCCTTCACGATATGCAGCGGATGCAGCTTAATGCCATCAACGCCGGTCTCCACCACGCGCGCCAGCGTTTGCAGACATTCCGCTTGCCCTTCTCCCGGCAGGCCGACAATCAGATGTGAGCACACTTTCAACCCACGCTCACGCGCCAACTGCGTGGTGCGTTGATAGCAGGCAAAGTCATGCCCACGGTTAATACGGTGCAGCGTTTTATCATGGGCCGTTTGCAGCCCCAGTTCCAACCACACCTCGTAGCCCTGGTCTTTATATTCGCACAGCAGATCGAGCACCGCCTCTGGCACGCAGTCAGGGCGCGTCCCGACGCACAGCCCGACAATATTGGCCTGAGTGACCGCCTGCTGGTACATCGAACGCAGCACCTGCACTTCGGCAAACGTGCTGGTATAAGCCTGAAAATAGGCCAGGTAGCGCTTGGCGCGATTCACCAGTTGAGCCTGATGTTCGAGCTGCTCAGCAATCGAATGATGCTGCTGTGCCTCATCGGCAAAGGAAGCGACATTACAGAAGGTGCACCCGCCACGTCCAATGGTGCCATCGCGATTTGGGCAGCTAAACCCGCCGTGCAGCGTGAGTTTATGAACCTTTTGCCCATAACGACGAGAAAGATCCCCACCAAACATATTGACTAATTTCTGTAACTGCATAATCTGATAGACCGCGCCTTGAAAAGAGGCCAAAGCCTGCCATTTTTAGCCCCCGTCGGCGATGACCTGGATCAATCGCCCCGGCGTGCTTTTATTCATTGCATATTCAAGCAAAATAAATGAAATTTCATTCAATCAAAGTGTGATTACTTTTCCTTATATCTGATGATTTTTTTTATCTTCCGACGGCCAACGGATAAAAACAGTATCTTTAAGACGCGTAAACTCTATAAACCAGCATAAAATACCAAACATCGCGATAAACAAAGGGAGGACAAGCGATAACGGACCTTTCTGACAGTGAGACAGATCACACTTCCCTCGCCATCCACTGTGCGTTAAATCAATGTAAAAATGCCATTAATTTCAATATATTCATATCGTTAATCGACCTATAGCACATTTTTGCATAAATAAGATTGCCATTTGACCTGTGTGTGGATTCCCGATAACGTGGAAATCCGCTGGAAGCTTTCTGGATGAGCAGCCTGCTCATCATATTTATGCAGTAATTGAGATTCCCTCTGAAGCAAGTCCTCAAACTTGTTTGACCTATGCGAAAAGGATTAAAGAGGGCGAATGCGAGGTGAGCGTATAACGCGCAACCCCCGTCGCCATGCTCTTGGTGTGCCTGTGCGCAAACGGTATCGGAGAGGCGTCCCGCAGAGCCTGGGGAGGTTCACTGATATGTTGTACGATAAATCCCTTGAGAAGGATAACTGTGGTTTCGGCCTGATCGCCCACATAGAAGGCGAACCTAGCCACAAGGTAGTGCGTACCGCCATACACGCACTGGCCCGTATGCAGCACCGTGGAGCCATCCTCGCGGACGGTAAAACCGGCGACGGCTGTGGCCTGTTATTACAAAAACCCGATCGCTTTTTCCGCATTGTTGCGCAAGAGCGCGGCTGGCGTTTAGCCAAAAACTACGCGGTCGGCATGATCTTTTTAAATAAAGACGCTGAACTGGCGGCGGCGTCTCGTCGCATCGTTGAAGAAGAGTTACAGCAGGAAACCCTGTCGATTGTGGGCTGGCGCGACGTGCCGACCAACGACGGTGTTCTCGGTGAAATTGCCCTCTCCTCCCTGCCCCGTATTGAGCAAATTTTTGTTAACGCCCCTGCGGGCTGGCGTCCACGCGATATGGAGCGCCGTCTGTTCATCGCGCGTCGCCGCATCGAGAAACGTTTACAGGACGATAAAGACTTCTACGTCTGTAGCTTGTCCAATCTGGTCAATATCTATAAAGGTCTGTGTATGCCGGCGGATCTGCCGCGCTTTTACCTGGACCTCGCGGACCTGCGTCTGGAATCGGCCATCTGCCTGTTCCACCAGCGCTTTTCCACCAACACCGTACCGCGCTGGCCGCTGGCCCAACCGTTCCGCTACCTGGCGCACAACGGCGAAATCAATACCATTACCGGTAACCGCCAGTGGGCGCGCGCCCGTACTTATAAGTTCCAGACCCCGCTGATCCCGGATCTCCACGATGCCGCGCCGTTCGTCAACGAAACCGGCTCCGACTCCAGCTCAATGGATAACATGCTCGAACTGTTGCTGGCAGGCGGGATGGACATCATCCGCGCGATGCGCCTGCTGGTGCCACCAGCCTGGCAGAACAACCCAGATATGGACCCGGAGCTGCGCGCATTCTTTGACTTTAACTCCATGCACATGGAGCCGTGGGACGGCCCGGCAGGCATTGTCATGTCTGACGGTCGCTTTGCCGCCTGTAACCTTGACCGTAACGGCCTGCGCCCGGCGCGCTACGTCATCACCAAAGACAAGCTCATCACCTGCGCCTCCGAAGTGGGTATCTGGGATTATCAGCCCGATGAAGTCGTCGAGAAAGGCCGCGTCGGTCCCGGCGAACTGATGGTGATCGACACCCGCTCGGGTCGCATTCTGCACTCGGCGGAAACCGATGATGACCTGAAAAGTCGCCATCCGTACAAAGAGTGGATGGAAAAGAACGTCCGCCGTCTGGTACCGTTTGAAGACCTGGCTGACGATCAAGTCGGCAGCCGTGAGCTGGACGACGACACCCTTGCCAGCTACCAAAAACAGTTTAACTACAGCGCCGAAGAACTGGATTCCGTGATTCGCGTGTTGGGTGAAAACGGCCAGGAAGCGGTCGGTTCAATGGGCGATGACACCCCGTTTGCCGTGCTTTCCAGCCAGCCGCGCATCATTTATGACTACTTCCGTCAGCAGTTCGCGCAGGTGACCAATCCGCCTATCGATCCGCTGCGTGAGGCGCACGTGATGTCGCTAGCCACCAGCATTGGTCGTGAGATGAACGTCTTCTGTGAAGCCGAAGGCCAGGCGCATCGCCTGAGCTTTAAATCGCCGATCTTGCTGTACTCTGATTTCACCCAGCTCACCACCATGAAAGAGGAACATTATCGCGCTGACCGGCTCGATATCACCTTCGACGTGAGTGAAACCACGCTGGAAGAGACCGTCAAGGCGCTGTGCGATAAAGCCGAACAGATGGTGCGTAACGGCACGGTATTGCTGGTGCTCTCTGACCGTAACATCGCCAAAAATCGCCTGCCGGTCCCGGCACCGATGGCGGTTGGTGCGGTGCAAACGCGTCTGGTGGAACAAAACCTGCGCTGCGACGCTAACATCATCGTCGAAACCGCCAGTACCCGCGATCCACATCACTTCGCGGTACTCCTCGGCTTTGGTGCCACAGCAATCTATCCGTATCTGGCCTATGAAACGCTGGGGCGTCTGATTGACACTCACGCTATTGCCAAAGATTACCGGACCGTGATGCTGAACTACCGTAACGGCATCAACAAAGGTCTGTACAAAATCATGTCCAAAATGGGCATTTCGACCATTGCCTCCTACCGCTGTTCGAAGCTGTTTGAAGCCGTTGGCCTGCATGACGACGTGGTGGCATTGTGCTTCCAGGGCGTGGTCAGTCGCATCAGCGGCGCAGGCTTTGCCGACTTCCAGCAGGATCTGCTGAACCTCTCCAAACATGCCTGGTTGGCGCGCAAACCGATTAGCCAGGGCGGCCTGCTGAAGTACGTTCACGGTGGTGAATACCACGCCTACAACCCGGACGTGGTACGCACCCTGCAACAGGCAGTACAAAGCGGCGAATACAGCGACTACCAGCAATACGCGAAGTTGGTTAACGAGCGTCCGGCAGCAACGCTGCGCGATCTGCTGGCTATCGCACCTGGCAATGAAGCAGTAAGTATTGACGACGTCGAACCCGCAACCGAGTTGTTTAAACGTTTTGATACCGCAGCCATGTCCATCGGCGCGTTAAGCCCGGAAGCGCACGAAGCGCTGGCCGAAGCGATGAACAGCATCGGCGGCAATTCCAACTCCGGCGAAGGCGGTGAGGACCCAGCACGCTATGGCACCAACAAGGTGTCGCGCATCAAGCAGGTGGCTTCCGGTCGCTTCGGTGTAACCCCGGCGTATCTGGTCAACGCTGACGTCATTCAGATTAAGGTCGCACAAGGCGCGAAGCCCGGCGAAGGCGGTCAGTTACCGGGAGATAAAGTTACTCCGTACATCGCCAAACTGCGTTATTCGGTGCCGGGCGTGACGCTGATCTCCCCGCCGCCACACCACGATATCTACTCTATCGAAGACCTGGCGCAGCTGATTTTCGACTTAAAACAGGTTAACCCGAAGGCGATGATCTCTGTGAAGCTGGTTTCCGAACCGGGCGTCGGTACCATCGCCACCGGCGTGGCAAAAGCCTACGCGGACCTGATAACCATTGCCGGTTACGACGGCGGCACCGGCGCCAGCCCGCTCTCTTCGGTGAAATACGCAGGTTGTCCGTGGGAACTGGGGCTGGTAGAAACTCAGCAGGCACTGGTGGCTAACGGTCTGCGCCATAAGATCCGTTTACAAGTTGATGGCGGTCTGAAAACCGGCGTCGACATCATCAAAGCAGCCATTCTCGGCGCGGAAAGCTTCGGCTTTGGTACCGGCCCGATGGTTGCGCTGGGCTGTAAATACCTGCGTATTTGCCACCTGAACAACTGTGCAACCGGTGTAGCAACCCAGGACGAAAAACTGCGTAAGAACCACTACCACGGTCTGCCGTTCAAAGTGACCAACTACTTTGAGTTTGTCGCCCGTGAAACCCGCGAGCTGATGGCATCGCTTGGTGTAACACGCCTGGTGGATCTGATTGGCCGTACCGACCTGCTCAAAGAGCTGGACGGGTATACTGCCAAGCAGCAGAAACTGGAGCTGTCTCATCTGCTGGAAACCGCACAACCTCACCCAGGCAAAGCGGTGTACTGTACTGAGAACAACCCACCGTTCGACAACGGCGTGCTCAACGCGCAGTTGCTGCAACAGGCCAAACCATTTGTTGATGAGCGCCAGAGTAAAACTTTCTGGTTCGACATCCGCAACACCGACCGTTCTGTCGGCGCATCACTGTCGGGCTATATCGCTCAGACGCACGGCGATCAGGGGTTGGCTTCCGACCCGATCAAGGCGCATTTCAGCGGTACCGCAGGCCAGAGCTTTGGCGTGTGGAACGCGGGCGGCGTGGAGCTGTATCTGACCGGCGATGCCAACGACTATGTCGGTAAAGGCATGGCGGGCGGCCTGCTGGCGGTACGTCCTCCGGTCGGTTCTGCCTTCCGCAGCCATGAAGCGAGCATCATCGGCAACACCTGCCTGTACGGCGCAACCGGCGGTCGTCTGTTTGCCGCAGGTCGCGCGGGTGAACGCTTTGGGGTACGTAACTCAGGTGCCATCACTGTGGTCGAAGGCATCGGTGACAACGGCTGTGAATACATGACCGGCGGCATCGTCTGTATTCTCGGTAAAACGGGCGTCAACTTCGGCGCAGGCATGACGGGCGGGTTTGCCTACGTGCTGGACGAAGACGGCGAATTCCGCAAACGCGTGAATCCAGAGCTGGTCGAAGTCCTGAGCGTGGACTCGCTGGCTATCCACGAAGAGCATTTGCGTGGACTGATCACCGAGCATGTACAGCATACCGGTTCGTCACGCGGAGAAGAGATCCTGGCCAACTGGCCGGCATTCTCGGCGAAATTCGCGCTGGTTAAACCGAAGTCCAGTGATGTGAAAGCACTGTTGGGTCACCGTAGTCGTAGCGCAGCTGAGCTGCGCGTGCAGGCGCAGTAAGGGGTAGCAGCAATGAGCCAGAACGTATACCAATTTATCGACCTGCAGCGCGTTGATCCGCCGAAGAAACCGCTGAAGATCCGCAAGATCGAGTTTATCGAAATCTACGAGCCGTTTTCCGAAGGCCAGGCTAAGGCGCAGGCAGACCGCTGCCTGTCCTGCGGCAACCCGTACTGCGAGTGGAAATGCCCGGTGCACAACTACATCCCGAACTGGCTGAAGCTGGCTAACGAAGGACGTATTTTTGAAGCAGCCGAGCTGTCACACCAGACCAACACGCTGCCGGAAGTCTGCGGTCGTGTGTGTCCGCAGGACCGTCTGTGTGAGGGTTCTTGCACGCTGAACGATGAGTTCGGCGCGGTAACCATCGGCAACATTGAGCGCTATATCAACGATAAAGCGTTTGAAATGGGCTGGCGCCCGGATATGACCGGCGTACGCCAGACCGATAAACGCGTCGCCATTATCGGTGCCGGTCCGGCAGGGCTGGCCTGTGCCGACGTACTCACCCGTAACGGCGTAAAGGCGGTGGTGTTTGACCGTCATCCGGAGATTGGCGGCCTGCTGACCTTCGGTATTCCAGCCTTCAAGCTGGAAAAAGAGGTGATGACCCGTCGTCGTGAAATCTTCACCGGTATGGGCATTGAGTTCAAACTCAATGTAGAAGTGGGTCGTGACGTGCAGCTCGACGATCTACTGAAAGATTATGACGCTGTGTTTCTCGGCGTCGGAACCTATCAGTCGATGCGCGGTGGGCTGGAAAATGAAGATGCCGATGGCGTATTCGATGCCCTGCCGTTCCTGATTGCCAATACCAAGCAGTTGATGGGCTTTGGCGAAAGCAGCAACGAGCCGTACATCAGTATGGAAGGCAAACGCGTGGTGGTACTGGGCGGCGGTGATACTGCGATGGACTGCGTACGTACTTCCGTTCGTCAGAACGCCTCACACGTGATTTGCGCCTATCGTCGCGACGAAGAAAACATGCCTGGCTCGAAACGCGAAGTAAAAAACGCGCGTGAAGAAGGTGTAGAGTTCCAGTTCAACGTGCAGCCGCTGGGCGTGGAAATTAACGCCAACGGCAAAGTGTGCGGTGTGAAAATGGCGCATACTGAAATGGGTGCACCGGACGCACAAGGCCGCCGCCGTGCGGAGATCGTGCCCGGTTCTGAACACGTGGTACCCGCCGATGCCGTGGTGATGGCATTCGGTTTCCGTCCGCACAGCATGGAATGGCTGGCAAAGCACAGCGTCGAGCTGGATTCGCAGGGCCGCATTATCGCCCCGGAACGCAGCGACAACGCGTTCCAGACCAGCAACCCGAAAATCTTCGCCGGTGGCGACATCGTGCGCGGTTCGGATCTGGTGGTGACGGCAATTGCCGAAGGCCGTAAAGCCGCTGACGGGATCCTGAATTACCTGGAAGTGTAAAAAGAAATGCCGGATGCTTTGCCATCCGGCAACGTCTCATTTATAGATACGCGATAGTGATCACAGCTTCACCGTTCAGCGTTATCGCCTGGTCACTGCTGATATCTGGCGCTACCGTAGCACTCACCTGCAAGGGAACGCTAGCCGTCATAATGGGCTGTGGCGTGGTCGTTCCCTTCTGGACAAAGGTATAAAAATAATCCTGATTGGTCGGCAGAGGTAACATCGTAACAGCTGACCATGGACCGCTTTTATCAGTCGCACCGGCCATATCCACTTTAACTTCCGCATCTGCATCCATCGCCACAACCGAGCCAGCGTTGATTTGCACCGCGTAGCTGCCAATCTTTTTACCTTCAGACGTCACGCCCAGGCCAAACAGGCGTGAGGCATCACTGATATAGCCAGCGCCATTAATCTGAAATTTAGCCCCAGCCGTGCCGGTATCATCCTTCCCGGAAGTCATTGAATCTACACGCGTATCGCGGGCGGTAATCGCTACACCAGTTGCAGACTCACAAGTGATCGTTAATGTCAGATCACGGGTCCCAAGCTGATTAAAAAATTTCTGCGATAAACTGCCAGCGTAACGGGTACCAAAGTCTGCAACACCACCGTTGCTGAGTACTGGCGTACAGGCAGCAGCATCGGAAGTCACGTCAACGTTGATATCAACCACATCGTTGTTTGCGCTGACTAGACAGGGTATGTATAGCATCAACAACAGGCTCAATTTTTTCATTGCGTAACCATCCTTACGCGAAGGTTTCCACGCCAGGTTGTTTTATCGGTGATAGATCCATTTTTAAAGCGCGGTTTAATAGTCAGGGTAACCGACGCTGCTTTGCCTTTCAGTTCCTGTCCATTCACAAATGCGATCCCTTGATTCACCTGTGGTGTTATTTCTTGTGAACCGTTGGTTATCTGGGAGGCATCTCCAGCATGTACCACTGCCAGACGCACTGAATTGTCATCAACTATCGCTTGTGAGGCCGTCACCGTCATCACGCCGTCATCACCAAAACCAAATTGCCCCCCCTTCGGAGAAGTCGTGCCGGTAAACAGGCGAATCTGTTGTGGTTCATCACAGGTAATATTGATAACAATCTGCTTTTCCGGAAGATCGATAATATCACCCTGAGCCTGTCGCTCTGCAGCGCTGAGACGACCATAGCTTAAGCTCTGATGATTCTGTAACAGCGTGCATTCTGCCAGCACCTGGGAAGTACTGAGCAACAGTGCTACCGCCATATAAAAGCGCTTCATTGACATACTCCCTTCGCGGTTTCATAAAAGACATCCGGGTTGGCTTGTTCTGGCAGGTTTAAAGCGAACTGGCAGGTACTGTTATCCAGCTGCACCGTCAACAACTGCTGCGGAGTCACATCGTTCAGGAACACCACGCCTTCATCAACGGAAGTTGTCAGGTAACGCCCCTCGTTATCTGAAACTGCCAGCCCTTTCGGTAACTTACGCCCGTCAGCCAGCGTGACTGTCAGCAACGCACGTCGCTGAGTTACCGCACTGAAGCCGACTCGCCCTACCGCACCACGCCCCTGTTTCAGCATTCGTGTACCGTTACCGATATCCATATTCTTCGGCAATGTTTCAGTGTTCACTTCCACCCGAGAGGTACGCCAGGCGCCCACGGAAGGGATCACTGCCATACCGCGATAATCCGTCCACACCGGTCCTTGCGGGGTATCGAGCTTGATGCCCGAAACCGGTTTATCCAGTGAGGCTATCGCGAAGGTGTCACGTATTGCCCACGGGGAGAACGTTACCCCCTGACTATGAGCAGCAACGCCCCCCTGCAATGTTCCGGAATAGCTGCGGTTATGTTCACTGCCCATACTGGTATTAAGTCCAAGCTGGGTGTAGTGAAGATTGCTGCTTATGCCAGCATTAAAGTTATTCTGGCTCTGAGCCTGATCGTGTTCAGCCCCAACAGAATAGGAGGTATTTTCACTCACTGTTCCCATCGCCGACGCGCCATAACGCGTCTTATGATCGTCGCGACGGCTGTAGGTATTCACGCTATGGTTACCCAATGGGATGCTTATATTGACGTAAAACAGATCGCCATCATCTTCATTGACGTCATCATCATCGTCGTCACCCCCGGCTGAAATTTGATGCTGCCAGTTAATCGATGCGGAGAAATAGCGGAATGACTTACTCCAGCCAGCAGAGACATAACGCGAATCATTGATGCTGTCATAACCTTTGGTTTCATAGAAGCTGGCACTCAGCCCGCCAATCAGCGGATGAGACCAGTTGATCCCGGCGGAATACTCATTTTTGGTGGTTTCATCAAAATCTTCGTCGAGGGAATCACTGAACTCACGATAATCCTGAGTCAGACGAGAATACGACGTGGTTAAACCGAACCCATATGGCGCGGCATAATTCGCTGACACCGTGTATTTCTGTCCCTGTAACGACTGGCGGGTATCATTCGTCTGATTAACCTGCATGCCAAGAGTAAGATCCGCCAGCGGAAGCGTATCCACGCTCCCCGCAATGGCCTGATAATCTTCTGCCGCCAGCGCGCCCAGATGTGTATTGATCCGGCTGTTAAGCTGCCAGCCACCTGCTGCACTCATGACCCACGGCTTATGGTCATAATCATCGTTAACGCGCCCGACGGAAAGATACAGGCCGCCCGCGCTGCCGACGGTCTGATTATATAAACTGGCAGGAACGACGTAGCTGTGCTGGCTACCATCGGTTTCAACCACCGTGACGTTTAAGTCACTGTTGAGGTTACGCATCGGAATATCGGTAAGCGTAAACGCGCCTGCCGGCACCAGCGTGGAGAAAATCAGCACGTTCTGCTGGCGCACTTCAACGCGCGCCTGCGCGGTGTTAGCAATACCCTGAACCTGAACATTACCGCCACTTTTCGTCAGGGCGTTTTCGGGTGATAGCTCAACCCCATAAATCCCGGCTCCCTGCAGTAAAATATTGTTCAGGTTCACTTCGCCAAAACGCGCCGTACTCTTAATTCCTGTAAAGGTACGCTGCATGTAAGTCGATGAGTTTTCACTGTTGAACTTGCCGTCAGAGCGGCTCAACAGCTGGTGACTGCGCAACAGCCAGTCATTAAAATTGACGCCCCCATCAAGCAACGCCTGAGAGTAATCAGCGCTTCCACCATTAAACTCATTACGGGAGGACATCAATGAGTAGTTGAGTAACGCTGCTGTACCACCCGAAGCGTAGCCCGACATATCCGCACCAACAGGAATCACTGCATCAGCGGGAACAACGACGGTTAATTTTTCCTGTGCCGGAGATGCATCTACCACCGTTCCTGAGTAAGCCTGTTCATAGGGATAACAGCCGCTCTCGTAATCCGAGGGTACTTTCAGCCCTGCCTGTTGTAGGAATTCTTTATCAAAACAAAGTTGGCCATTGTCATCAAAGCGGGCAATCACACTGCCTTTGTCTATGCCATTAATATTCAGAGAGACAGATGAACTCCCCGGCATATAGCGGGATTTGCTCGAAAAATAGTGTGCGACATTAGGATTAACGCCAAGGGATTTAAGCGTCTCTTGATCAAAATCGACGGCGGCCAGATCAATACCTTCAGCCCTGACATTATGGGTGAGCAGCAGACTGACCAGGCTGGCCAGTAGTGTCTTTTTATACATTACCGCACTCATCCTTGTTTGGGCTTATTTTAAGTCTGCAACCTGAATCTGGCCTTTGTAGCCATAGCGACTGGCCGGATAAAATTCAACCTGAGTATCGGTCGAGGCTGGTAGTGCTACCGTCGTGCTGGTATGGGGCAACATATAGGTTTTATTCAGCGCACCGGCTTTCTTCGACGGCAGTGTTTTAAACGCCTGGGTCATGCGCACCACATAGTCGCTGGGATTGCTGATCGTTAACGTGCTGCCCTCTTTTTTCCATTCCAGGAATTTCCACGGCTGCGTTTCTTCAGCTAAACCTGCCGGGTGGATAATTACCGGCAAATCCTGACGCACCGTCACCGCCACGCGATCCTTGCCTTTCTCTTTTGGCGGGATACCTTCGAATGTCACACGTTTGAGCTGCTCATATTTCAGCGGTGCTTGCGTCTGGAGCATAAAGCGCATGCGCTGCACCTGGCCCGCTTCCACACGTACGACAGGCTGGGAGACAATTAAACGTACAGATTTATCACCGTCTGGTAATTCGACAATATTGCTATACAACAGCACCGGAAATGAATCGGTGTTGGTGACGTTCATACTGGCTTCACCTTTCTGCGCATCAACCAGTAGTATTGATGTTTCCGGCACCATTCCAGTAGCAAAGCTATTTAAGGAGCAAAGCATAAGGGCAAAAAGAGATAACTTCCGGCATCCATTTAAATGTTTCAAGGTATCCATTCCTTTCAATATTTAGCGAAAAAATGAGTACGATAAATCCGTTAATAAAAACGAATTCACCGTACTTATTATTTATTAGAGATAAACAAGGCTGATGGTGGCATTACCATCCAGCGTGATAGTATCTTCTGTTCCCAGTACAGTATTATCCTGTACCGCAGTAGTAACCAATAGTGGTGCGGTCAATACTTTGAATGCTTTAGGTACTACAGTGCCAGTTTCAGCAACAGATAATGCTGGCTTATCAGTTGAGCAGCTATTGTTCAATGCACAAAATGCCGCTCTTGTAGTAGCTACCCACGTTACCGTTGATGCGGTAATGTCAGCTGTTGTAATAACATCAACCACATCACCATCTGCGGTCACAGATCCAATATCAAAAGCGACAGCATAATCACCGATATTCGTTGTGCCATCTGGCGCCTTACCTAACCCAAAACCATTTGGGCTAAGGGTCAGATTCTCACCATTCGAGTTAGCTGATTCAATATAGCTGGTCGAGGAAAGAGGAACACGAGAATCGCTACGGTTATCCGTTGAAGTCAGGGCCACTGCAATTTCAGTGTCGCAGTTTACTGTCAGGGTGATAGTCTTTTGCCCCAGTTGAACCAGCTTGTTAGTGGTCCCGGTAGGGTCGATTGCCACATTACGGATAGTACCGTAATCCACCACGCCGCCATTCGGCAATGTCGGAACACAAGCACCTGGGATAATAGAACCCGCCACTTTCAGGGTAACATCACTGCTGGCGCTGGCGTTGAATGAGGTGAGCAGAGCAGCGCCTAACGACGCTGCCAGAAGGAGTTTTTTCACGGTTAATCCTTAACGTATGAAATGAAAAATAGATGTGTTTGAATGCAAACAAATCACTCACTTAATGAACCCATGAATGACCAGGATAGGATATGCCATCGGCATCAATAGAATAAAGTTAATAATATTAAATACGAAATTAATTAAAACTTAATCCGACATAAAATTAGTTCAATTACTATAACCGTTGATAAAAAATGAATAAATAAAATCCGAAAAATAGATTCACATTCATCATTATAACACCAAGAATATTTACACCATCCATTGATAACTTTAAATTATATATTGATTGATAGTGTAAGAACCTTTCTGGCTCCCAGCCAAAATTCACATTGCTGGGTAGGGCCCTGTCTTCTTCTGCTTCACACATTCACGTCATTCCTGGAAAGCGACTCGCAAATACTGATGCAAGTCCATGTAATGCAATCGGCATGAATTGACAGCATTAGACCTCGAGCGTCTCGAGCGTCTCGAGCGTCTCGAGCGTCTCGAGCGTATTGATACGCGATATATTTTTATTTCGCAACTATCACGCCAGGAAAGACATGAATACACTCACCTCGACACACCATGCTGAGGATTATCAGCAAATCCATGACGGTATAATTCATTTCTTGGAAAACGCCAGGACAGAAACGGTCCGCAGCATCAACACAATTATGACGGCAACCTATTGGGAGATTGGCCGTCGGTTTAAACCAGCGATACAAACGTGGGGTTTCCACGGGAAACTTGCGACAAATTCGAGCTTTTTATCTTTATTTTCAAAATAACAAGCAATACGTGGCCCGTTCACAAACTCGATTAGCGTCTCAATGAGATCATTCACGGAGCGACTGAGCCAATGGCGACATCGTGCGCGGTTCGGGTCTGGTGGTGACGGCAATTGCCGAAGGCCGTAAAGCCGCAGACGGGATCCAGAATTACCTGGAAGTATAAACACATATTTTCTGGCATCTCGTCCGCACATATGAATGAGATGCCGGATATCCGTCTTCTCTTCTAAAAATACGTAGTTGCTACATAGCATAAATTCGCGACCAACCAGCTTAAAACGCCAGTACGTAAACGTTTGCATTCTTCTGAAAAGTGTATATTATGCGGCGGATTTTTTGGGCAAAATTCATGGAGGCGTTGTGTCGCAAGATAACAATTATAGCCAGGGCCCCGTCCCTCTGGCCGCGCGGAAAGGCGTAGTTCCACTGACATTTGTGATGTTGGGATTAACGTTTTTTTCTGCCAGTATGTGGACCGGGGGCACACTCGGTACCGGTCTTTCCTATGATGATTTCTTCCTGGCAGTTCTCTTCGGTAATCTTCTCCTCGGTATTTACACTGCCTTTCTTGGTTTCATCGGCGCAAAAACCGGACTCTCTACCCATCTCCTGGCGCGTTACTCATTTGGCGTAAAAGGTTCATGGCTTCCCTCAATGCTGTTAGGCGGCACGCAGGTGGGCTGGTTTGGTGTTGGCGTGGCGATGTTTGCTATCCCAGTCAGCAAAGCGACGGGAATCGACGTTAATATCCTGATTGCTGTGTCTGGCCTGTTGATGACCATGACCATCTTTTTTGGCATTTCGGCGCTGACGGTTTTATCGATTATCGCCGTACCCGCTATCGTTATTCTTGGTAGTTACTCCGTCTGGCTGGCAGTATCCGACGTGGGCGGCTTAGATCATTTAAAAACGATTGTGCCACAGACGCCGCTGGATTTTTCAACCGCGCTGGCGCTGGTCGTGGGATCGTTTGTCAGCGCAGGTACCTTGACGGCCGACTTCGTTCGCTTTGGCCGTAATGCCAAAGCTGCGGTGCTGATTGCCATGGTGGCTTTTTTCCTCGGCAACTCCCTGATGTTTATCTTCGGTGCTGCTGGCGCTGCCGCTGTAGGACAGGCGGACATCTCCGACGTGATGATTGCCCAGGGGCTCCTGCTGCCAGCGATTGTCGTTCTCGGCCTGAATATCTGGACAACCAACGACAACGCGCTGTATGCGTCGGGTCTGGGCTTTGCCAATATTACCGGTTTTTCCAGCCGTACATTGTCGGTGGTTAACGGTATTATTGGCACGCTGTGCGCGCTGTGGCTGTACAATAACTTTGTCGGCTGGCTGACATTTCTGTCGGCCGCGATCCCTCCGATTGGCGGGGTGATTATTGCCGACTATCTGTTAAACCACCGCCGATACGCCGATTTCAACAACGCACAATTTACGCCGGTGAATTGGATAGCCATTCTGTCCGTTGCACTGGGCATCGCTGCCGGCCACTATATTCCCGGTATTGTGCCCGTCAACGCCGTACTCGGCGGTGTAGTCAGCTATATCCTGCTGAATCCACTTTTTAATCGCAGTCTTGCTCAGTCCACGGAGGTCAGCCATGCAGACTAATACCCTCACCATTCGTCAGGCACGTTTACAGGGACGCGACGGGTTATGGCAACTTACAATTGAAAACGGGCGTTTTAGCCGTATTGAACCCCAGGAAGCCGCATCTTTACCGCAAGGTGAGGTACTGGACGCTGAAGGTGGACTCGCCATCCCGCCATTCGTCGAGCCGCATATCCATCTGGACACCACGCAAACGGCAGGCGAGCCAAGCTGGAATCAGTCGGGTACGCTGTTTGAAGGTATTGAGCGCTGGGCTGAACGTAAAGCGATGCTGACTCACGAAGACGTGAAGACGCGTGCCATGCAAACCCTGAAATGGCAGATGGCCAACGGCATCCAGTATGTTCGTACGCACGTTGACGTTTCCGATCCCACGCTAACGGCACTGAAAGCGATGCTGGAAGTGAAGCAAGAGGTCGCACCGTGGGTGGAGCTGCAAATTGTGGCATTCCCACAAGAGGGGATTCTATCTTACCCCAACGGTGAGGCGCTGTTAGAAGAAGCGGTGCGCCTGGGCGCCGACGTGATTGGTGCAATTCCCCACTTTGAATTTACACGTGAATATGGCGTGGAGTCGCTGCATAAAATTTTCGCCCTGGCCCAGAAGTACGACCGCCTTATCGATGTGCACTGTGACGAAATTGATGATGAACAATCACGCTTTGTTGAAACCGTTGCAGCACTGGCACATCGCGACGGAATGGGCGGGCGCGTCACTGCCAGCCATACCACAGCGATGCATTCCTACAACGGCGCGTATGCTTCCCGTCTTTTCCGTCTGCTGAAAATGTCAGGTATTAACTTTGTTGCGAATCCTCTGGTGAACATTCACCTGCAGGGACGTTTTGACACCTATCCCAAGCGTCGCGGTGTCACCCGCGTCAAAGAGATGCTGGAGGCAGAGATCAACGTCTGCTTTGGCCATGATGATGTCTTTGATCCGTGGTATCCGCTGGGCACCGCGAATATGCTGCAGGTGCTGCATATGGGATTACACGTGTGCCAACTGATGGGATACGGGCAGATTAATGATGGGCTGAACCTGATAACCACTCACAGCGCAAAAACCCTGCACTTGCAAGACTACGGCCTGAGCGTTGGAAATTCCGCTAACCTGGTAATTTTACCGGCAGAAAATGGGTTTGACGCGGTTCGTCGCCAAACACCTGCCCGTTATTCCATTCGCCACGGGCGGGTCATCGCCGAGACCGTACCGAGCCAAACAACGCTGCATCTGTCGCAGCCAGAAACGGTGACATTTAAGCGGTAGGTTGTCTTTTGGATAATTGCCGCAGACACGCAGCTGCGGCAATTACCATGTTGGCGCATTCCTATCAGGCGTGTAGCAAGCTGGCTCGGACCTTCACCACCACCTTCTTAATTTCTCCAGATGCACTCGCCACGCAGCCCGGTTTATGTGGCTCGCCAGGCATAAACACCGCGAACATCCCCGGTTTCAGGGTGACAACCTGTTCATCGGCAATCTCGCTGCACAGTTGATAATCCTCTTCAACATACACGTCTTCGCACTGACGTGCGGAACCTGCCAAACCGAAAAAAATACGCTCTTCACCTGCCAGCAGCAATTGGATATCAATATAGCATTCATGCAGCTCCGCCTTTTTTTCTTGTGGCGGTTGCGTGGCGAACTGCATCACGTTCATAAACAGATCGTCGCCTTTCAGTACATAGTGTCCCGGCGCGTTATTCTGCACGTCTGCCGCCAGAGCAAGGGTCAGCGCATCAAGCAGAACAGGGGGTAATCCCGCGGCGGATAGCGACTGTAACTCGCCTAATATCATGATAACTCTCCTTGTGCTAACAATGCTGCGCCCAGCAACCCGGCGTCATGTCGGTAATGTGCTGCGCGCAGTGGGACGTGATACACCGAGGGTTCCTGCGCCAGCAGCGTGTGGACCTGCGTCAGATATCCTTGCGCCAACCCGACGCTGCCACCCACAACTACGCACTGGCAGTCGGTAGACGCTTTGACGTCGGCAATCAGTCGCGCCAGCACCTGTGCAGAATGTGCAATCAACCGCGTGGCCTGTTTATGCCCTTGCACCGCACGCGTAAACACCGTTCTGGCATCGCAACCGGCAAGGTCGCCCTGTGCGGCAGCGGCAATTCCGCGACCAGATGCAATAGCCTCCACGCAGCCGGTACGACCGCAGCCACAGACTGGTCCATTAGGGTCTGCCAACGTATGCCCTAAATGCCCCGCCAGACCACCAGCCCCGGTGAGTAACTTGCCGTTGCTGACCACGCCGCCGCCCACACCTGTCGACACGGTGATAAATACCATGTCGCTTATCTCGTCAGCCATTACGTGGTATTCCGCCCAGGCCGCCGCCTGCGCATCATTGACCGCCATTGTCGGCAAGCCGGTCAACTCTCTTAAGGTTTGTACCAGCGGGAAGTGCATCAGCCCGCCAAGATTGAGCGGATTAATCGCCAGTAGTGTGCCCTCGCGGATAATACCGGTGGAGGCAATGGCAACGCGCTCTGCTTGCGCCTGCAGTGGCTCAATAAGCGTCTGTAACGCGGTCCGCAGAGCATCCGGCGTTTTGCTGGCAGGTGTCGGCAGTTCACGGCGTTCGCGGATCTGTAAATCGCGGTCTACCCGTGCAGCGGCCAGTTTGGTGCCGCCAATATCAATCGCCAGCGTTGTCATAGCACGACCTTTTTCAGCGTCAGTAGCTCAAGTAACGACATACTTACTCCCTTACCAAAATAGCCCGGTGCAGGACCGGGCTATCGGATTAACTTTTTGATTTCACCAGCGCGCTTTTATCGCTGCCAAACGGCACGGCTCCGCTAAACGGTTTACCATCAATGGCATCATGGATACGCAGCGCTTCCGGGCGCAGCCAGCGCTGCACGCGGGACGGCATATCAAGGCCAATCAGCAGGATCACCACGAAAGTCAGGCTAAACGACAGCGATCCCAGCGCCGTGCCCAGATCCAGACGCTGTGCAATCAGCGCACCGATGATCGGCGCCAGTGCCCCGCCCAGCGCACCCACGTTGTAGGTAAAGCCCAGACCCGCCGCACGTTGGTCAGTATCGAAATAACCGCCGATCAGTTTGGGTAAGATCCCGGAGATCCCCTGCCCGAGCATTTGCTGGAAAAACAGCAGCAGACCCAGTACCCAGACGTTGGCACCGCCAATCGCAAACACGGGAATAATCAGCAACTGTGAGGCCAGCAGGCTGTAGACATAGGCTTTGCGCGTACCCAGCCAATCACCCAGAAAACCACCGACACAACAGCCTACCGCCGCCCCAAAGCCGCTGAAGAACAGCACCCTGGCGACCGTCGACGGGTCATACATCAATTCAGTTTTCAGGTAGGTCGGCAGCAGCGCCTGAATTGGCCACGAGTAGAGGAAGGCGAACAGCACCACTACCATCAGCATTACGCCCGTCGGCCAGCGTTTACCGCTGCTTTGCACCATAAAGCTAATGAAGATAAACGCGCAGACCAGACCGAGGATCGCCACGATAGCCGCATTTTGCAGGTTACCGGCAAAACAGAACCACAGCGCGGTTGCGGCGGCGAGCGTCATCAGAATATTAATGACCCGATGTTCACCCCGATAGAGGGTATCCACCATCGTGCGCACCGGCGCTTTGCCTTCGTGTTTTTCCTTCCAGTCTTCGGCTTCCGGAATATTTTTACGCAGCCAGAGGGCGAAGATAATCGGTACAATGCCGATGAAAAACAGCGCGCGCCACCCCCACACCGGTACCACCAGACTGTAGACCTGAGCGGCGATCACGGCCCCCACGGAGAAGCCCGAAATCAGGAAACCACTGGCTTTATTGCGCAACTGTTTAGGCCAGCTTTCAATCACATAGGTCGCACTTGAACCGTACTCACCTGCCATCCCCATACCGATGACCAGGCGGGCAATAAACATGGTGGTGTAGCCCGGTGCAAAACCGCAAGCCAGCGTCCCTAGCGAGAACAGAATAATGCTGGTGACCATCGCCAGGCGACGCCCGTAGCGATCGCCCATCGCCCCCAGCATCAGCCCGCCAAACCAGCGAGAAATAAAGGCGGCCGAGATCAGGCTGGCAGCCTGCACCGTCGTCAACCCGAATTCACCTTGTACTTCCGTCAGCACAAGGGCAATTAAGACAAAATCAAAACCATCCAGCAAATATCCCAGCCAGGCGGCAGAGAACGCACGCCATTGTGCCCGGTTGAGATGGCGGTACCACGGAATGCTCTGGGTAGAAGTACTCATGTGACTCTCCCGACGATTTTCATTGTTGTACTGGTGGGCGACTGTGCCTCATCCGGCCTACGGTCTGCCTGTGTAGGCCGGGCAAGCAAAGAGCCCCCGGCAATCCGCTGTTACGCCTTTTCTGCCAGCAGTTGGTCAGCCAGCGCTTTCAGTTCTGGCAGGTACTTTTCGTCAACAGGGGCAAACGGCTTACGGCACAGTGGGACGGAAACCACGTCCATATAGTGCAGAACCGTTTTCAGTCCACGGAACACGCCGACTTTAATCAGTAAATCGATAACCTTATTGCACTCGGTTTGCAGCTTTTGTGCCGTCTGGATGTCGCCTTCTTTGAGTGCTTTCACTATTCCCTGATAGCGCCAGCCCATAATGTTGTAGGTACTGCCGATACCACCGTCTGCCCCAGCCAGCAGGCCTGACGCGAAAATTTCGTCATAGCCGTTGTACAGCACCAGATCCGGATGGGCGCGACGGATTTGCTCCATTTGATAGAGATCGCCAGAGGTCTGCTTCAACGCGCCAACACCCGGCAACGTGACCAGCGTGTTGATCTGATCCAGCGTCAGTTTTACGCCGCTCAGCGCCGGGATGTTATAGACCACCATTGGCAAGCCATCAGAGGAATCAATAATTGCACGGTAGTGATCGCAGTGCTCTTCAAAACTGAACGGATAGTAAAACGGTGTGACGGCAGAGACAGCATCAAAGCCGTAGCGATGGGCTGCGCTCGCCAACTGCTGGCTCTCTTCGGTGCTCACCGTGCCCACATGTGCGATAAGCGTGACTTTACCCTTCGCTTCTTCCGCCACGATCTCCAGTACCTGCTCTCTTTCAGCCCGGTTCTGGACAAACGCTTCACCCGTTGAGCCACCGACGTACAGGCCATCAACGCCCTGCCCAATGTTGAAACGTACCAGACGACGTAGGCTCTCAATGTCCAGTCGCTGTTGGTTGTCGAATGGGGTTAACAACGCTGGCATTACGCCTCTTAAATCTCTTGCCATAACTACCTCTGTCGATGATTAGTGTTGTCTAACTGCGTACCTTTATACCTGTTATACCAGATCAAATAAGCAGCAATACAATACAGAACGCTTATATTGCGATCTGCCTCACTAAACGATCATCAGGATCGCGATCACTTCCTCAATTTTTTATTTTTACCGAAGGCGTGCCAGGTAGCGGAAACGCTGTTGAGATGGTCTTGTAATGCGCGGTCTGCTTCATCAGGATCGTGCTGACGAATGGCGTCGACAATAGCAATATGCTGTTGATAACTTACGCTATTGTGCTCGTATAATTCGCGGTCAGCGACGGTCGGACGTGCGGCGATCAGCCAGTCCAGCAGCGCGACATGGATCGCCATAAAGATAGGATTACCAGGGATCTCCGCCAGCACACGGTGAAAATCCACGTCCGAACGAATGAACAGCGCGTTGTCATCCAGCGACTGGCTGTTAATCTCCAGCGCTTTCGCCAGTCTGTCAATTTGCTCATCGGTTGCATGCTCGGCGGCGTAACGCACCAGGCTTGACTCAAAGAACAGTCGCAACTGTTCAAAGTGCGCGATGCCGCCGGGATGCGAGAGAAAATCTTTCGCCATCCCCGACAGTTCACCAATGATGGTGTCCGCAGATGGACGCGAAACGCGGGCACGTTCGCCGTTGTTGATTTGCACCAGGCCTTTACGTTTTAACGCCGCCAGGGCTTCTCGTACCGAGGGACGACCGACGTTAAAGAAGGCCATCAGCTCCCGCTCGGACGGCAACTGTTCACCCTCGCCAAACTCCCGACGACGAATCATCTGTTCCAGTTCTTCTTCAACCATTTCAGACAGCTTTTTACGTGCCAGCGGGCGGTTACGTAAACTACGGCCAATGGTGGATGGAGAGTCTTCAGCTTGCGAATCAAATGCGTTCATAGGGTCCATTCAGCTAAGTCATTGGTGAAAAACAACAGCGGGTTCATCGTAACACAGGATCGAAAGCGGGGTGAAATGGAGGTCAATCGGGTTAGCCCACTTATTGATAACATATGAAATACAAATATATTTTCACTCAAAAACAATATGATGAATTTTAATTTCTGAGTATGACATCGAATTTATGAAATCTGCGAATATGATCGTGAAAAATTATCATAACCTGCTATTTTAAAACGAAAAATAATTTAATATCGATTTTAAAAATACGATATTCACTCCATAAAAAACGGTAAAAAAAATATAACATCCGCTTTTATAACAGCGCTATTACCGGATTTATCTTCTTTCCTGCATGGAGTGAAAAAATGTTCGGCATCATACTTTCTGTCATCGTTTTATTAACGATGGGTTACCTGATCCTCAAAAACTACAAACCCCAGGTGGTCCTTGCGGCGGCTGGGATCTTCCTAATGATCTGCGGCGTCTGGCTGGGGTACGGTGCGCTGGTTGCACCCGAAAAAAGCAGCGGCTACCTGCTGGTTGATATTTATAACGAAATTCTGCGCATGCTCTCCAGTCGTGCAGCAGGCCTGGGGCTGTCGATTATGGCCGTCGGTGGCTATGCCCGCTATATGGACAGGATGGGAGCCAGTCGGGCGATGGTGAGCCTGCTGAGCCGTCCGCTAAAGCTTATCCGATCACCGTATATCGTGCTTGCCGCCACCTATGTGATCGGTCAGATCATGGCGCAGTTCATTACCAGCGCCTCCGGGTTAGGGATGTTGCTGATGGTCACCCTCTTCCCGACGCTGGTCAGCCTTGGCGTAAGCCGTTTGTCGGCAGTGGCGGTCATTGCCACGTCAATGTCGATTGAATGGGGTATTCTGGAAACAAACTCGATTTTTGCCGCTCAGGTAGCGGGAATGAAAATCGCCACCTACTTCTTCCACTACCAGTTACCCGTGGCCTCGTGCGTGATTATCGCCGTTGCTATTGCGCACTTTTTTGTGCAGCGCCAGTTTGATAAAAAAGCGGCACCAGAAAACATCGGCTTTACCGAACAAAAGGTGCTGGAAGATGTTCCGCCGCTCTATTACGCCATTTTACCGGTGATGCCACTGATCCTGATGCTAGGCTCGCTGTTCCTTGCACATAGTGGATTCATGAAAACAGAGCTGAATCTGGTGGTGGTGATGCTGATGAGCATGACAGTCACCATGCTTGTCGAATTCTTTCGCACCCATAATCTGCGCGAAACCATGGATGATGTGCAGGCGTTTTTTGATGGCATGGGCACCCAGTTCGCCAATGTCGTGACGCTGGTCGTCGCCGGTGAGATCTTTGCCAAAGGCTTAACCACCATCGGCACTGTCGACGCGGTGATTAGGGGGGCGGAACATTCCGGGCTTGGCGGTATCGGCGTGATGATCATCATGGCGGTGGTCATCGCCGCCTGCGCCATTGTCATGGGTTCCGGTAACGCGCCGTTTATGTCTTTCGCCAGCCTGATCCCGGACATCGCCGCAGGGCTGCATATTCCGGCGGTGGTAATGATTATGCCAATGCACTTTGCCACTACCCTGGCCCGCGCGGTTTCACCCATTACTGCGGTCATTGTAGTAACTTCCGGTATTGCGGGTGTATCGCCTTTTGAGGTGGTTAAACGCACGGCGATCCCAATGGCGGTAGGATTTGTGGTGAATATGATAGCCACGATTGTGCTGTTTTATTGATGGCTGGCACAGAAAGCAAAACAGGCCCGCAAGGGCCTGTTTGATTTTACTTCACTACGCGTAGCGCCGGACGCCCACCACGCGGAGGTGGCGGCGTATCATCCGGGTCGTTGTCATCACCGTGATCGGGCTTATCGCCATCAATGACGGACATAACCGTTTCGCTTTCAAAGCCGGACGTGTCGTTGTCGTCATCATTTAAGCTGGCGACATCTTCGTCGTAGGCCGCTTCTGGCTCGAACATGGTACCTGCACCGTTTTCACGGGCATAGATAGCCAGAACAGCAGCCAGCGGCACGGAAACCTGACGCGGTATACCGCCAAAGCGCGCGTTAAAACGCACTTCGTCGTTTGCCAGTTCCAGGTTGCCCACTGCACGTGGAGCAATATTCAGAACAATTTGCCCGTCACGCGCATATTCCATAGGAACCTGCACATCCGGAAGCGTCACATCCACCACCAGGTGCGGCGTGAGCTGGTTGTCTAACAACCACTCATAGAATGCGCGCAGCAGATACGGACGGCGCGGTGATAGCTGTGGCAAATCCATACAGATTAACCCCGGCCCAGACGCATTTCACGTTCAGGCTCAGTCAGAGAAGCCAGGAAAGAGTCACGTTCAAATACGCGGGTCATATACCCTTTCAGCTCTTTCGAACCAGCACCGCTGAATTCAATACCCATCTGCGGTAAACGCCACAGCAGCGGCGCCAGGTAGCAGTCTACCAGGCTGAACTCATCGCTCAGGAAATACGGTTTCTGACTAAACACTGGCGCAATTGCCAGCAGCTCTTCGCGCAGTCGCTTACGCGCGACGTCCGCTTCAGAAGCAGAACCGTTTACGATGACGTTCATCAGCGTATACCAGTCTTTTTCAATACGCTGCATGTACAGGCGGCTTTCACCACGTGCAACCGGGTAAACCGGCATCAGCGGCGGATGCGGGAAACGCTCATCCAGGTATTCCATAATGATGCGAGATTCCCATAGGGTCAGCTCACGATCCACCAGTGTCGGTACGCTCTGATTCGGGTTGAGGTCGATCAGATCCTGAGGTGGATTGTCTTTCTCCACATGCTCAATCTCGAAACTAACACCTTTCTCCGCCAGTACAATGCGGACCTGATGGCTATAGATGTCAGTAGGACCAGAAAACAGCGTCATTACCGAACGTTTGTTGGCAGCGACAGCCATGAAAACCTCCAGGTATATTAAGAATTTTACTGCTACCAGCCACCAGGTGGCCAGCCAGAAGTGATGTCACCCAGATTCGGAAAGCCATTGCTGTTCAAAATACAAACAAAAAATGAACAATACCGCACATTTGGGCAGAAAATTGGATGATAGTTTACCAGATTTTGTGACCTTTGTGGTGAGTCGATTCTGGAAATGGGAAAAAAGAGGTGGCAATCAGCAGATTACCGTGCTTATTCGCGGGTAAAAATCCATAAAAAAACCCGCCGAGGCGGGTTTTTTCGCAAATTGCAATCTGCCGAAGCAGAAACCAATTAACGCTTGGAGAACTGAGGACGACGACGTGCTTTACGCAGGCCGACTTTCTTACGTTCAACTTCACGAGCATCACGAGTAACGAAGCCTGCTTTACGCAGTTCGCCACGCAGTGACTCGTCATATTCCATCAGTGCGCGGGTGATACCGTGACGGATCGCACCAGCTTGACCAGAAATACCACCACCTTTAACGGTGATGTACAGGTCCAGTTTACCAATCATGTCGACCAGTTCCAGCGGCTGACGAACTACCATGCGGGCAGTTTCACGACCGAAGTACTGTTCCAGAGAACGTTGATTGATAACGATTTTACCACTGCCCGGTTTGATGAAAACGCGAGCTGCAGAACTTTTGCGGCGACCAGTGCCGTAGTATTGATTTTCAGCCATTGCCTATAATCCCGATTAGATGTCAAGAACTTGCGGTTGCTGTGCCGCGTGGTTGTGCTCATTGCCCGCGTAAACTTTCAGTTTACGGTACATTGCACGACCCAGCGGGCCTTTTGGCAGCATGCCTTTAACCGCGATTTCAATCACACGCTCAGGATGGCGAGCAATCATCTCTTCAAAGGTCGCTTCTTTAAGACCACCGACGTAGCCACTGTGACGGTAGTACATTTTGTCAGTACGCTTGTTGCCAGTTACCGCAACTTTGTCAGCGTTCAGAACGATGATGTAATCACCGGTATCTACGTGCGGAGTGTATTCCGCTTTGTGCTTACCGCGCAGGCGCAGAGCCAGTTCGGAAGCCAGACGGCCCAGAGTTTTACCGGTCGCGTCAACAACATACCAGTCGCGTTTTACGGTTTCTGGTTTAGCTGTAAAAGTTTTCATTAAAAGCTTACCCAAATAAATTAGTTACACGTTGGTGAACACCCAAACGTTTTGTCAGTTGAGGTTCACACGACATTGTCCAGCAAACCTACCCCTTCGAATAGCCTATGCCGGCACATAGAAAGTTTTGGGAAAAAAACTCTCTCGTAACGTGGGGTCGCAAGATTATAGAGAAGTCAGGGTCAAAGATCGACCCCTTTATGTGATTTGCGATGGGTTTAACCGGCTAAATGTTCGCGCTTCAGATACTCTTCGCTTTGCATCTCCTGCAAACGCGACAAACAGCGCTGGAATTCAAACTTTAGGCGCTCTCCCCGGTAGATCTCATATAAAGGAACTGCCGCACTCACCACCAGCTTGACGTGGCGTTCGTAGAACTCATCTACCAGCGCGATAAAGCGCCGTGCTTCGCTCTCCATCAACGACGTCATCACTGGGACGTCAGAGAGCAACACGGTGTGAAACAGGCGCGATAGCGCAATATAGTCGTGCTGGCTGCGGGCATCGACGCACAGGGTAGTAAACGAGACGGCCAGCGTTTGGTTTTCGACGGCCAGTGTCTGCATCGGGCGATGATTTATCTCAAGCGTCGGCGCATGTTCACTTTTGCTTCCCGCTAACGCCAGCCACAGCTTATCCATCTGCCGTTGGGTTTCATCATTCAGCGGCGATAACCATAAATGCGCCTGGGTTAACGTACGCAGACGGTAATCAACTCCGGCATCCACATTCATGATGTCGCAGTACTGTTTAATAGCCTCAATCGCCGGAAGAAAGCGGGCACGTTGCAGACCATTGCGGTACAGGTCATCAGGCGGAATATTGGATGTCGCCACGAGCGTGATGCCGCGGGCGAACAGCGCTTTCATTAATCCACCGAGCAGCATCGCATCGGTGATATCTGAGACAAAAAACTCATCAAAGCACAGCACGTCGGTTTCTGCCTTAAAGCGGTCGGCAATCACTTCCAGCGGGTCGCTTTGCCCTTGCAGGGCGGTCAACTCTTCATGTACGCGCAGCATAAAGCGGTGAAAGTGCAAACGCTGTTTACGCGTGCCCGGCAGGCTATGGTAGAAAAGGTCCATCAGCCAGGTTTTCCCGCGCCCCACGCCCCCCCACATATACAGACCACGCACCGGCGTGCTCTCCGTCGGTTCACGTTTACCCAAAAATTTGCTAAAGCGAGCAATCAGCCCACTTTCCTGCAACGCAGGACGGGCTGGGGCAGTCAGTTCCTGGAAAATAATATCCAGTCGATTCACTGCCTCTTGCTGTACGTTGTCGGGTTGATGACTGCCGTCGTTGAGGGCCTGCAGGTAACGCGATGTCGGGGAAAAGCTTTGCATGATGTTATTGTTATTCCTTGAGAATCGATGTGCCGTCGCTCACGGTTGACGAAAAAAAGGCCGTTCTACACTACGCGATATAAAGTCGGGATTCCACTTCTACGGGATTAGCGGTTATAGTGGCATAATCAGGCGCAGGCATGGAGCCTAAAGCCAACACCCTACGGAAACACAAGACAACGGGAGATGTTCATGACCTGGGAATATGCGCTAATTGGGTTAGTCGTCGGTATCATTATTGGTGCCGTAGCCATGCGTTTTGGTAATCGTAAATTACGCCAACAGCAGGCATTGCAGTACGAACTGGAAAAAAACAAAGCTGAGCTGGAAGAGTATCGTGAAGAGCTGGTAAGCCACTTTGCCCGCAGCGCTGAGCTACTGGATAACATGGCCGACGACTATCGTCAGATCTACCAACATATGGCAAAAAGTTCCAGCAACCTGCTGCCGGGTATGTCGCCAGAATCCAACCCGTTCCGTAACCGTCTGGCAGAGTCTGAAGCAGGCAACGATCAGGCACCGGTTCAGATGCCACGCGACTATTCCGAAGGGGCCTCCGGCCTGCTGCGTAGTGGCGCAAAGCGCGACTAACTGCACATCGTTAAGAAATTTATTGGGCGCAGCAATTGCGCCCTCCGCTTCTCTTCCCGTCCCAGCTATTATTTAGTCGTTAGCCGCATTGTGACCAAACCGAAAATTCAATAACATCAAACTGTTTTGAATCATCTTCCGTTTACTCAAGGTACGAGAGCAGGATCAATGAAAAAACAAACCCAGCTGTTGAGTGCATTAGCGTTAAGTGTCGGGTTAACTCTCTCGGCGCCGTTTCAGGCCATTGCGTCGATACCCGGCCAGGTTCCCGGTCAAGCCGCACTCCCCAGCCTCGCACCAATGCTGGAGAAAGTGTTACCTGCGGTCGTGAGCGTGAGGGTCGAAGGTACCGCCGCGCAGGGGCAGAAAGTCCCGGAAGAATTCAAAAAATTTTTTGGCGATGACCTACCCGATCAGCCGTCACAACCGTTCGAAGGCCTGGGTTCAGGAGTCATCATCGACGCCGCCAAAGGCTACGTGCTAACCAATAACCACGTTATTAATCAGGCACAGAAGATCAGTATCCAGCTCAACGACGGTCGCGAGTTTGACGCCAAGCTGATTGGTAGCGACGATCAGAGCGATATCGCCCTGCTGCAAATCCAGCACCCTAGCAACCTGACACAAATTGCCATCGCCGACTCCGACAAACTCCGCGTGGGTGATTTTGCCGTCGCCGTCGGTAACCCGTTCGGGCTGGGGCAAACGGCAACCTCCGGCATCGTCTCGGCATTGGGTCGCAGCGGCCTGAATCTGGAAGGTCTGGAAAACTTTATTCAGACCGATGCGTCCATTAACCGGGGTAACTCCGGTGGCGCGCTGCTTAATCTGAATGGTGAATTGATCGGTATTAACACCGCCATTCTGGCACCGGGCGGCGGCAGTATCGGCATTGGCTTTGCCATTCCCAGCAACATGGCGCGCACGCTGGCGCAGCAGTTAATGCAGTTTGGCGAAATCAAACGCGGCCTGTTGGGTATTAAAGGGACGGAAATGACCGCCGACATCGCCAAAGCGTTCAAGCTGGATGTACAGCGCGGCGCGTTTGTTAGCGAAGTGCTGCCGAACTCTGGCTCCGCGAAGGCGGGCGTGAAATCCGGTGACGTCATTACCAGCCTCAACGGCAAGCCGCTGAACAGTTTTGCCGAGTTACGTTCGCGTATTGCCACCACTGAACCGGGCACCAAGGTTAAACTGGGTCTGCTACGTAACGGTAAGCCACTGGAGGTGGAAGTCACACTGGATACCAGCACGTCGTCGTCCGCCAGTGCGGAAATGATCGCCCCGGCATTACAAGGTGCAACGCTTAGCGACGGTCAGTTAAAAGACGGCACTAAAGGCATCAAGATTGATAACGTCGAAAAAAGCAGCCCAGCCGCGCAAGCCGGTCTGCACAAAGATGACGTTATCATCGGTGTAAACCGCGATCGCGTGAACTCCATTGCCGAAATGCGCAAGGTGCTGGAAGCGAAACCGTCGATCATCGCGTTGCAGGTGGTACGCGGTAACGAGAATATCTATCTGCTCCTGCGTTAAGCTGGTAGACCGGACATCAGCCCACCGTGTGATGTCCGGTAAACTCGTGATATGCTGCTGCCGTTCCCCTTTTTAATGACGCCGCTATCATGTTTGTGAAGCTTTTACGTTCGGTCGCGATTGGTTTAATCGTCGGCGCCATTCTGCTGGCCGCGATGCCCTCTCTGCGCAAAATTAATACGCTTACAGCACCCCAGTTTGACAGTGCTGATGAAACGCCTGCCAGCTATAACCCGGCGGTTCGCCGTGCCGCCCCCGCCGTTGTTAACGTGTATAACCGCAGTATGAACAGCACGACGCACAACCAGCTCGAGATCCGCACACTCGGCTCCGGCGTTATCATGGATCAGCGCGGCTATATCATCACCAACAAACACGTGATTAATGATGCCGACCAAATCATCGTCGCTCTGCAGGATGGACGCGTGTTTGAAGCGCTGCTGGTCGGCTCCGATACCCTGACTGACCTGGCGGTGCTGAAAATCAACGCCTCTGGTGGGCTGCCCACAATCCCTATCAATAACAAACGGATACCGCACATTGGCGACGTCGTTCTTGCTATCGGGAACCCGTACAACCTCGGGCAAACCATTACTCAGGGGATCATCAGCGCCACCGGTCGTATTGGCCTGAACCCCACGGGACGGCAAAACTTTCTGCAAACGGACGCCTCTATCAACCACGGCAACTCCGGCGGTGCGCTGGTCAACTCGCTGGGTGAGCTGATGGGCATTAACACCCTGTCGTTTGATAAGAGCAACGATGGCGAAACGCCGGAAGGGATCGGCTTTGCTATTCCGTTCCAGTTAGCAACCAAAATTATGGATAAGCTGATTCGTGATGGTCGCGTCATTCGCGGGTATATCGGGATTAGCGGCCGCGAGATTGCGCCACTGCACGCGCAGGGCGGCGGAATGGATCAAATTCAGGGGATTGTGGTTAACGAAGTCTCCCCGGATGGCCCGGCGGCACAAGCAGGCATTCAGGTTAACGATCTGATTATCTCGGTCAATAATAAACCGGCCGTCTCTGCGCTGGAGACCATGGATCAGGTAGCGGAAATTCGCCCAGGCTCAGTGATCTCCGTCGTCGTGATGCGTGATGATAAACAGTTAACGTTGCAGGTCACCATTCAGGAATACCCGGCCACCAATTAACATCACGCCTCCCACTTACCATAAAAAACCGGAGCAATTTGAATTAGCTCCGGTTTTTATTAGGCGATATCGTAGGGACTTAGCACGTAATGCCTGATGGCGCTACGCTTATCAGGCCTACAAATACACGCTGACCGTAGGCCGGATAAGGTATTTGCATCCGGCCCCTTGTCGCGTTACTTAACGAACTCTTCGCCCAGGGTGATATCTTTCTTCAGCGTGTCCAGCATGCCTTCCAGCGAGCTCTGTTCAAACGCGCTCAGCTTGCCGATAGACTGACGCTCTTCTACGCCGTTTTTGCCCAGCAGCAGCGGCTGAGAGAAGAAGCGAGCGTACTGGCCGTCACCTTCAACGTATGCACATTCCACCACGCCTTTTTCGCCGTTCAGTGCGCGAACCAGCGACAGACCGAAACGTGCTGCGGCCTGGCCCATAGACAGGGTTGCGGAACCGCCACCGGCTTTAGCCTCGACGACTTCAGTACCCGCATTCTGGATACGTTTGGTCAGCTCAGCAGCTTCTTGCTCGGTGAAGCTTACGCCAGGGATCTGTGACAGCAGTGGCAGAATAGTCACGCCAGAGTGTCCGCCGATAACCGGAACTTCAACGTCGGTCGGCTGCTTGCCTTTCAGTTCCGCCACAAAGGTGTTGGAGCGGATGATGTCCAGCGTGGTCACGCCAAACAGTTTGTTCTTGTCGTAAACGCCTGCTTTTTTCAGCACTTCTGCAGCGATTGCAACGGTGGTGTTCACCGGGTTAGTGATGATACCGATGCATGCTTTCGGGCAGGTGGTCGCAACCTGCTGAACCAGATTTTTCACGATACCTGCGTTGACGTTAAACAGGTCGGAACGGTCCATACCCGGTTTACGCGCGACGCCTGCTGAGATCAGTACCACGTCAGCACCTTCCAGTGCCGGGGTCGCATCTTCGCCGCTGAAACCTTTGATTTTCACAGCAGTAGGGATATGGCTCAAATCAACGGCCACACCAGGCGTTACTGGAGCGATGTCGTACAGGGAGAGTTCTGAACCTGAAGGCAGTTGGGTTTTTAACAGTAATGCTAGCGCCTGACCGATTCCACCAGCAGCGCCGAGGACTGCAACTTTCATCCTAAACTCCTTATTATATTGATAAGCAAAGTGTCTGTTGCTCCGCGGCGGCGACCATAATTCACAAATCCGATGAACACAACAACCACGCGTCAAGAATGCGTAGTTACGCAAATTTGGCTTTTATGCATTTAACTTACGTAAATTAAAAGCTAAGTTACGTAATTCAATACGACTCGCACAGTAGAGCAACTTTCCAACAGGTGCTGACAATATACCTAACTGCCCTCCCAAAACAACATCAATTTGATAACAATTGATTTACTTTTAAGCTTATTTGCATGCCGTGACATAGGCATGTTTCTTGATAACGAAATTTGATAAAATTCCGCTCTTTCATAACATTATTTCAGCCTTGAATGAGGCAGACCGTTTGCATAAAAATTCATCTGTATGCACAATAATGTTGTTTCTACCGCCATATTACGGGTGACTTATGCGAAGCTCGGCAAAACAAGAAGAATTAGTAAAGGCGTTTAAAGCGCTTCTCAAGGAAGAGAAATTCAGCTCTCAGGGCGAAATCGTCCTCGCATTGCAGGATCAGGGCTTTGATAATATCAACCAGTCCAAGGTTTCACGCATGCTGACCAAGTTTGGCGCCGTGCGTACCCGCAATGCCAAAATGGAAATGGTGTACTGCCTTCCGGCAGAGTTGGGGGTACCGACAACCTCCAGCCCACTGAAAAATCTGGTGCTGGACATTGATTACAACGATGCCGTGGTGGTCATTCATACCAGCCCAGGCGCCGCACAGTTGATCGCACGTATGCTGGATTCACTGGGTAAAGCAGAAGGTATCCTCGGCACTATTGCGGGCGACGATACTATCTTCACCACTCCGGCGATGGGGTTCTCGGTAAAAGATCTGTACGAAGCTATTCTGGAACTGTTCGAACAAGAGCTGTGATCCCCTCCCCGTCGCATCGCGTGGCGGGGAAAAAACCTTTCTTTCCGACTCCTGACCACTCTTTTCCTCTGCCTGCCATTTAACAAATAGTGCGTTTCACTATCCAAAAACATTCACACAGTGAATACATCGAATTATAAACGCACAAATTGCGAAATTAACTATCACCATGAATTTACTGTATTTTTTTAAAATAATGAGTTCAATTATGCGTTTTTAATTCCAATAAGTTATTAAAACCACATTTCTTAACACTTAATTACAGTAGAAACCATTAGCGTGGTATTAATTTATCGAGTGATTAGTGTATACTTGATTTTGTGATGAGGGTCACGAAACGAAGACCCCAATAAAAGAATTCGACGAGGTAAATATCATGAAAATCAAAACGACTGTTGCAACCTTAAGCCTTCTTTCCGTTCTCTCTTTTGGCGCCAGTGCGGCGGTTAATCAGGTGAACACACAAGAAGCACAGAATTTGCAATCCATGGGTACCATCTCTGTTTCTCAGATTGGCAGCTCACCGATGGATATGCGTCAGGAAATCGTCGCCAAAGCTGAAAAAGCAGGCGCCAGCAGCTACCGCGTGACCGAACTGCGTGAAGGCGCGCATTGGCACGCAACCGCTGAACTGTACAAATAAACCCTCGTCGTCTGGTCCGAGACGACTTGCCCCCGCCTGTCGGGGGCTTTTTTATGCCTTACATTGAATGACGGACGTTAAAGCGTAATTGCCCTTCCAGCTCTTCTTCTGCTTCATCAAACAGCAAAATCAGCGCTCCGTAGCGTCGGCGTTGTTTGTCCGGTAAATGGACAAACTCAATCTCCAGCGGCAGAGGTAGAACGTCGCCCATCACCACCTCCCACAGCGAATCGAGATCGCTTACCTTTTCCCGAGCAAGGCCGAATGCCCGCGTAAACTCGCGGTAGAAATCACCCTGTTCTTCAATCTCGTCAAAATCAAATGTATAGATGTTCATCTATAGCTACCATCCCAACGCCAGTCGCTCTACAGGCTCTCTCTATGCAGGGATTCCCACACATCAGGTAAGTATAGCCATAAAAAAACCGACGCTTCTGGCGTCGGTTTATCAGTCTTAACTGCTGGTCAGTGCATGCTGGTATTTGTGGAGCATACCGGTGAGTCGCTTCACCGGCTCCGTCACCTGAGGCGGCGCTTGCCAGAGGGTTAACTTCTCCTGATAGACATCCAGCTCCTCCAGCAATTGGCTAAAGTAGCGTCGGCGTTTGTCGTCGTTCCCTGCGGATATGATGTGATCGGCAGTACGTCGCAGCTGACGGTGAAAGGCGGATAAATCCTCGTTTACCGGTACTGGTGCATCGCGCAGACGCTGGTGTGCGATGATCATCGTCAGCGCCAGACGAAACTTCGCCAGGTCACCGGGGAATTTGTTCATCAGCAAAAAGAGCTGCTGGTAAAGCGCCGGGAGATGGTTTTCTTTGCGGCGAACCACATTGGTGGTCATCGCTGAAACCGCCGCCGACACGAACTGATTAAGCAGCACGCGACCGGTTCTGTCACGCGAGTTATCACGCACCAGTAAGATCACCAGAAACGCCAACACGCATCCGACAATCTGCCCAAGCGCACTGTCGAGGAACTGACTAAAGTGGAAGGTCATCGGGTTATCCAGCACGATGATGTTAATGGTACTGGCCAGCGCGCCCATTGAGCCCAGACGTCGCTTCTGAACCTCGATGCCCAGAAAGAACCCCAGCACTGCCAGGCTCAGGCACAGTAACAACATACTTTGCTGCGTATTGGGGATAATCACCAGAAAGTAGAGCGCACCCAGCGGTAACGCCGCCAGCGTGCCGTAAATAAAGTCGATTGCCACCATCCGCGGGTTGGGTAAACGCATCGCCAGTGAGGTCACCACCGCAATCATCACCATTGCGCCGCTACCTGACGTCCAGCCAGTCCACAGCCAGAACAAGGTGCCCAGCACGCAGGACAGCGTGGTGCGCCAGAAGTTGACCATCGCATGGTGGCGTTCGGCGGATTCCACTTTCACCACCGGCTCACCCTGCAGGATCTCTTCTTCCGTAGCGCTGATTTTCGTGTTGCTAACCACCCCACGTTTCAGCAGCAGGTAACGGGTTGCCGCACTGGCCCAACTATAAAGGGTCACCGGCGTTTCGCGCTCGCCGGTCCAGACCATCACCCGGCGCATGCGCTTCAGTTGTTTATGCACATCCTGCACGGTTTCCACCGGCGTATCGAACAGCTCACGGAAGGTATCCGTAATCAGTTCCGGACGCGTGTTCTGGATAAGATAGGTTTCACAGGATTGGGTAATCAACGTCAGTGACAGCGTATTCAGCGCTTTGAGCCTGCGGTTGGCGCGCCCCCAGCGTGAGGACTCCATATTCAGGTTACTGCGCATGCCTTCCAGCGCCGCAGTCCGACGAACTAAATCGCCCCAGGCTTTGTCCACTTCTTCACTGTCACCATGCTTAATACACAGTTGCATAAGCCGATACTGCGCCACCAGAAGGCTGTCCAGTTCAACGTCAATTTCTTGTTTCACCGAGCGGGGAGAAAAGAGCAGATCAGCAACAATTGCGCAGACAATACCGATCACAATCTCGCTGCAGCGCTCGAGGGCAAATTGCGGTGTCAGCAGAGGCTCAGCCTGGATAGTAATGACGATAATCAGCGCCGTATAACCCGAAAGCCCCCAGGCATAGGAGTTCTCGATCTTCACCAGCGAAGAGATCCAGGTACAAAAACCGGCCCAGACACAGCACACGAGGATCATCAGCAGCGGCGCACGGATCATGCTGATGATAATTACCAGTGCCGCAATACAGCCGATAAACGTCCCGATAATACGCAGCATCCCACGATAGCGGATCGCACCCGAATAAGGTTCTCCGCCCGCCGCAAAAGCGGGGCCTGCTGCCACAATCGCTGCGGTCAACACCGCCCAGCGCGGGGTCTCAAGCTGAAAATGAAAGCCAACGAACAGCGCCAGCACAATGGCGCATGCCAGTTTTAACGCAAAGCGGATATGCTGATTGGCAATGGAGAAAATGCCCATCGCAATTAACCAAACTCGCGCAGACGGTGCGCCATTTTACGGAAGAAGGACTCCTGGCTGGCATCGCGATCCTGCTTCCCGGTAATAACCACAGTCGCCGTGGTCCCGGCTGGCCACAGCGTTCCCTGCTGGTCATCAAGACGGACGCGTACTGGCACACGCTGAGCAAGTCGCACCCATTCAAGGTTGGAGTCAATGGTCGCCATGCCTTTCGCATCCTGCGTACTGCTGGCATTCGTCACGCCCGCCGCCACGCTATCAACGGTACCTTTCAAAACCTTGTTGCTGCCAAGCGGCGTAATTTCAGCACGGTAACCCGGACGCACACCTTCCAGCTTGGTCTCTTCCATATAAGCCAGCACGTAGAAAGAGTGCTGTTTGACCAGCGCCACCGCCGTCGAACCACGGGTAATAAACTCACCGGAATAGACGTTAAGGTTCGTCACCCAGCCGTCGGCTGGCGCACGGATAACCGTACGTTCAAGATCGAGTTTTGCCAGATCACGGGTCGCCTGCGCCTTCGCCAGCTGATGTAATACGGTTTGCAGCACGTTATTCGACTGGTCAATCTCTTCGCGGGACATGGCCTGAACGCCAAGACGGTTACGACGCCCCGCTTCCTGGCGTTTTTCCTGCGCCAGGACTTGATAATAGGCGACGTCCGCTTCGGCTTGTTCGAGGGCTTTTTTATAGCGCGGTTGGTCGATGGTGAACAGGACCTGATCCTTTTTCACCAGCTGGTTATCATGCACGTTAACGTGAGTAATCAGGCCCGCGACGTCCGGGGCGATAGCAACAACCTCGGCACTAAAACGCGCATCACGCGTCCACGGCGACTCGGTGTAATAGACCCATGCGCGGAAAATAGCGATAAAAGCCAGAATGACCAGTACGAGAGTCATGGCCGTACGGGAGAGTTTTCTTGTTAGTGTTTTCACTTCAACCTCAAACGAACAGGCGCGTTATTAGATAGAACAGACAGCAATACAGCGCGGTGTTAAACAGGGCCGGATGCCAGACAAAATCATAGATGCCAGTTGGAACCAGCACCCGGCGCACCAGCCAGAAAATCGCCAGTGACAAAAGTAACTCGAAAAAAATCGGTGGGAAGGAAAGACCAAACACCACGATAACGGGAAACAGACTCATGTTGACCTTGGTAGCTTAAGAGAGTGCAGGCGATCGTTTATTGAGCGTATGTCACCGCAGAGAAGGGCAAGGATGAGCCAGGCGAGAGCGACATAGCTGTTATTTGAATAATAATATATTAACGTAACTGTTATGCTGTTATCTATATTATGTGATCTAAATCACTTTTAAGCCAGAGTGAACAATGGAACGATTAAAACGTATGTCGGTGTTCGCCAAAGTCGTCGAGTTTGGCTCCTTCACCGCCGCTGCCAGACAACTGCAAATGAGCGTTTCATCAATAAGCCAGACGGTATCAAAACTGGAAGATGAACTGCAGGTTAAGCTGCTAAACCGCAGTACACGCAGCATTGGGTTGACCGAGGCCGGAAAAATTTATTATCAGGGCTGCCGTCGCATGCTGCACGAAGTGCAGGACGTTCATGAGCAGCTCTATGCGTTTAACAACACGCCGATCGGTACACTGCGGATCGGCTGTTCTTCAACCATGGCACAAAATGTCCTCGCCGGACTGACCGCGAAAATGCTGAAAGAGTACCCCGGACTGGCGGTCAATCTGGTCACCGGCATCCCGGCCCCGGACTTAATTGCTGACGGTCTGGACGTGGTTATCCGTGTGGGCGCTCTCCAGGACTCCAGTCTTTTTTCACGTCGTCTGGGGACGATGCCAATGGTGGTCTGTGCCGCTAAAAGCTATCTCGCCCAGTTTGGCATCCCGGAAAAACCCGCCGATCTCAGCAACCATTCATGGCTGGAATACAGCGTGCGTCCAGATAATGAATTTGAGCTTATTGCCCCGGAAGGGATTTCAACCCGACTGATCCCGCAGGGACGCTTCGTAACCAACGATCCCATGACGCTGGTGCGTTGGCTGGCCGCAGGCGCGGGGATTGCCTATGTCCCACTGATGTGGGTGATCAATGAGATCAATCGTGGTGAATTGGAGATCCTGCTGCCCCGCTACCAGTCAGATCCGCGTCCGGTTTACGCGCTGTATACCGAAAAAGACAAGCTGCCGCTCAAGGTGCAGGTCGTGATTAACTCTCTTACAGATTATTTTGTCGATGTGGCGCAGTTGTTTCAGGGGATGTACGGCAGGGGTAAAGATAAATAAAAATGCCCGGTGGCGCTTCGCTTACCGGGCCTACGGTCGGTGCAGATATGTAGGCCGGATAAAACGCGAAGCGTTGCCATCCGGCATGTACAGTTACGCGGTACCGCCTACGGTAAGGCTATCTACCTTCAACGTCGGCTGACCCACGCCCACTGGTAGACTCTGCCCTTCTTTACCGCAAACGCCGACGCCGTTATCCAGTTTCAGGTCATTACCCACCATCGAAACCTGCTGCATCGCTTCGATGCCGGAGCCGATCAGCGTCGCACCTTTCACCGGCTTGGTCACTTTACCGTTTTCAATCAGATACGCTTCAGACGTTGAGAACACAAACTTCCCGGACGTGATGTCCACCTGACCGCCGCCGAAGTTCGGAGCATAAATACCGTATTCAACGGACTCAATAATTTCCTGCGGCGTAGATTTACCCGGCAGCATATAGGTATTGGTCATGCGCGGCATTGGCAAATGAGCGTAAGATTCACGACGTCCGTTACCGGTCGGCGCTACACCCATCAGACGCGCGTTCAGCTTGTCCTGCATATAGCCTTTCAGAATACCGTTTTCAATCAGGACATTGTACTGGCCTGGCGTACCTTCATCATCAATAGCCACTGAACCACGGCGATCCGCCATCGTGCCATCATCCACGATGGTGCACAGCTCAGATGCCACCAGCTCACCCATGTGGCCGCTAAAGACTGATGTCCCACGACGATTGAAGTCACCTTCAAGGCCATGACCGACCGCTTCGTGCAGCAGCACGCCCGGCCAGCCTGCACCCAGCACGACCGGCAGTGCGCCTGCTGGCGCGGCTACCGCGGAGAGATTCACCAGCGCCATGCGCACGGCTTCTTTCGCCCATGCATCGGCACGGACTTCGCCGTCAAGGGAGGCGAGGAAATAGTCATAGCCAAAACGACCACCACCGCCGCTAGCGCCACGTTCACGCTTACCGTCATCTTCAACCTGCACGCTAACGGACAGGCGCACCAGAGGACGAACATCAGCCGCCAACGTACCGTCAGTCGCCGCAACCAGAATCAGCTCATAAACGCCGGTCAAGCTAGCGGTCACTTCCTGCACACGTTTGTCGGCGGCACGCGCGACCTTATCAACGCGACGCAGAATATCCAGCTTCTCTTCACGGCTCATGCTCTGCAACGGATCAAGTGAGGTATAAAGCGCCTGATGCTCTACTGCACCCAGCGTTTTCACTTTGCCATCACCGTTGTCGCGCACAATAGTACGGGCAGCAAGAGCACTTTGCTCCAGCGCCAGCAGACTTATCTGGTCCGCATAGGCAAACCCGGTTTTTTCGCCGCTGATGGCACGCACACCAACGCCCTGATCGATGTTGTAAGAACCATCTTTAATGATGCGGTCTTCTAAAACCCAGGATTCGTGATAGCTCGACTGAAAATAGAGATCGCCGTAATCAAGACGGCGTTCGGCCAGTTGGCCCAGAATGGCAAACAGGTCCTGATGTTTCAGGCCATTCGCCGCTAGCAATTGTTCACTTACCAGGTTCAGACTCATCGTTTTGCTACTCATTAGTTGCCGCCGTAAAACAGCGGTAAGAAGATCATATTTACTGAGATTGGGGCAATTACTCGCCCCCGTCAAATCATTGCTGGCTTTCTTTACGCGGCTGGCGCAGAACTTCGTTAATCTGCGGTTTATCGACCGGACCAGTAATGCGATAGCGCAGAATCGAGACTTTGCTCCACAGCGGCCCCAGAACTTTACTGGCGGCAAACACCGCCGCGCCGACAATCGGGTTAACGGCAAATGCGGCGGCAACCCCCACGGTGGCAGAAATTTCCGGCGCGACCACGGCTTCCATATTCAGCTCACGGCGCACCAGATTGACCGAGCCTTTCATGGCGATATCGGCTTCCAGACCATCCACCAGCGTATCGTCGGTATGCATCACGCCATCTTTGATCCACGCAGTACTGCGAATGGAGTCAAAATAAAAGCCTTCGTTAAACGTATCGCTAAAATCGAAACGCAGTTTACGCAGCAACGCATCAAAGCTCAGTAGGCGCAGCAACTGCCCCGCATGCCCGGTGCTGAGTTCAGTAATCTCACCTTTGCCCAGACGGGTCCGCAAAATACCATTCAGCGACGCTTCATCCGGATCCCAGGGCGGGTTACGCCAGTGCAAATCGTACTCGACGTTGAATGAGGAGTTGCGGATCGGGGTCGATACACCAAAGAAACCGGCCGCTGAATCAATTTTATTACCGTTCAGTTTTCCTTTAAGCGACGTACGCACATTACCCGGCGCGTTAACCCATTCACCGTCGAGGGTCAGTCTGGCAAAGCCCGTATCCAGCAGTCCGTTATCCAGGGTCAACGTATCACCCTTAATCGCGACGTCAGCATCAATGCGCCCGTATTTCTGCCCCCACATCCAGCACTCTTCGCAGCGCAGTTGAACGTCCGGCCAGCCACGGAAGCTGACGTTATTGATCGCGGAAAACGGTGAGGCCGGAGTGGCGTTCGGTGCGGGTTTCGCGGCGCTCGGGTTGTAATAGAGATACTTCACGTTTGCCAGCCATGGTGCGTTATTGCGCATCGCCAACGTCGCGTTGATCTCACGCCCCTGCGCCTGCACTTTACTGCCGTTCAGTGAAGGCTCAGATACAATACTGAGATTATTCCACTGCTGACCGCCCAACGATAGCGACGGCGTGCGCACCGTTATACGCTGCGGGAAGTCCGCATTGGTGCCCACGCTGTCCGCCGCGCCTTTGTTAAACAGTGCCAACCATTGCGCACCATCCATTGGCGGCAAATTGAGCTCAATACCTTGCTGCTCGGGCAGGTCAGGCACAGTGCGGCTTTCAGAAGCCCAGATAGCACGATCAAGGGTCAGTTTCTGATTCAACAACCAGTGGCTGTTAAAGTGATTTTTAGGCCCCGCGTTGCCCGTCAAATCGAAGCTGCGCAGGTTGCCGTCGGCCTTCACGTTTAATGGCAGAGACTCGCCGGCCGCTTTATTCAGCGGCGCAGGTAAGTGACTGCTTACATTCTTCAGGTCACCTTTAAGCTCAATGCTGTAGGTCGCCCCGGCATGGTAAGGAAGATCGATACCCACTTTGCCATTCCACGCTACGCTGCCGCCTAAGGCCTCGTTCACCTGCGTTGGCAGGATGCCCATGCGGGTAGGCTGCCAGTCACCGTTCAGATTTACCGCAACCTGATAGGCTTTAGCACCCTCGGTGGTGGAAAAGTCGACGTTCAGCGGCTGATTAAACCAGTTGGCCGTCATCGGCTCGCTTTGAAGTGAGCCGTTGATAAAGCTAAATTTGCCGTTCAGGTTCTTTAATGTACTGTCGAGTGGCTTAATAAACAGGCTGTTATTACGCAGGTTAACATCACCTTTGGCCGTCACCAGCGAGCCATCAAAGGGGATATCCAGATGTAAGCGAGCATTCACATCGCCGTCAATCTGGAGCTGCTCCAGCGTGGCGCCCAGTGAATCCTTCAACGGCGTCTCATCAAAATACGGTCCAACTGCCTTGCCCGGACCATTAATGTCGGCATCAATTAGCAGCTTTTCTTTCGCGTAGTCGGGAATATCAGCTGTCAGGTTGCTGGCTCTCACCCCACCTAAATTGACGCCGTCGGTCTTCATCCACAGACCGTTATTCATGAAGTTCAGCTCAATGTTGAGATTGGTAAGCGCTGGCCAGTCAGGCTGGAAAGCAAACTTAGCATTGCGCAGCGGCACCAGTACCTGGAACTGACCTTCGTTATGTGGATACGGGAACAGGCGCGGGTTACCGCCGTACACCAACGTGGCGTTATCCGCCTCACCGCCCTGAATCGCACCGCTCAGGTAGTCGACCAGGTCTTTACCCATCAGGTTTTCCGGGAAATAACGCCAGGCCTGAGAACCATCGTCGGTGCTGATACCCGCCAGAATGCCCAGCCACGGCTCATCACCTGTCGGCTGCAGATAGCGAAAGCCGCCGCGCGCATGGACGGCTTTCGCTTTAACATCAATATTTCGCCCATCCAGCTGAAAACCTTTGTCATTCTTCAGCCAACTTAGCGTCGCCACCCCGTCTTCGATTTCCAGCGGCGCGCGGAAGACGGTTTCATACGGCATTTTCGCCTGCTTCATCGAAACGGTGAGCGCACCATTTTCTACGCTACCGGCAAGCGTACCGGAGAAATGCTCGGCGCCCGGTAACAGCTTCCACTGCTTCCAGGCCAGATCGGTCCACGAGGACTGGAAGCGCGTTTTTTCTGTCGCCTGTAATGGGATATCCAGCGCCAGCGTATCTATCTTGCCGCTCGGCTGCGTGGCGCGCCAGATGTCACCTAACGCCGGAGAGAGCTTTGCCGCCATGGGGCGCAACCCTTCCAGGCCCGCCAGCTCGAGGTTACTGGCTCGAATGCGCAGCTCATCGCTGCGTTTGTTATTCTCGCCCCCCACTTCCTGCTCGGGGATCCAGGCCAAGGTGAGCGCGCCACTCGGCCAGGGCTTGTTATCCATCGTAATGCGCGTATCCGGGATCGCGAACACCCAGCCGGGCTGCTCGCGGCTAATATGCGCGGTCAGGTTATCAACGGACAGCGTGTGCGTGTTGTTGTCACCTTTCCAGCTTGCCCCGCCTTTCTTCAGCCAGACATCGCCACTGGAAATTTCGCCTTTGCTGAGCGTCATCCACCCTTCCAGGCTAAAGCGTGCCGTTTGCAGCGCGACGTTATCCTGCATCCATTTCCCCAGCCACGGTTTGACGTCGATGTCATCGGCCTGTAGCCAGACCCGGCCATTGTTCAGCAGCCCTTCGTCATCACGCAGATCCATCCGTACCTGCATGATACCGTGCTGCCCGGTCAGGCTGGAGAGGCTGACCTGGCCTTCGGCGCGGTGTCTGTTTTTTCCGTTCAGCCAGGTAAGCTGCGGGATCGCCAGTTCTGCACGCTGACCAGAGAGGGTCAAGAAACTGATTTGGCTGTCGCGGAGATCGAAGTGATCGAACTGGCGTAAAAACAGATCGCTAACGCGGCCGGGTTCGACTCCATCGTCATTGTTGCTGCGCTGGATAGGCGTATTAGTGCGTAAATGCAGTTGCCAGAAGGTGAGGTCGCGAAACTGCCAGCGCATGTGCAGCAAGCTTTGCCAGACATCCAGCGCCAGCGTGACGCGTTTGACCGAGAATTCGCCGCCGTCGCTAAGCTGAGTGTGGATATCGCGGGCTTCAAGGGTGGGGCCAAAATTCTGCCAGTTGGCGGAGAGCTGGCTGGCAGAAACGGTCATACCGGTGGCCGACTCAATTTTACTGAGGATCGCAGGCCGCCAGCTATCGAGATGCGGCAACGCAAGGCGCAGGCCACTGACCAGTAGCGCTGCGATGACGACGAGCGCGGCTCCAGTGAGCAGTAAAATCCCCGGCAATCGCCTCACGCATCTCTCCTTGTCTGCCAAAAAATGTGACTCACAAAATCGTTTTGCCGGATGGCGGCGTGAACGCCTTATCCGGCCTACAAGGTATCGCCATCAGGTGGTTAACTACATCATAACGACGTCGAACTGCTCCTGGTTATAGAGCGGTTCGATTTGTACTTTAACCTGCTTACCGACAAAAATTTCCACTTCCGCCAGCGCGTGTGACTCTTCACCTTTCAGGGCTTCCGCCACGGACGGAGAAGCATAGACCAGGAAACGATCGGAGTCGTAAGCATGATGGACACGCACGATCTCCCGCATAATTTCATAGCATACGGTTTCGACCGTTTTGACCGTACCGCGTCCGTGGCAGGTCGGGCACTCGTTGCATAGCACATGCTCGACGCTTTCACGCGTGCGCTTACGCGTCATCTCCACCAGCCCCAGCTGTGAAAAACCGTTAATGCTGGTTTTAACGCGATCTTTACTCAGCGCCTGCTCCAGAGAGTGCAGCACCCGGCGGCGGTGATCCTCATTACTCATGTCGATAAAATCGATAATGATAATGCCGCCCAGGTTACGCAGACGCAGCTGACGCGCAATCGCCTGCGTAGCTTCAATATTGGTATTAAAGATGGTGTCATCGAGATTACGATGCCCAACGAACGCACCGGTATTGATATCCACGGTGGTCATGGCTTCGGTTTGATCGATAATCAAATAGCCACCGGATTTCAGCTCAACCTTGCGTTCCAGCGCACGCTGAATTTCATTTTCCACATCAAAGAGATCGAAAATGGGCTGTCGTCCACTGTAATGTTCCAGCTTGCTGGTCATCTCAGGGATGTATTCTGCTGTAAACTCCAGTAACGCTTCGTAGGTCAGACGGGAGTCCACGCGGATCCTGTCGAGCTGAGCATCAGCAAAATCACGCAACACGCGCTGCGCCAGCGCCAGCTCGCCGTACATCTGGTAACGGGTTTGCGGGCGCTTTTTGCGCTCCATGACTTTGGTCCAGACGCGCTTGAGATACGCCGCATCTGAGGCCAGATCGTCCTCGCACACGCCTTCTGCAGCCGTGCGAATAATAAATCCACCCTGCTCATCGCAGTAATCCGCCACCACTTTTTTCAGGCGTTCACGCTCGGTTTCGCTTTCGATACGCTGGGAAACCCCAACGTGCGAAGCACCAGGCATAAAGACCAGGTAACGGGAAGGCAGCGTGATGTCTGTCGTCAGGCGAGCGCCCTTGGTGCCCAGCGGATCTTTGACCACCTGTACCATCAGGTCCTGGCCCTGACGAACCAGTTCGGAGATGTCGCGCACGGTGAACTGCTTCTGTTCTTCACCCGCCACGCATTCGGTGTGCGGCATGATGTCTGAAGCGTGAAGAAAAGCGGCTTTATCCAGCCCAATATCTACAAAAGCCGCCTGCATACCCGGAAGTACACGACTTACACGACCTTTGTAGATATTGCCTACGATTCCGCGTCGCGCCTCACGTTCAATATGAATTTCCTGCAGAATACCGCCATCAATGTACGCCACGCGTGTTTCCGAGGGCGTTACGTTTACCAACAATTCAGCCGTCATGTTTATCCCTTTTTTCACGCAGTGCGTTAAAATTGCTCAGCAACTCATACGTTTCTACCAGCGGTAAGCCGACCACGGCGTGATAGCTGCCATTTATCTTCCTGACAAAACAACCACCCAACCCTTGAATACCGTATGCACCTGCTTTATCCATCGGTTCACCGCTGGCAACATAGCCCGCGATGTCCTCATCTGTTAGTGCTCTGAACGTGACGTCCGTAACCACCAGGCAGTCCAGACTGTGCTGACGATCGGCTAATGCCACCGCCGTCATCACCTGATGTGTTTTGCCTGACAGCTTATGCAGCATTGCGGCCGCATGCGCGGCGTCGTGCGGTTTTTCCAGCACTTCGCCATTCAGGATGACAATGGTATCAGCCCCCAGCACCGGTAAATCTCGCGCAGCCAGCGCAACACCAGCCTGAGCCTTCTCACGCGCCAGGCGAACAACATACTGCTGCGCGCTCTCTTGCGGATGACGCTGTTCCTCAATCCCTGGAACCAGCCGTTCAAAGGTGACGCCAAGTTGGGTCAATAATTCCTGACGGCGTGGGGAACCTGAAGCCAGATACAGAGTATTCATATCAACCTTATTGCACCGCAAACTGCTGGCGGACTTTACGCATCAGTAAAAATAGCCATGGCCAAAGCACACCATTTACTACACTACTCCAGAACACTTCAGGTCTGAAAGAGACGTTGATCACTAAAAACTCGGCCCAGAAAACAATAATGTCCACGACCAGTGATAACAACATAACCACCAGCGCCTGTTGCCAGAGCGCCAGGTTACGGAATAGCTGGAATTTCAGCGCAACCAGGTAGGCAATGATACTCATCGACAAAGCCCGCACGCCAAGTGTGGAGCCGCTAATGAGATCCAGTATGGCACCCACCACAAATCCTGTGCCCACATTTACGCGATGCGGCAGTGCCAGGATCCAATACAACAAGATGAGCAGCACCCAGTTTGGCCGGTAAACAAGAATGTCGTCCGGCCAGGGCATGACTTGCAGTAAAAGTGCGATAAGGAACGAGAGCCAAATAACCCAACGCCCCTGACTACGATAGCTTGCCACTTACTGCCCTCCCGGCTTACGCGGAGAAGGTGCTGGCGGCGTTGTCGTTGCAGGCGTTGGCGTCACGCCAGTCGCTGGTGCAGGAACGGGCGCAGGCGGGCCCATCGCGTCCGGTGCAGGCAGGACCTGCGGCATCATTTGCATCAGACGCTCATTGGCTACGCGATGCACTTCTTCCGGCGTCATCGGATTGGCGCCATTACGATCCGCCCCCCACAACAGCAGCAGGTAACGCAGACGCTGTAACCCTGCCGTCGGACGCGCCTGAATCACGGTGTAAGCACGCTGAGTGTCCAGTTTAACGGAAGAGACCACGGCAACCGGATAGCCTTCAGGGAAGCGGCCGCCCAGACCGGAGGTTACCAGCACGTCGCCAACGCGAATGTCGGTATTGGCCGGCAGATGCTCGAGCTGCAGATCGTCCGTACAACCGTTACCGGCAGCAATCACGCGGATATCGTTACGCAATACCTGGATTGGCAGCGCATGGGTGGCATCACAAATCAGCAGCACGCGACTGGTCAGTTTTGCCACGGCAACAACCTGGCCCACAACGCCTTTGTCGCTGATGACCGGCTGCCCTTCATAGACACCGTTCACGCTACCCTTGTCGATAACTACCTGATCGCTGTAAGGGTCATTAACCGTTGAGATGACCTGAGTCACCATCTTTTGTTCATCCTGGCGCAGCGGCGATCCCAGCAGCTCGCGCAAGCGCGCGTTCTCCTGTTTATATTGCCCCAGCATCAGCAGTTCACTGTTTTTCAGCAGCAGTTCCTGACGCAGCGCCCGGTTTTCAAGTTCAAGTTGGTCACGCGAGGCCAGCGTTTGCGACACGCCATCGAGTAATTCACGGGGACCATTAGAAATAAAGTAGAAAGGACTGACGGCGGTATCCATGTATGTTCGGATTTGACTAAACATACCCAGGCGGCTGTCGGCAATAATAACGCCGAGCGCCACCAGCACCGCCAGAATAAGGCGAATCTGTAGCGACGGGCCACGGCTAAAAATTGGCTTCATAAGTTTGCGTATTCTCGTATCAGATTCGGCAGGGCAATCGGATGTTAACCCTGCCGGTATCCGATTACTCTTCGCTGAACAGGTCGCCGCCGTGCATATCGATCATTTCCAGCGCCTTGCCGCCGCCGCGCGCCACACAGGTCAGCGGATCTTCAGCAACAACGACTGGAATACCGGTCTCTTCCATTAACAGACGGTCAAGGTTACGCAGCAGTGCACCACCGCCGGTTAACACCATACCGCGCTCGGAGATGTCAGACGCCAGTTCTGGCGGACATTGTTCCAGGGCAACCATGACCGCGCTGACGATACCGGTCAGCGGTTCCTGCAGCGCTTCCAGAATCTCGTTAGAGTTCAGGGTAAAGCCACGTGGAACGCCTTCAGCCAGGTTACGGCCGCGAACTTCGATCTCAAGCACTTCGTCGCCCGGATAAGCCGATCCGATTTCGTGTTTGATACGTTCAGCGGTCGCTTCGCCGATCAGGGAACCATAGTTACGACGCACATAATTAATGATGGCTTCATCGAAACGGTCACCACCGATACGTACGGAGGAGGAGTAAACGACGCCGTTCAGGGAGATAACGGCAACTTCAGTGGTACCACCACCGATATCCACAACCATAGAACCGGTTGCTTCGGAAACAGGCAGACCTGCACCGATCGCTGCCGCCATCGGCTCTTCAATCAGGAATACTTCACGCGCACCGGCACCCTGAGCAGACTCACGAATGGCACGACGTTCAACCTGAGTTGCGCCAACCGGAACACACACCAGCACTCGCGGGCTTGGGCGCATAAAGCTGTTGCTGTGCACTTGTTTGATAAAGTGCTGAAGCATTTTTTCAGTCACGAAGAAGTCAGCGATAACGCCGTCTTTCATTGGGCGAATTGCAGCAATGTTGCCCGGCGTACGACCCAGCATCTGCTTCGCATCATGACCTACTGCTGCCACGCTTTTCGGCGAACCGGCACGATCCTGTCGAATGGCCACAACAGAAGGCTCATTCAATACGATGCCTTGTCCTTTTACATAAATAAGGGTATTCGCGGTACCCAGGTCAATGGACAGGTCATTGGAAAACATGCCACGAAATTTTTTCAACATACTAAGGGATAATCCTGAAAGCTGGGGCGGAAAACAAAATCCGCTTACTTTACCAACCACACGCAGCAGCGACAAGGCGGAAAAATCATCTGCTACGGTGAAAATTAGTGCAGTTCGTTTCCTTTGTTACAAAACCGGCCTGAGTCCATCAGGGCTGAAAAAATCAGCAGCACTCCTCGCTTTTGTTTGCAACCTGTCAAAGGTCATTCACCTGCATGTTTGCTGTTACATTCTGGCGAGCAGACAAGCACACCCCCAGAAGGCACAACGCGCGTTATTCTACGTGAAAACAAATTAAACGGCAGGTTAAACCGAGTATCTTTGCGAATATTTTTTCACGTTTGTGTCAAGTGGCTGTGATGCGGCAAAAAAATCCCCTTGCCCACCCGCGACTCCACGTTCTGTCAGCGTACGCCACTCACTACGCGAACGAACGCCAGTGGCATACACCTGCGTTGGCGTGCCTGAGCAGGCCTCCACCAGGCTCTGAACCAACAGCTGGTTCTCCGTACGTTTATCAATGTTTCTCACCAGACTTGGATGAAGCTTCAAGAGCTCGACATTGAGTTCTTTAATCCAACTGGTACTCACCAGCGTCAACCCCGCCTGCGTCACGGCAATGCGGACACCCAGCGCATCCATCAAACGGATAACGGGCTGTAACCGGCTGATGTGTTGACAAACATCTGCCTCAGCAAGTTCAATAATTATGCGTTTTCGCAGCGATTTTTCGCACTGCATCAAGGTATCACGCAGCCAACGCTGAAAACGCGGTCGAATAAGTGACTCAACCGTCGTCTGGATCGCCAGACTTTCCTGCGGCCAATATCCCAATAACAAGATCAGACGGCTAATCTGCAAACGGTCATATTCTTCCGCCAGGCCAAATTGCAGCACCATCGGCATATATTCCGCCGAGATAACCTCTTCACTGCCATCAAAAATGCGGCACATTAATTCCCGATGGTGTACTCGTCCTTCATGGGTGACCGCAGGTTTCTGATAGAGCCTTGGACCGCCCCGACTGAGCATCTGCTCAATGAGCGTGCGCCAGCGTACATTACCCCGACCTTTTTCCGGCAGCGAGTCATCATAAACTGACCAACTGTTCCCGCCCTGTAATACCGAGTTCCGGGTTGCCGCTTCAGCGTGCTCCATCACCTGTTCAGCGGACTGGCCGCTGCGACAGACGCAAATGCCAATATGAATCATATCGGCACGATCAATTTTTTTATTAGTCGGAAGGGCATCGACCGCTTTTAACAACTGCCCTGCGATGCTTTCCGCCTCTTTCAAGGTGCGGTGCGGCAGCAGGATGGCAAAATCGCTACGGTGGTAGCGCGCCAACAGCGCCCCAGGATAACGCGCAATAAAGGTCGATAATAAATTGACCAGCGCCGAGATTTGTTCTTCCGCAAGATCCCCCCCCCAACTGTCGCGCAAAAGCGTAAAGTCCGGCAAACGCACCATCATTACCACGCCGTGGGCGCCCACTTTCTCCTGATCTTCCAGCAGCGTCGCCAGTTGATTGTCAAAAAACAGACGATTGCTGAGCCCGGTTTTTGTATCCTGCGCCACATACGATCGGATAAGCGTATCCAGCCTGCTGCGCTGCTCGCGAGCGCTTTGAATTTCGGTGAGCAGCATATCGAGCGCACTGCTGGTGCGCGCCGGCCATTCATACACGGTTCCCCGCACGTTCGGCCCACGTTCACCGTTAAGGATCCGCGTGGAACGAATCTCCAACAGTTCCTGCCCGGAAAGCTGGCGCTGTAGCCAGCGCACCGACAAAAATAACATCAGGATAATAAAACCAATCGATAGCGTGAGCGGTGCGGTGGTCATCAGCGAATGGAAATAATTGCCCATCGGATCCTGATACACCAGGCGCAGCGACATCCCCGGATGCTTGAGCAAAGGGACAGTGATCTCACGGTACAGATTGTTTGTTCCCGCCGGGCGATAACTGCTGGTGCGGGAATGGCTATAAACCTTGCTTTCCCCCTGCAGCAGCTCAACGCGAACGATATCAACCGACACCATCAGCTCGTCTATTTGCGGCGTTAAGGTGACAAAATTTTTAGAGACCAGGTGCGTGTCGATCGCCGTCGCGACGGCCTGGACACGACTAGTGAACTTATATTGGATCGCATTGTAGAAACTCAGCGAGCAGCCGATCAGCGTCACGAAGATCGTTAACCCTGTGAGCAAAGTCACAAAAGCTGAAAATTTCGTCGTTAATCGCATCCTTGTGTTAACTCCGACAGTTATGAATTAGGCATGAAAATGGAAAAGCGACACGAAAATGCAAAAATGAACGCGAAATCCGTCAATTTACATAAATAGTGTGGGCATACTACCAAATCAGGTATATCTGGCAATTTATTGCGCAGAATCGGCATCATGTTTTGATTAACGAGTATAGTCTTCATCATTCATTTTCCAATCCACTATATGAATTGAGGACAGGTTATGCAGGCTTTGATCTTAGAACAGCAGGACGGTAAAACCCTCGCATCCGTTCAACCCCTCGACGAAAATCAGCTACCGGAAGGCGATGTGACGGTGGATGTTCACTGGTCGAGCCTGAACTATAAAGATGCCCTGGCCATCACCGGCAAGGGAAAAATTATCCGTAATTTTCCGATGATTCCTGGTATCGATTTCGCCGGTACCGTTCGCCACAGTGAAGATCCCCGTTTTCACGCTGGTCAGGAGGTGTTGCTGACCGGTTGGGGCGTGGGCGAAAACCATTGGGGCGGACTGTCCGAACGGGCTCGTGTAAAAGGTGACTGGCTGGTTGCGCTACCAAATGGACTGAGTAGCCGCAACGCGATGATCATCGGCACTGCCGGTTTTACCGCCATGCTGTGCGTGATGGCGCTTGAAGATGCCGGTATTCGCCCGCAAGACGGTGAGATTGTTGTCACCGGTGCCAGCGGCGGCGTGGGTAGCACTGCCGTTGCGTTACTGCACAAGCTGGGGTATCAGGTTGCAGCGGTATCGGGTCGCGAAAGCACGCACGACTATCTGCGTAGTCTGGGCGCCAACCGAATCCTCGGTCGTGATGAATTTGCTGAAACTCGCCCGCTGGAAAAACAGCTGTGGGCTGGCGCCATTGATACCGTTGGCGACAAAGTACTGGCAAAAGTCCTCGCGCAGATGAACTATGGTGGCTGCGTTGCTGCCTGTGGTCTGGCAGGTGGTTTTGCACTGCCCACCACGGTGATGCCGTTCATTCTGCGCAATGTGCGCCTACAAGGTGTTGATTCCGTTATGACGCCAGCCGCGCGCCGTGCTCAGGCCTGGCAACGTCTGGTCACTGACCTGCCGGAATCTTTCTACGCTCAGGCCGCAACTGAAATTACGCTCGCCGACGCGCCGAAGCTTGCTGACGCCATCATTAATAATCAGGTGCAAGGCCGCACGCTGGTGAAAATCGCCTAATCTGCAATTTTTCGTGATAAATTCGCGATAAGCCTTTGCCTCCGTCATGCTTAGCAAAACGCATGACGGAGGATGATATGAAATCCAAAAAACTGACGGAAACCGACGTAACGGCAGAATCTGTTTTTATGCTGCAACGTCGCCAGGTATTGAAAGCGCTGGGCATCAGTGCGACAGCCCTTTCCCTCTCTCCCAACGCCCAGGCCGATCTGCTAAGTTGGTTTAAAGGCAATGACCGACCGCCCGCACCCGCCGGAAAACCGCTTGATTTCACGAAACCTGCCGCCTGGCAAAATACATTGCCGTTAACGCCGGAAGATAAAGTCACCGGCTACAACAACTTCTATGAGTTCGGTCTCGATAAAGCAGACCCGGCAGCCAACGCGGGCAGTTTAAAAACCGATCCGTGGACGCTGAAAATTAGTGGCGAAGTGGCAAAGCCATTAACCCTCGATCACGATGCGTTGACCACCCGCTTCCCGCTGGAGGAACGCATTTATCGCATGCGCTGTGTAGAAGCCTGGTCCATGGTCGTGCCGTGGATTGGCTTTCCTTTACATAAGCTGCTGGCACTGGTTGAACCCACCAGCAATGCGAAATATGTGGCGTTCGAAACGCTCTACGCACCGGATGATATGCCGGGACAGAAAGATCGCTTTATTGGCGGAGGGCTGAAATACCCCTACGTTGAAGGTTTACGCCTTGATGAAGCCATGCACCCGCTCACGCTGCTCACCGTGGGCGTTTATGGCAAAGCGCTTCCCCCGCAGAATGGCGCCCCTATTCGATTAACCGTACCGTGGAAATACGGTTTTAAAGGAATTAAGTCGATAGTCAGCATTAAGCTGACGCGCGATCGCCCGCCGACCACCTGGAATATGGCGGCGCCTAATGAATATGGGTTTTATGCCAATGTTAACCCCGGCGTCGATCACCCCCGCTGGTCACAAGCCACAGAACGTTTTATTGGCGCAGGCGGTATCCTCGACGTACAGCGTCAACCTACGCTGCTGTTTAACGGCTATGCCGATGAGGTCGCTTCGCTGTATCACGGCCTTAACTTGAGGGAGAATTTTTAAGTGCGTCTGACGGCAAAACACATCACCTGGCTGAAAGTTTGCCTGCATCTTGCCGGCTTTTTACCTTTTGTCTGGCTCTTTTGGGCCATTAATAATGGCGAATTAAGCGCCGATCCGGTCAAGGATATTCAACACTTTACCGGTAGGACGGCTCTGAAATTCTTGTTGGCAACCTTGCTGATCTCGCCGCTGGCGCGCTACGCTAAGCAGCCACTCTTAATACGCACTCGCCGCCTGTTAGGACTCTGGTGTTTTGCCTGGGCCACCTTGCATTTAACCAGTTATGCGCTGCTGGAGCTGGGCATTAACAACCTGAGTCTGTTGGGTCGAGAGCTAACGACACGGCCTTATCTGATGCTGGGAATTATCAGTTGGACTCTGTTATTTGCCCTCACACTCACCTCCACCCAGGCTGCGCAGCGGAAACTGGGAAAACGCTGGCAACTTTTACACAACTTCGTCTATCTTGTGGCGATCCTGGCCCCCGTGCATTACCTGTGGTCGGTGAAGATTTTATCCCCGCAACCAATCATTTATGCCGCGCTCGCCGTCGTGCTTTTAGCCTGCCGTTATAAGAAGTTCCGCCAGTGGTGGCGGTAGTTTCGGGATATGTGCAGTGCGTTGCAAAACACAGACGAACCCACGTTCTTTACATGCAGGCGGTTGATTATCTTCCCTGATAAGACCAGTATTTAGCTGCCAATTGCTACGAAATGGTTATAATGTGCGACCTTGCTTTCCCTGGAGGCGTTTTTACAGCGCGGAAAGGGTGACAATCGGGTATTGAAGGTATATTTTGTCTTTTACCCGAAAATGGCAGAAGATAGCCACACAATGACTGGTAAGTTTTGATATCTCGTTTAATGGCTGCAGCACGCAGTGCAACGCCAGAGAGGGGTGACATCTTGTCACCAACAGTTATTCAAATGCTATACAGACGGCGATAAAACGCCTGTCACAATTTCACTAAACAAAGAGTACGGAACCCACTCATGGATATTCGTAAGATTAAAAAACTGATCGAGCTGGTTGAAGAATCAGGCATCTCCGAACTGGAAATTTCTGAAGGCGAAGAGTCTGTACGCATCAGCCGCGCAGCGCCAAATGCAGGTTTCCCGATGATGCAACAGGCTTATGCTGCACCAATGATGCAACAACCTGCTCCGTATAACGCTGTCGCGCAAACTGCAGCGCCAAGCATGGAAGCCCCTGCTGCAGCGGAAATCAGTGGTCACATCGTACGTTCCCCGATGGTTGGTACTTTCTACCGCACCCCGGGCCCTGACGCTAAACCGTTTATCGAAGTGGGCCAGAAAGTGAATGCGGGCGATACCCTTTGCATCGTTGAAGCCATGAAAATGATGAACCAGATCGAAGCCGATAAATCCGGCGTGGTAAAAGCGATTCTGGTAGAAAGTGGTCAACCGGTAGAATTTGACGAGCCGCTGGTCGTCATCGAGTAACGAGGCGAACATGTTGGATAAAATCGTTATCGCCAACCGTGGCGAGATTGCCCTGCGTATTCTTCGTGCCTGTAAAGAACTGGGCATCAAGACCGTCGCTGTACACTCAAGCGCGGATCGCGATCTAAAACACGTATTACTGGCAGATGAAACGGTCTGTATTGGCCCGGCTCCGTCTGTTAAAAGCTATCTGAATATCCCGGCAATCATCAGCGCCGCTGAAATCACTGGCGCGGTCGCTATTCACCCGGGTTACGGCTTCCTGTCTGAAAACGCCAACTTTGCTGAGCAGGTAGAACGCTCTGGCTTTATCTTCATCGGCCCGAAAGCCGACACCATCCGCCTGATGGGCGACAAAGTGTCTGCAATTACTGCCATGAAGAAAGCAGGCGTACCGACCGTTCCAGGTTCTGACGGCCCACTGGGCGACGATATGGACGCAAACCGCGCCCATGCCAAGCGCATCGGCTATCCGGTCATCATCAAAGCCTCCGGCGGCGGCGGCGGTCGCGGTATGCGTGTTGTACGCGGCGACGCTGAACTGGCTCAATCCATTTCCATGACCAAAGCTGAAGCGAAAGCTGCTTTCAACAATGACATGGTTTACATGGAAAAATACCTGGAGAACCCACGCCACATCGAAATTCAGGTGTTGGCTGACGGTCAGGGTAACGCAATCTATCTGGCAGAACGTGACTGCTCCATGCAGCGCCGTCACCAGAAAGTGGTCGAAGAAGCACCAGCACCGGGCATTACCCCGGAACTGCGTCGTTACATCGGCGAACGTTGCTCCAAAGCCTGTGTGGATATCGGCTACCGTGGAGCGGGTACTTTCGAGTTCCTGTTCGAAAACGGCGAGTTCTATTTCATTGAAATGAACACCCGTATCCAGGTAGAGCATCCAGTTACCGAAATGATCACCGGCGTTGATCTGATCAAAGAGCAGCTGCGTATCGCTGCGGGTCAGCCGCTGTCCATTACGCAGGATGAAGTTGTGGTTAAAGGCCATGCGGTAGAATGCCGTATCAACGCCGAAGACCCGAACACCTTCCTGCCAAGCCCGGGTAAAATCACGCGTTTCCACGCGCCGGGTGGTTTTGGTGTGCGCTGGGAGTCTCATATTTACGCGGGTTACACCGTACCGCCTTACTATGACTCCATGATCGGCAAACTTATTTGTTATGGCGAAAACCGTGACGTGGCGATTGCCCGCATGAAAAACGCCTTGCAGGAACTGATCATCGACGGGATCAAAACCAACGTCGATCTGCAGATCCGCATCATGAATGATGAGCACTTCCAGCGTGGTGGTTCCAATATCCACTACCTAGAGAAGAAACTCGGACTTCAGGAAAAGTAAGTACGCATTAACTGTAAAGGCCGGATCCTCCGGCCTTTTGTTTTTCTCCCCTCCGGCACGTCCCATAAGGTACAATCCCCGCTTTCTTTATCCACAAGGGACAAAAAATGGACGCTCGTTTTGTTCAGGCCCATAAAGAGGCGCGCTGGGCGCTGTGGCTGACCCTTTTCTATCTTGCTACATGGTTAGTAGCCGCTTACTTACCAGACTCCACGCTGGGCTTTACTGGCTTACCACACTGGTTCGAAATGGCCTGCTTGCTAACCCCGCTGGTTTTCATTGTTCTGTGCTGGGCGATGGTGAAATTTATCTATCGCGATATTCCTCTGGAGGATGACGATGCAGCTTGAAGTGATTTTGCCGCTTGTCGCCTATCTGGTGGTGGTGTTTGGTCTCTCTGTGTACGCGATGAGAAAGAGAACAACCGGCACGTTCCTGAATGAGTATTTCCTCGGCAGCCGCTCAATGGGCGGGGTCGTTTTAGCCATGACGCTGACCGCAACATATATCAGCGCAAGCTCGTTTATTGGTGGCCCGGGGGCCGCGTATAAATACGGGCTGGGATGGGTGCTGTTGGCGATGATCCAACTGCCGGCCGTCTGGTTGTCGCTGGGTATTCTTGGCAAGAAATTTGCGATTCTGGCCCGACGCTACAACGCCGTCACCCTTAACGATATGCTGTTTGCCCGCTATCAGAGCCGTTTGCTGGTCTGGCTGGCGAGCCTCAGCCTGTTGGTAGCTTTCGTTGGCGCGATGACAGTGCAATTCATCGGCGGCGCACGTTTGCTGGAAACCGCTGCGGGTATTCCATACGAAACAGGTCTGCTGATCTTTGGTATCAGTATTGCGTTATACACCGCATTCGGTGGATTTCGTGCCAGCGTGCTCAATGACACCATGCAGGGCATGGTGATGCTAGTTGGGACCATTGTTCTGCTTGTGGGTGTGGTCCACGCAGCGGGCGGCCTCAGCAACGCGGTGGAGACGCTGCAAACGATCGATCCGAAACTGGTGACCCCACAAGGCGCTGATGACATGCTGTCCCCAACCTTTATGACTTCGTTCTGGGTTCTGGTGTGCTTTGGCGTGATTGGCCTGCCGCATACCGCCGTGCGCTGTATCTCTTATAAGGACAGTAAAGCGGTCCATCGTGGGATGATTATCGGCACGATTGTGGTGGCAATCCTGATGTTTGGTATGCACCTGGCGGGTGCATTAGGACGCGCGGTGCTCCCTGACCTGACAGTACCGGATCTGGTTATCCCCACCTTGATGGTAAAAGTCCTGCCACCGATTGCCGCGGGGATCTTCCTTGCCGCACCGATGGCGGCGATCATGTCGACGATCAACGCCCAATTGCTGCAAAGTTCCGCTACGATCATTAAAGATCTCTACCTGAATCTGCGCCCGGAACAGCTGAAAAATGAAACCCGCCTGAAGCGCATGTCGGCGGTGATCACCCTGTTGTTGGGGGCGTTGTTGTTGCTGGCCGCGTGGAAACCACCAGAGATGATCATCTGGCTCAACCTGCTGGCGTTTGGCGGGCTGGAAGCGGTATTCCTGTGGCCGCTGGTGCTGGGCCTGTACTGGGAGCGAGCGAACGCAGCGGGCGCACTGAGCGCCATGATTGTCGGCGGTGTGCTGTATGCCATACTCGCTACCTTTAACATTCAGTACCTGGGCTTCCATCCAATTGTGCCCTCGTTGCTGCTAAGTTTGCTGGCTTTCCTGGTCGGAAACCGTTTTGGTTCTGTCGCCCCGCAAGCCGCCATATTGACTACTGATAAATAAAGAGTTTTGCCATGCCATGGATCCAACTGAAACTGAACACCACCGGTGCTAATGCAGAAGAGCTGAGCGATGCGCTGATGGAAGCGGGTGCCGTTTCTATCACCTTCCAGGACACGCATGATACGCCGGTGTTTGAACCGCTGCCGGGCGAAACCCGCCTTTGGGGTGACACCGATGTAACGGGTCTGTTCGATGCAGAAACCGACATGAAAGAAGTGGTTGCCCTTCTGGAACAGCATCCGCTGCTCGGTGCGGGGTTTGTGCATAAAATTGAACAGCTTGAAGATAAAGACTGGGAGCGTGAATGGATGGATAACTTCCACCCAATGCGCTTTGGCGAACGTCTGTGGATTTGCCCAAGCTGGCGCGATGTGCCGGATGAGAACGCCGTCAACGTGATGCTGGATCCAGGTCTGGCGTTTGGTACCGGCACCCACCCAACCACCTCTTTGTGTCTGCAATGGCTGGATGGCCTCGATCTGAACGGAAAGACGGTGATCGACTTTGGTTGCGGTTCCGGCATTCTGGCTATTGCAGCGCTCAAATTGGGTGCAGCAAAAGCCATTGGTGTAGACATCGATCCGCAAGCCATTCAGGCAAGTCGCGATAATGCGCAGCGTAATGGCGTTTCTGACCGCCTGGAACTGTACCTGCCACAGGATCAGCCAGAGGCCATGAAAGCCGACGTGGTGGTTGCCAACATCCTTGCTGGCCCATTGCGTGAACTGGCACCGTTAATCAGCGTGTTGCCAGTTGAGGGCGGCTTACTGGGCCTTTCCGGTATTCTTGCCAGCCAGGCGGACAGCGTCTGCGAAGCCTACGCCGATCTCTTTACGCTCGATCCGGTGATCGAGAAAGAAGAGTGGTGCCGCATTACTGGCAGGAAAAAATAAACTCCCCTCGTGGCCTCTTCGCAGGCCACGTCTTTCCCGTTTTTTGTACATCCCGCACAACGTCCCTGCGCTAGAATATTTGTTTAACTCATTGAAGTTAAAAACAAATAAATACTAATCATTCACTGGACGAATTGTATGAAAACAACTTTTGGTAAGGCGGCGCTGTTGGCGCTAAGCATCATGCCCGCAACGGTTTTTGCATCTCACTGGAGCTATGAAGGAGAAGGCTCTCCTGAACACTGGGGCGCGCTCAGCGAGGAGTACAAAACTTGCCAGGCCGGAATGAACCAATCCCCCATCAACATTGACACAACGCTTACAGCTCATCTCCCACCGCTTACCATTCACTATACCGATGGACCGGCCACGCTCATCAACAATGGCCATACCATTCAGGCGGGTCTAAAGGCCTCGACCAAAGATAGCGTTACCATTGATGGAATACCATTCATCCTCCAACAGTTCCATTTTCACGCCCCCAGCGAAAATACCGTTCATGGCAAACATTACGCCATGGAGGCACATCTGGTGCACAAAGATGCAAAAGGTGATGTTGCCGTCGTCGCAGTCATGTTTGATATCGGGACAGAAAACGCAGAGCTAAATAAACTGTGGGCAACAATGCCCGAACAAGCTGAGCAGGACGTCAGAGTAACCACGCAGATGGATCTTAATGCACTGCTGCCCATCGATAAGACTTACTGGCGCTTTAGCGGTTCTCTGACAACCCCTCCCTGCACCGAAGGCGTAACCTGGATTATCCTGAAACACCCGATGACGCTTTCAGAAGTACAGCTTAAAAAATTCACTCAGACTATGCATCACAACAACAACCGGCCAGAACAACCGCTCAATGGCCGCGTGATCGTGGAGTAATCCTCAGAACCCGCTCAGAAGGCGTCTGCGAAGACTACGCCGATCTCTTTACACTCGATCTGCTGCTCGAAAAAGAAGAGTGGTGCCGCATTACCGGTCAAAAAAAATCTTTACGGCGTAGTTCTCTGGCTGCGCCATTTTCAGACAATACACCAGCCAATAATCCCCCACCCCAACGCTAAAATACTCAACATAGTCATTTGATTTTATTTGTTTTTAAACACAGACATTTACCGGGTGAATATATGTATCTAATCCGTGTTAGAACAACGCTGCTGCTGGCATGCATCATGTCCTTTTCAGTGCAGGCATCGTCATGGGGATATAGCATCGGAGATACCTCCCCTGAACATTGGGGGGAAATCAACAACGAGTATAAAAGTTGCCAGACCGGGGTAAATCAATCCCCTATCAATATTCAGCCCAGCGATACCAGCAAACTGGGGCTCCCTATACTCACCATGCAGTACACCGATAGCCCAGTAAGGTTCCAGAGCATCAATCATACGCTTCAGGCGACGATGAACAGCTATACCCCTGATACCCTCAACATTGACAATCAGCTTTACTATTTAAAGCAATTGGATTTTCACGCACCGAGTGAACACACCATCGAGGGGAAAAACTACGCGATGGAGCTCCAGCTGCTCCACAAAAATCAGCAAGGTGATACCGTTATTGTGGCTGTCATGTTTGATGTTGACGAACCGAATCAAGCCATTAAAAACTTGTGGGAATCCTTTCCAACCATGGAAGGTAGCAACATGCCCATCTTCTCACCGGTCAACATCAACCAACTTTTGCCCGACAATAAAGTCTACTGGCGCTACAGCGGCTCATTGACGATTCCGCCATGTAGTGAAAACGTTACCTGGATTGTCCTGAAAACGCCAATATCCCTCTCAACCGAACAGCTTGAAAGTTTCAGGTACATCGTAGGACATATGAACAACCGTCCACTGCAACCACTGAATGGTCGCGAGGTTGAGGACAGCCAATCAGGCAACACCGAGATCCTGTACTAAAATGAGGTGACGATCACACAATGTCCCGATAATTTGCTGATTAATTCAGCAGATTATCTTGCCAGTATCTCCAGGCGATGAAGAAAAAATGAGAAGTTACGCAAAATTATATGCGTATATAAAACAGACACATTTTTATAATCCAATGATTTATATAATTAATTATTTTCATCCGTTCACATTTACGGCAATTCATTGATCCACCTCAGTGGATTGGTCAAAGTTTGGCCTTTCATCTCGTGCAAAAAATGCGTAATATACGCCGCCTTGCAGTCACAGTATGGTCATTTCTTAACTCATGCGTATCGGACAATATCAGCTCAGAAATCGCCTGATCGCAGCACCTATGGCTGGCATCACTGACAGACCATTCAGGACGCTGTGCTACGAGATGGGAGCAGGATTGACGGTATCCGAGATGATGTCTTCTAACCCGCAGGTTTGGGAAAGTGATAAGTCTCGTTTACGGATGGTGCACGTTGATGAACCAGGAATTCGCACGGTGCAAATTGCCGGTAGCGACCCTGTTGAAATGGCCGATGCCGCACGTATTAACGTGGAAAGCGGCGCCCAAATTATTGATATCAATATGGGGTGTCCGGCTAAAAAAGTGAATCGCAAGCTTGCAGGTTCAGCCCTCTTGCAGTACCCGGATTTAGTGAAATCGATACTAACCGAGGTCGTCAATGCAGTGGACGTTCCTGTCACTCTCAAGATTCGCACCGGCTGGGCTCCGGAACACCGTAACTGCGTAGAGATTGCCCAACTGGCTGAAGACTGTGGCATTCAGGCTCTGACCATTCATGGACGCACCCGCGCCTGTTTGTTCAATGGAGATGCTGAGTACGACAGTATTCGGGCAGTTAAGCAGAAAGTTTCCATTCCGATTATCGCGAATGGCGACATTACTGACCCGCATAAAGCCAGAGCTGTGTTCGACTATACGGGGGCTGATGCCCTGATGATAGGCCGTGCAGCTCAGGGAAGACCCTGGATCTTTCGGGAAATCCAGCATTATCTGGACACTGGGGAGCTGCTACCCCCCCTGCCTCTGGCAGAGGTGAAGCGCTTGCTTTGTGCGCACGTTCGGGAACTGCACGACTTTTATGGTCAGGCAAAAGGGTACCGAATTGCGCGTAAACACGTATCCTGGTATCTCCAGGAACACGCTCCAAATGACCAGTTTCGGCGCACATTCAACGCCATTGAAGATTCCAGCGAACAGCTGGCGGCGTTGGAGGCATACTTCGAAAATTTTGCGTAAACAGAAATAAAGAGCTGACAGAACTATGTTCGAACAACGCGTAAATTCTGACGTACTGACCGTTTCTACCGTTAACTCTCAGGATCAGGTAACTCAAAAACCCCTGCGTGACTCGGTTAAACAGGCACTGAAGAACTATTTTGCTCAACTGAATGGTCAGGATGTTAATGATCTCTATGAGCTGGTACTGGCTGAAGTAGAACAGCCCCTGTTGGACATGGTGATGCAATACACCCGCGGTAACCAGACCCGTGCTGCCCTGATGATGGGCATCAACCGTGGTACGCTGCGTAAAAAACTGAAAAAATACGGCATGAACTGATACTAATCAGTTAAATGTTTGTTTTAAAAGGCGCTACTCGGCATGGGGAAGCGCCTTTTTTATAAGCATCATAAGGAGGCTTTGACGATGAACGCAGGATGTGAACCCGTCTATTTTGGCGATGAATCGAAAAAGATAATCCACGGTGATGCGCTGACCGAACTGAAAAAACTGCCGTCTACAAGCGTCGACCTCATTTTTGCTGACCCACCTTATAACATCGGCAAAGATTTTGACGGGCTCGTAGAATCCTGGGACGAAGAGACCTTTCTGGCATGGTTGTTTGAGTGTATTGATGAATGCCATCGAATACTCACGCCGCAGGGTACCATGTACATCATGAACAGTACGGAGAATATGCCGTATATCGACCTCAAATGTCGCCAGCTTTTCACCATCAAAAGCCGCATCGTGTGGTCCTATGATAGCTCGGGAGTCCAGGCCAAAAACTTCTTTGGCTCAATGTATGAGCCTATCTTGATGATGGTCAAAGACTCGAAAAGCTATACCTTTAATCGTGATGACGTTCTGGTTGAGGCTAAAACGGGCGCCAAGCGCGCGCTAATCGATTACCGAAAGAACCCACCTCAGCCGTACAATCATCAAAAGGTGCCCGGTAACGTCTGGGATTTTCCCCGCGTACGCTATCTGATGGATGAGTACGAAAACCATCCGACCCAAAAACCTCAGGCGCTGTTAGAACGCATTATTCTCGCGTCCTCCAACCCGGGTGAGATTGTGTTAGATCCGTTCGCAGGAAGCTTCACCACGGGCGCGACGGCAGTGGCGTTGAATCGCAGATTTATCGGTATCGAAGTCAATGATGAATACGTAAAAATGGGGCTTAGAAGACTGAGCATTAGCTCCCACTTTTCAGAAAATGACCTTGCAAAGGTCAAAAAGCGAAAGACAAAAAACCTGTCTAAAAAGAGCCGATTAGCTGAAAAGAACAACGTAATTTCAACAAAGTAAAAGCATTGTAAGTCTGCTTTTCAGCATAGAGATTTCGTGTATATTCCCTGCACGCTTGGGTATGAATACACAGGATTTGGTAATGATTCGCAAGTATTGGTGGCTGGTTGTTTTTGCTGTCTTTGTTTTTCTTTTTGATGCCCTACTCATACAGTGGATTGAGTTAATGACAACAGAGCATGATAAGTGCCGGAATATGAACTCGGTGAATCCCCTCAAGCTGGTCAACTGCATCGACCTTGAATAACCCATCCGCTAACGCGCGTTTCCAGCCGTCATGCCATGGCGGCTGACTGCGATCAGCCGAATCTACCCTACCTGATTTTCACGCTCAACAAATTGCATCACACAGCCATCGGGACTTAGCATTTTTAATACGTTATCGACTAATACTGGCGCCTGTTCATAAAGATCATAACTGACTGGATTCATTAACCAGTTTTTTATTATCCCACTAAAGCTTCCGTGTAAAATAATCAGGATAACGTCTAAATCCAGACTGGTGGCGATAAGATTTTCATCCATACATTTCTGTAATGAATCACGTATTCTTTGATGGCAAAGGCCTATTTTATCGCGAATATCCTGTTCCGATATCATATCGTTATGGAATTCACATTTATGATATAAAATTTGCATTAATGCCTGCTGGCGGGGGATTTTTGCAATATATTGCAAACCCACGACTAATTTCTCCCGTAGCCTCTGTAGCGGATTGTCACCCCAACGTCCGATGAGTTGGTCCTGAATAAGATCGCGCAAGGGAGGTTGCTGCAGCCAAAGCTCATTAAACAGTTGACTCTTATTGTCGAAATGCCAATAGATTGCACCTCGCGTCACGTTAGCGGCATCCGCTATGTCATTAAGCGTTGTATTGCCGACACCCCGTGCCGCAAACTGTACAATCGCCGTTTCAATCAGATGCTGGCGCGTTTTGAGGGCATCAGCTTTCGTTTTTCTCGCCATGGTTCGAATGCCTGAGACAGAGTAGGGAATGATAAACTTTCTTATCTAATATTTACTGTACGGAATTAATGTATCACTTAGCCTTTATTTAGACGAGTTCTAAAACATTTCATTACATACACTCAGCACAAATAAACAATGTGAATAAAATGAAAAAATACATTCACCAATGCAATACCTATTTCTATATGTGTTAATGCAAGTCATAACATGACTAATCTTCGCTTAATGAAAGGGCAGTTGTTTCTTCTTTTTTTGTTTTTATGTGCCGTGGATTACGCCGCAAAATAAGTATTGCTTACATCGCAAGCTAATTATTTGTAGGATAGCTAACTATTATTTTTTATTTGTGCGCGTTATCACCTGCCATTACTCCGGTAAATAACGAGCCTTCGGTTCTTTAAGGAATAGAAATGACGAAAACTGCCAGGTTCTCGCTCCTGCCCTCATTCATCATCATCTCCGCTGCATTACTCGCCGGCTGTAACGATCAAGGAGAAACACAGGCACATCCCACCGAGCCACAGGTGACAGTCCATGTTGTTGAGTCAGCCCCCTTAGCCGTGACGACCGAATTACCGGGGCGTACAAGCGCATTTCGCATTGCAGAAGTACGCCCTCAGGTCAGCGGGATTGTACTTAAACGGAATTTCACCGAAGGCAGTGATGTTGAAGCTGGCCAGTCGCTTTACCAGATCGATCCCGCGACCTATCAGGCTGACTATGACAGCGCTAAAGGTGAACTGGCAAAAAGCGAAGCCGCGGCAGCAATCGCGCACTTAACGGTAAAACGCTATGTTCCACTGGTCGGAACAAAATATATCAGCCAGCAAGAATACGATCAGGCCATTGCTGACGCACGTCAGGCCGATGCCTCCGTTATTGCCGCCAAAGCGGCTGTCGAAAGCGCGCGTATTAACCTTGCCTACACCAAAGTGACATCACCGATTAGCGGACGCATCGGTAAATCTAGCGTCACCGAGGGCGCGCTGGTCACTAATGGTCAGGCTACAGCGCTCGCTACCGTGCAACAGCTCGATCCGATTTACGTCGATGTGACGCAGTCCAGTAACGACTTTATGCGCCTCAAACAGTCTATTGCACAAGGCAGTCTGCATAAAGACAACACCAGCAGCACCGTCGAACTGGTGATGGAAAATGGCCAGTCATACCCGCTGAAAGGCACGTTGCAATTTTCTGACGTGACGGTTGATGAAAGCACTGGGTCAATCACTCTCCGAGCCGTATTCCCTAACCCGCAGCACACTCTACTACCCGGTATGTTTGTGCGCGCACGCGTTGATGAAGGCGTTCAACCCAATGCCATCCTCGTTCCACAGCAGGGCGTGACGCGTACGCCGCGCGGCGATGCCACCGTGATGGTCGTTAACGACAAGAGCCAGGCTGAAACTCGCCCAGTCGTCGCCGTGCAAGCTATTGGCGACAAGTGGCTGATTAGCGAAGGCTTACAGTCGGGTGACAAAGTCATCGTAAGTGGTTTACAGAAAGCGCGCCCTGGCGTGCAGGTTAAAGCCACCACCGATGTCCCTGCAGCGACTGCGGCGCAATAAGGTAACAGGACATGGCAAACTTTTTTATTAGGCGTCCTATCTTTGCCTGGGTACTGGCCATCATTTTGATGATGGCGGGTGCGCTGGCAATCATGCAGCTGCCCGTGGCGCAGTATCCTACTATTGCCCCTCCTGCCGTTGCGATTTCCGCAACCTACCCAGGTGCGGATGCGCAAACCGTGCAGGACACGGTCACACAGGTTATCGAACAAAACATGAACGGTATCGATAACCTGATGTATATGTCATCCACCAGCGACTCAGCTGGCAGCGTGACTATCACGCTGACGTTCCAGTCCGGCACCGATCCTGATATTGCTCAGGTACAGGTACAAAACAAACTGCAGCTCGCGACCCCATTACTGCCACAGGAAGTCCAGCAGCAGGGTATCGGCGTTGAGAAATCAAGCAGCAGCTTTTTGATGGTCGCGGGCTTTGTTTCTGACAATCCACAGACCACGCAAGATGACATCTCGGACTATGTCGCCTCAAACATTAAAGACTCCATCAGTCGTTTAAACGGCGTGGGCGACGTGCAACTGTTTGGTGCACAGTACGCCATGCGTATCTGGCTGGATGCGAATTTATTGAACAAATACCAGCTCACACCGGTTGATGTCATTAACCAGTTGAAGGTGCAAAACGATCAGATAGCCGCAGGCCAGTTAGGCGGGACACCTGCATTACCTAATCAGCAGCTTAACGCTTCGATAATTGCGCAAACACGCCTGAAAGATCCTCAAGAGTTCGGCAAAGTGACATTACGCGTGAACAGTGATGGCTCTGTTGTTCACTTGAAGGATGTGGCGCGCATTGAGTTAGGTGGAGAAAACTACAACGTCGTTGCCCGTATTAACGGTAAACCGGCATCCGGCCTTGGTATCAAGCTGGCTACCGGTGCTAACGCGCTGGATACCGCCAACGCAATTAAAGCTAAACTGGTCGAACTGCAACCGTTCTTCCCGCAGGGAATGAAGGTTGTTTACCCATATGACACCACGCCGTTCGTCACCATCTCTATTCATGAGGTAGTGAAAACACTGTTCGAAGCGATCGTGTTGGTGTTCCTCGTGATGTACCTGTTTCTGCAAAACATCCGCGCCACGCTCATTCCAACCATCGCCGTGCCCGTCGTATTACTGGGTACCTTTGCCGTACTGGCAGCGTTTGGCTACTCGATAAACACCCTGACGATGTTCGGGATGGTACTCGCCATCGGCCTGTTGGTCGATGATGCGATAGTGGTGGTCGAGAACGTTGAACGCGTGATGATAGAAGAAAATCTCCCCCCCAAAGAGGCGACGGAGAAATCCATGTCGCAGATTCAGGGGGCGTTGGTGGGTATCGCCATGGTGCTGTCTGCGGTGTTTATCCCGATGGCCTTCTTTGGTGGTTCCACCGGGGCAATTTACCGCCAGTTCTCAATCACCATCGTTTCTGCCATGGCACTTTCGGTACTGGTCGCATTGATTTTGACCCCTGCGCTCTGTGCCACATTGCTCAAACCGGTGTCAGCAGAGCACCACGAGAAAAAGAGCGGCTTCTTCGGCTGGTTTAATGCCAAATTCGATCACAGCGTCAACCACTATACCAATAGCGTCAGTGGCATTATTCGTAAAACTGGACGTTATCTGGTCGTCTATCTGATCATCGTTGTGGGAATGGCGGTGCTGTTTATGCGCCTACCCACCTCCTTCCTGCCGGAAGAAGATCAGGGTGTATTCTTGACCATGATTCAACTTCCGGCTGGCGCAACACAAGAACGTACCCAAAAGGTGCTGGATCAGGTCACCCACTACTACCTGAACACGGAGAAAGCCAACGTTGAAAGCGTCTTTACGGTTAACGGCTTTAGCTTCAGCGGACAAGGGCAAAACTCAGGGATGGCGTTTGTCAGCCTCAAGCCCTGGGAAGAGCGTAGCGGAACGGAAAATAACGTTGAATCGATTATTGCCCGTGCGACCCGCGCCTTTAGCCAGATTCGTGATGGCCTGGTATTCCCCTTCAACATGCCCGCCATTGTTGAATTGGGCACGGCAACTGGCTTTGACTTTGAGCTGATTGACCAGGGAGGACTGGGACACACGGCGTTAACCCAGGCACGTAATCAGTTGATGGGGATGGTCGCCCAACACCCGGACCTGCTGGTTCGTGTACGCCCTAATGGCCTGGAAGATACCGCACAGTTCAAGCTGGATGTCGATCAGGAAAAAGCGCAGGCGCTGGGTGTTTCGCTATCTGATATTAACGAAACCATTTCCGCTGCACTGGGCGGCTACTACGTCAATGACTTCATTGACCGCGGCCGCGTGAAAAAAGTGTACGTCCAGGCTGATGCAAAATTCCGTATGTTGCCGGAAGACATCAATAATCTCTATGTCCGCAGCGCCAATGGCGAAATGGTGCCATTCTCAACATTTAGCTCTTCTCAATGGGTCTATGGTTCACCACGGCTGGAACGTTACAACGGTATGCCATCAATGGAGCTACTGGGAGAAGCCGCACCGGGTAGAAGTACCGGCGAAGCCATGGCGATGATGGAAAGCCTGGCAGAAAAACTGCCAACCGGTATCGGTCATGACTGGACCGGTATGTCTTACCAGGAACGCCTGTCAGGTAACCAGGCACCTGCATTGTATGCCATCTCGTTAATCGTTGTCTTCCTTTGCCTTGCCGCATTGTATGAGAGTTGGTCGATTCCCTTCTCCGTCATGCTCGTGGTTCCACTGGGTGTTGTGGGTGCACTACTGGCCGCGTCGCTGCGCGGAATGAATAACGATGTGTACTTCCAGGTCGGCCTGCTTACCACCATCGGTCTCTCTGCCAAAAACGCCATACTGATTGTGGAATTTGCCAAAGACCTGATGGATAAAGAGGGTAAAGGCTTGATTGAAGCGACGCTGGAAGCCTCCCGCATGCGTCTTCGCCCAATCCTGATGACTTCGCTGGCCTTTATTCTGGGGGTTATGCCGTTGGTAATCAGTCGCGGCGCAGGTAGTGGCGCACAAAATGCGGTTGGTACCGGTGTGATGGGGGGAATGCTCACCGCCACATTGCTCGCTATCTTCTTCGTTCCTGTCTTCTTTGTTGTCGTTAGACGACGTTTTAGTCGACACAATGATTAATTTGTAAAATAAAGGCGTCTACGGACGCCTTTTTACCGGATATTGAGATCTTTATTTATTAATAAGATAGCCATTTATTTTTTCCCACCCCTCAGAAAAAAAGCATTTATTGCTATCTGCTTTATTCATTATGTTTACAAACCACACGAATTGAGATTATTCCTCATGTCAGTCTTTTTTTAAGAGGTGGTAAAATAGCTTTCGATTTCGCAGATGGCTTTGCGTTTGTCTTTGCTTTATTAGCGAAACGTTTATTTTAGAGGTAACACCATGAAAAGATTAATTTCCGTTGCATTGCTGACAGCATTACTGGCAGGCTGTGCACACGATTCTCCTTGCGTACCTGTCTATGACGATCAGGGCCGCCTGGTTCATACCAATACCTGTATGAAAGGCACCACACAGGATAACTGGGAAACAGCAGGTGCAATCGCCGGTGGTGCAGCTGCCATTGCCGGCCTAACACTTGGGATCGTTGCCCTAACCAAATGAATCCTCTTAAAAGCGCGGTACCTGCCGCGCTTTTAATCAGAATGATAATTATCATATAAGACAAAAGGTTGGTGTAAGACATCAATCATAGAATAAGATTATTATAGATTCCACTCACATATCCGCGATGTGAAATTAGCATTTTTTGTATTTTTCGTAACAACATGTCCTCCTATCGTTATTCTCACGTCATCAATATTACCGCCCGAAATCGTTATCCTGCGTCCTGTCTGAATTTTAAATTTTTTGCGCCGAAATGTGGCTTACGTTTCAATTTTGCACCACTTCAGGGCGCTGCATTTATTTTTTCCTGTCTACACTCTGCATATTGCGTCGAATATTCGGTCGCAAAAAACTGGCACTACCTTTGCTTAGAAGAGTATGGCCAAAGCCACAGACAGGTAAAAGACGTTTTCAAAACGTCTCCATAACAATAATTCCTCCACACAGGATGCTCTATGAAAAAGATGATAATAGCCAGCCTGGCTGCGGCCGGCGTGATGCTTGCGATCGCAAATCAGGCACATGCCGGCGCAACGCTTGATGCCGTAAAGAAAAAAGGATTTGTACAATGTGGTATCAGTGATGGTTTGCCTGGTTTTTCTTACGCCGATGCGAACGGTAAATTTTCGGGTATTGATGTCGATGTTTGCCGCGGTGTTGCCTCTGCCGTATTCGGTGATGATACAAAAGTAAAATATACCCCACTCACCGCCAAAGAACGCTTCACAGCGTTACAGTCCGGCGAAGTCGATCTTCTCTCACGTAACACCACCTGGACCTCTTCTCGTGATGCTGGTATGGGCATGTCCTTTACTGGTGTAACGTATTACGATGGCATTGGTTTTCTCACCCACAATAAAGCTGGTCTGAAGAGCGCTAAAGAACTGGATGGCGCAACGGTGTGTATTCAGGCAGGTACAGATACCGAACTGAACGTGGCCGATTACTTTAAGGCCAACAACATGAAGTACACCCCCGTCACCTTTGACCGATCGGACGAATCCGCCAAGGCACTGGAATCTGGTCGCTGCGATACGCTTGCCTCCGACCAGTCTCAGCTGTATGCCCTGCGAATCAAGCTAAGCAATCCTGCAGAATGGATCGTCCTGCCTGAAGTTATCTCCAAAGAGCCGCTGGGACCTGTCGTCCGCCGTGGAGATGACGAGTGGTTTTCCATTGTTCGCTGGACCCTGTTCGCTATGCTGAACGCTGAAGAGATGGGTGTTAACTCGAAAAACGTTGATGAAAAAGCAGCTAACCCGGCAACACCGGATATGGCTCACCTGCTAGGCAAAGAAGGTGACTACGGCAAAGATCTGAAGCTCGATAACAAATGGGCTTACCATATTATTAAGCAGGTAGGAAATTACGCGGAGATCTTTGAACGTAACGTGGGATCGGAAAGCCCGCTGAAGATCAAACGCGGACAGAACAACCTCTGGAATAACGGCGGCATCCAATACGCACCGCCGGTGCGTTAATCCGTAGCGATGTAACGGGCGCCGCAGCTGCGGCGCTCAGCCCAGAGTCACAGTTACCGAGGTTTTCTTATGCCCCATCGCCGCTCAAGCGTAAAAGGATCATTCTCCTTTTCTAACCCTGCGGTCCGCGCCTGGTTATTTCAAATACTCGCCGTCATTGCGGTCGTCAGCATTGCGGTCTACCTCATTCATAACACGATTAATAACCTGAGCAGCCGCGGTATTACCTCGGGGTTTTCTTTTCTCGATCGCAGTGCCGGATTTGGCATTGTTCAGCATCTGATTGATTACGAGCAGGGCGATACCTATGGCCGCGTCTTTCTGGTCGGTCTGCTTAATACACTGTTAGTCTCCGCGCTGTGCATTGTTTTCGCGTCATTTCTCGGTTTTTTTCTCGGACTGGCGCGGTTGTCGGATAACTGGTTACTGCGCAAGCTCTCAACGATTTATATCGAAACGTTCCGCAATATTCCCCCGCTGCTGCAAATCTTCTTCTGGTATTTTGCTGTGTTACGTAATTTACCTGGCCCACGCCAGGCTGTTAACGCATTGGATATCGCATTCCTGAGCAACCGCGGGCTCTATATTCCGGCACCACAAATGGCAGAGGGTCTTGTTGCCTTTTGCGCTGCCGCCCTGATTGCTGCCATCATCTCCATTGGGTTATTTCGCTTTAATAAAATGCATCAGACTAAAACAGGTCAGTTACGACGGACCTGGCCTACGGCCCTGGCGCTGTTCGCTTTTTTACCGATGCTTTCACAGTGGATTTTTGGCGCAGCGCTACACTGGGATGTGCCTGAACTACGCGGCTTTAACTTCCGTGGCGGCATGGTGCTTATACCAGAACTGGCTGCGCTGACGCTGGCACTTTCGGTGTATACCTCCGCATTTATTGCAGAAATTATTCGCGCAGGTATTCAGGCCGTGCCTTATGGTCAGCACGAGGCAGCACGCTCACTGGGGCTGCCAAATCCGGTAACCCTTCGCCAGGTTATTATCCCGCAGGCGCTGCGCGTCATCATTCCCCCGCTGACCAGCCAGTACCTGAATATCGTAAAAAACTCCTCCCTGGCTGCAGCCATCGGCTACCCGGATATGGTTTCACTGTTTGCTGGGACCGTACTTAACCAAACAGGACAGGCCATTGAAACCATTGCCATTACCATGTCGGTGTATCTGATCATCAGCCTGAGCATTTCTCTGTTGATGAATATTTATAACCGTCGGATCGCACTGATTGAGCGCTAAGGAGCCATGATGACAAAAGCACTGCTGTCTCACCCCACGCGCCAGAACAGTAATCACGCAGGACGCGTTATTTTGTGGGTACGCAAGAACCTGTTCTCTAGTTGGTCAAATAGCCTGCTCACGCTGTTGTGCGTGTGGTTAATGTGGGCGTTTATTCCCCCTCTATTGAACTGGGCATTTCTACAGGCGAACTGGGTAGGATCTACCCGGGCAGATTGTACGAAAGCAGGAGCCTGCTGGGTGTTCATCCATGAACGCTTTGGCCAATTTATGTATGGACTCTATCCACACGATCAACGTTGGCGAGTAAATCTGGCCCTGGTTATCGGTCTGCTTTCTATCGCCCCGATGTTCTGGAAAGCCATGTCCCACCGTGGTCGCTATATCGCCGTCTGGGCAGTGGTTTACCCCATTGTGGTCTGGTGGCTGATGTACGGTGGTTTTTTCGGTCTCGAACGTGTCGAAACCCGGCAGTGGGGAGGATTAACGCTAACCTTGATTATCGCCTCCGTCGGTATTGCCGGTGCACTTCCATGGGGAATTTTACTGGCATTAGGTCGTCGTTCTCATATGCCCGTCGTGCGGATTTTATCCGTTATTTTCATTGAGTTCTGGCGTGGAGTACCGTTGATCACCGTGCTGTTTATGTCCTCAGTGATGCTGCCATTGTTTATGTCGGAAGGTACCAGCATCGACAAACTAATTCGCGCGCTGGTTGGGGTGATCCTTTTCCAGTCTGCCTATGTCGCGGAGGTGGTGCGCGGAGGATTACAAGCCTTACCAAAGGGGCAGTATGAAGCCGCCGAGTCACTGGCACTAGGATACTGGAAGACGCAGGGACTGGTTATTCTTCCCCAAGCGCTTAAGTTGGTTATTCCCGGCCTGGTCAACACGATTATCGCGCTGTTCAAAGATACCAGCCTGGTCATCATCATAGGTCTGTTTGATCTTTTTAGTAGCGTACAACAAGCAACCGTCGATCCCGCCTGGCTGGGGATGTCGACAGAAGGCTACGTTTTTGCCGCACTGATTTACTGGATTTTCTGTTTCAGCATGTCTCGTTACAGCCAGCATCTGGAAAAACGTTTTAACACCGGGCGTACACCGCACTGAGGAATTTATGAGCCAATTATTAATGCCGTCTACCGACGCGATGATTACGCTGGAAAACGTCAACAAGTGGTATGGGCAGTTTCATGTTCTTAAGAATATTAACCTGAAGGTAAAACAGGGGGAGCGCATCGTATTATGTGGGCCTTCTGGCTCTGGTAAATCGACAACCATCCGCTGTATTAATCATCTGGAAGAGCATCAGCAAGGACGCATTGTGGTGGATGGGATTGAACTCAACGAAGACATCCGCAATATTGAGCGTGTCAGGCAAGAAGTCGGTATGGTCTTTCAGCACTTTAATCTCTTTCCGCATTTGACGGTCTTGCAAAACTGCACATTGGCCCCTATTTGGGTCCACAAGATGCCAAAGAAAGAGGCTGAGGTTCTGGCCATGCACTATCTTGAACGGGTTCGTATTGCGGAACATGCGCATAAATTCCCGGGACAAATCTCCGGAGGACAGCAGCAGCGTGTGGCTATTGCGCGCTCGCTGTGTATGAAACCCAAAATTATGTTGTTTGACGAACCCACCTCGGCGCTGGATCCTGAAATGGTGAAAGAAGTACTGGATACTATGATTGGCCTGGCGCAATCAGGAATGACGATGTTGTGTGTCACCCATGAAATGGGCTTTGCACGCACGGTAGCCGACAGAGTGATTTTTATGGATCTAGGTGAAATAGTGGAACAGGCACCCCCGGATGAGTTTTTTGCCAATCCACGTTCTGAACGTACGCGAGCGTTTTTATCGCAGGTAATACATTAATATTATCATCCACTTGCATATAACGGCACTACATTTATCAGACCAATAATGGTACCAATCCTAAAGGTCGGATAGGGCGTTGACACCGTCATCTGGCCTTTTCTGAGTACACATAACGCAAAAAGGCCATCCTTTCGGATGGCCTTTTCACTTATTTGATGTCTGGCAGTTCCCTACTCTCGCATGGGGAGACCCCACACTACCATCGGCGCTACGGCGTTTCACTTCTGAGTTCGGCATGGAGTCAGGTGGGACCACCGCGCTACAGCCGCCAGACAAATTCTTTTCTACGTGCCGAACATTAACCTAAAAACTGGTGCTGATACCCAGAGTCGAACTGGGGACCTCACCCTTACCAAGGGTGCGCTCTACCAACTGAGCCATATCAGCACACTAAATTTGATGCCTGGCAGTTCCCTACTCTCGCATGGGGAGACCCCACACTACCATCGGCGCTACGGCGTTTCACTTCTGAGTTCGGCATGGGGTCAG